>CAUZTZ010000035.1:0-19935 GCA_963582805.1 Alphaproteobacteria bacterium
CGGCGCCGGTTGCCTCGGTGATTTTGAGGGTCGGCAGATCCGAGCTTGCCGCGGCCAGCGGATCAAACGGATTGCGGCCACCGATGGCGGCCACGGCGCGGCCGGGCGGCGGCGGCGCGGGCTCGGCGGCCGGCGGCGCTTCGGCGATTTCGGTTGTGGCGGTTTTTTCCGGCCTGGACTTGTCGCTAAAACCCTTGGCGAGCCCCTTGAAGAATCCATCAAGTTTGCTGGAGACGGATTTGCCCGGCGCGGTCTCGGGTGTTTCGGCCCCGGCGCTGTCATTGCCGGCGCTCGGCGCGGCGGCGATTGTTTCCACGCTCGGGCCATCCCGGGAAGCGGACTGGGTGGCTTCGGATGCGGGCGCCGGCGCTTCTTTCGGCGCTTCTTCGGGCGGGCGCTTATCAAAGAATTTGGGTTCGGTAAACATGCGCCGCAGGAACTTATCGAGCCCCGATCGCCCGTCCTCCGCCGCCGCCGGCAGCGTTGCTGGTTTGGCGGGCGCCGCTGTTTTGGCGCTGGCGGTCAAGTTGGGATCGCTGATGGTCGGCAAGGGGCCGGTGGCGCCGCCGGCGGCGCTGAACGGCGCGGGGCTAGGTGGCGCGGGCTTAGGCTCCGCCGGAGCGGCTTTGGCTTGGACCGTAGCGGCTTTGGTTTTCGGCGGCGCAGCTTTGCTTTCGGGTAGCGTGGCCTTGGTCTCCGGCGGCGATGCCTCGACCTTCGGCGGCGTCGCGTCGGCCACCTGTACGGCGGGCAAATTGAGCCCGGTGTTTGGCGCCGTCGCCGGTGTTTTTGCGTCCGCCGCGGAGCCGACCACGGCTTCCGGTTCGGACTTGGGTTCGATCTTGCGTTCGATCTTGGGTTCGGGCTTGGGCTCGGCTTTGGTTTCGGGCTTGCCGCCGGGCGTTTCGGTCTCGCCGCTATTGAACATGGTTTTGAAAAAACTGGAAATGACGGTGGTGTCGCCGCCGGTCTCTTGCGGCGCCGCTGCCGCCGTCTTTTCCGGCGCTGTGGTTGCTTTGCCGCCGGCGCCGGCCACGTTGGCAATGCCGTCCATCATGCGCCCGAATAGGCCGCTTTCGGTATCGCCCGCCGGTTGCTGCTTGGCGGATGCGGATGGCGCGGCTTCGGAATCAATTTTATTTTTGTTGGGCTCAGGGTCGCTTGAGAAAACGCCGGTGATGCCGCCGGTGATGCGCCCGAATATCCCAGGTTCGTCAGCGCCACCCTTGCCCGGCTCAGGCGCCCGGGCGGTTTGCACCGGTTCCGGGCCCGGCGCCGCTTGCGCTGCGGGCGCGGCTTTCGGTAGGCGCCGCATCTGAATTTGCGGGCCGTCCGCCGGAGTGTTTTTCGCCGCCGGGATGTTTTTCGTCGCGGGCGGGGTCGCCGGGGCCGGGGCGGGCGCTTCCTGTTCGGAACTGAACACGCCGGTAATGCCGCCCACCATGCGGCCCAGCAGGCCGGGCTCGGACGGCTCCGATTTTGGCGCTGCGGCGTTTTCGTTTGCCGGTTGCAAGCTTTGGCCGGCGCCGGTTGCCTCGGTGATTTTGAGGGTCGGCAGATCCGAGCTTGCCGCGGCCAGCGGATCAAACGGATTGCGGCCACCGATGGCGGCCACGGCGCGGCCGGGCGGCGGCGCGGCGTCCGGCTGTGCAGCAGCGGCGGCGGGCGGCGGCGTTTGTGCTTGCCGTGCCGGGATTGGCGCTGCCGGTTGCGCGGCTGGCGTCTCTTGGTTAGCGGCTGGCGCTGTGGCGGCAACGGTCTCCGGCACGTGGCCGGAGCGCGCGCGCCGCCGTTCGGCGGCGCGCTCCTTGGCCATAACGCGCTGGTTGCGGACCGCCAGAATGTAATGGGCCATTTTGAAATTGCCGCGCTCGATGGCCAGTCCGGCGGGGGTCAAGCCGAAGGCGTTGACGGCCATCGGATCGGCGCCGGCGGTCAATTGCGAGCGCACACGCGCGTCCTGATCGGCGCGGACGGCGCTGAACAGTTGTTTGTTTAACCGGCTCACGTCTTGGGATTTGGTCTGCGCGGCAGCGCCGCCGGCCGCTAACAACACCAACAGCGCGCCAAGGCTTATAGCTCCGGACAGCCAGCGGCGCGCCCCAAAAAGACCTCTTGGGCGCGGAATATGGTCTTGGTCGCTCGGCATCGTTGGATCAGGGGTCAATTTACAGCCTATCGGGCGGACCTTGTAGCACGCCTGGGCGTGATAAGTCATTCTATAACCATGAAAATGATGCTTAAGAATTTATCACAAACATGGGATTTTGACCATGCCCGCCGAATTGCTAGTATGGGGCAGCGCTTAGAAGCGGAAACATCAAGGTGGGTTATGCAATTCAGCATTGAATACTGCGTCCGGTGAGACTACGGCCCCCGGGCTCTCCGTGTGAGGGATTATTTGGTGGAGCGTTTCGGCGCATCGGTGGAACTGATCGAGGCGGCCGGCGGCGCGTTCGAGATCGTGCGCGACGGTGCGCTCATATTCTCCAAGCATGAAACCGATCGTTTCCCCAGCAACGACGAGATCGAAAATTTTGGCGGCTCCTGAGCGGGGCGCTGGCAGCCCGGGCTCCTATCCGCCCGGCGCGCCCGGCTGGAAGACGTTCCTTATCCAAGTCCTCCGCCAAGCCAATTACTGGGCAACGCGGCGCATGGGGCCGGGCGTTCGTTCGGTTGCCGGGCTGTTGTTTATCATCGGCGGCGTCTTCGGCTTCCTTCCGATCCTTGGATTTTGGATGATCCCGGTTGGCTTGTTTTTTATCGCCATGGAAGTGCCGGCTTTGCGCAGGCCCCTGCGCGCCTGGATCAATCGGCACAAACGCGCCCTCCGCCAGGCAGGGGACGGCGGCGATCCAGCCTGATATTTTGTCTGCCGCCGCTGGAAGTGATATATTGGCCAATAATAAATCGGGGGAAGGCCGCCGACATGACCACCAATGCCGAAAACGAAACCCTGACCCGGGTGGCCGCGGGAACGCCCATGGGCGATCTGATGCGCCAATACTGGCTGCCGGCGGCCAAGTCCGGCGAGCTGGCTGCCGACGGTGATCCGCTGCGGCTCATGCTCTTGGGCGAAAAGCTGATCGGATTTCGGGACACGTCGGGCCGCGTCGGCATCATGGATCACCGCTGCCCGCATCGCTGCGCATCTTTGTTTTTTGGCCGCAACGAGGAAGACGGTATTCGCTGCGTCTATCACGGCTGGAAGTTTGACGTGAACGGCAATTGTCTGGATCAGGCCAACGTGCCGCCGCATCAGGATTTCAAACATAAAGTCAAGGCCAAGGCCTATAAGACCGAGGAGCGCAACGGCCTTATCTGGGTGTTCATGGGCGACCAGGATAATGTGCCCGCGCTGCCCGAGATCGAGGCCACGTTGATCCCCGATGCGGAAATGGAAATCGGTTTTCATCAGCGGAGCTGCAATTGGCTACAGGCCATCGAGGGCGAGATCGACACCTCCCATGTTGGTCTTTTGCATTACGGCAATCTTGATACTTCGAGCTTTGCCAAGGACGGCATCCGCAAATATTCGGTGGCCAACCGGGCGCCGGAATATAAAACCGCAGAAACTGATTACGGTTTCATGTACGGCGCCCACCGCCCCGCCGACGAAGGCAATTTGTATTGGCGCGTCGCCCACTTCCTGTTTCCGTTCTGGGCGTTGCCGCCGGTCAATGTGATCGAAAGCAATTTCATGGCCCGCGCCTATGTGCCCATGGACGACACCCATACGATGATCTTGGTGATGGTCATCAAGAACGACCCGTACGGGCGCGAAGTGCGCGCCATTCCCGGCGGCTCCATGGATCTGGAGTATGAGCCCAACCTCACCGATTGGTATGGCCGCTGGCGATTGACCGCCAACGCCGGCAACGACTACATGATCGATCGCGACGTGCAGCGAAATGAGACTTTTACCGGCATCCACGGCATCGTAGTCCAGGATCACGCCGTCAACGAAGGCATGGGCCCCATCGTGGATCGCACCTTGGAGCAGTTGGCGCCGTCCGACATGATGATCAACCGGGTGCGCCGCCTGCTGATCCGTTGCGCCCACGCCCACGCCAAGGACGGCAGTTTACCCGCCAGCGCCAGCGATCCGCAGGTCTATCATGGTATCCGGAGCGGCCAGTATGTGGCGCCCGCCGATTTGGACTGGCTCGACGCCTACGCCAAAATCATTGCCGACAATCCGGTGCGCTATCCGTTGCCGGACGCCGCGGAATAGGGGGGCGAGCCTATGAGCCGGGCCAGCGATAATGAAACCTTAAGCCGCGTCGGGCCGGGATCGGCCATGGGCGGCTTCATGCGCAAGTTCTGGATCCCCGCCGCCCTATCATCGGAGTTGCAAGCCGATGGCGATCCCCTGCGTCTCATGCTGCTCGGTGAAAAGCTGATCGCATTCCGGGACTCCACGGGCCGGGTGGGCATCATGGATCACCGCTGCCCGCATCGCTGCGCCTCGCTATTTTTCGGCCGCAACGAAGAAGACGGCATCCGCTGCGTCTATCACGGCTGGAAGTTCGACGTGGACGGCAATTGCCTGGATATGGCCAACGTGCCGGCTGCCCAGGATTTCAAACACAAAGTCAAAGCCAGGGCCTACAAGACCCATGAGCGAAACGGGATGATCTGGGTCTATATGGGCGATCAATCGGATATCCCGGCCTTGCCGGAAATCGAGGCGACCTTGCTGTGCGAAGAGGATGTGCTCATCCGCGCGGCGCAGCGCGATTGCAACTGGCTGCAGGGGCTGGAGGGCGATATCGACACCTCCCATTTGAGCTTTCTGCATCTGGGCGCCGCCCAGGCCGGCAATGTCGCCGCCGACAACGACCAGCAGCATGTGGTCGCCGCCAGGGCGCCCGAATATATCGTCGCCGAGACCGAGTACGGCACCAAATACGCGTCCTTCCGGCCCACCGAAGGCGGCGGCGGCGACACCTATTGGCGCCTCGCCCATTATGTCTTTCCGTTCTGGGCGCTGCCGCCGAACCGGCCCATCGATATCAACATCATCGGCCGCGCCTGGGTGCCCCTGGATGACACGCACACCATGTTTTATGAGTTCATCCATAAAGACACGCGCAAGCGCATGCGCATGGACAAGGATGGAAATCGCCTTCGCGGCGATGGCGTCGATAGCGCGTTTCGGGACAACGATACCGGTTGGCTGGGCCGCTGGCGTCTGGCCGCCAACGCCGGCAATGATTACCGGATCGACCGGGACATCCAGCGCAGCGAAAGCTTTACCGGCATCAGCAACATCCATCTGCAGGATCAAGCGGTCACCGAAAGCATGGGCGCCATCACCGACCGCACGTTGGAGCATCTGTCGCCATCCGATGAAATGATCGCCAAGACCCGGCGGCGCATTTTGGGCGCGGTGCGGGCTTTCCAGAAAGATGGGCGCTTGCCGGTGGTGCGCGATCAATCGGGCGTCTTGCAAGGGGTGCGCTCGGGCAGTTACGTATCCCCGGCCGATGTGGATTGGATGGACGCCTACGATGACCATATGCGCGCCGTTGCCAAGGCGGCGGAGTAGGGGGAAAGCAATGACCAGACGAGCCGAAAACGACATTCTGACGCAGACCGGGCCGGGCACGCCCATGGGCGAATTGATGCGCCAATATTGGATGCCGGCGCTGATGTCGTCGGAGCTGATCGCCGATGGCGATCCGGTGCGCTTCATGCTGATGAGCGAAAAGCTCATCGCCCTTCGCGATTCGTCGGGGCGCATCGGCGTCATGGACCACCGCTGCCCGCACCGCTGTGCGTCGTTGTTCTTTGGCCGCAACGAAGAGAACGGCATCCGCTGCGTCTATCACGGCTGGAAGTTCGACGTCGACGGCAATTGCCTGGACCAGGCCAACGTGCCCCCGCATCAGGATTTCAAACAGAAAGTGAAGGCGAAAGCCTACAAGGCGGAGGAGCGCAATGGCCTCGTCTGGGTGTTCATGGGTGACCAGGAAAACGTGCCCCAATTGCCGCCCATCGAGGCCACCTTGGCGCCCGAAGACGACGTCACCATCACCTTCATCCAGCGCGACTGCAACTGGCTGCAAGGGGCGGAAGGCGAGTTGGACACCTCCCATCTGGGCGTCCTGCATTTCGGCTCGGTTGGCGAGAAATCTTTTGAAGAAGACGAGCTGAACAAATATGTGGTCGCCGAGCGGGCCCCCGACTACAAGGCCGCCGAAACCGATTACGGTTTTATCTACGGCGCTTACCGCCCGGCCGAGGCCGGCGAAACCTATTGGCGCGTCGGCCATTTCCTGTTTCCGGTGTGGACCATGCCGCCGATCCGCTCGCTGGACCGCAACGTGATGACCCGCGCCTATGTGCCCTTGGATGACGAGCACTGCATGATCGTCATCATCGTCCACAAAAATGCCGAGCGCGCCGGCGCGGCAAGGGCCGATCTGATCCGCCGCATTCCCGGCGCCTCCATGCGCCACGATTATATTCCCAACAATACCGATTGGCTGGGGCGCTGGCGGCTGGTGCCCAACCGGGGCAACGACTATCAGATCGACCGCGAGGTGCAACGCAACGAAAGCTTTACCGGCGTCGATGGCATTGTCCTCCAGGATCAGATGATCACCGAAAGCATGGGCGCTATTACGGACCGCACGTTGGAGCATTTGGCGCCCAGCGATATCATGATCACCCGCACCCGCCGGGCGCTGCTGAAAGCCGCGTTGCGGTTTCGAGATGGTGGCGAATTGCCGGTCAGCGCTAGCGCTATTGGAGTCTATGAAGGCGTCCGCGGCGGCCATTTCGTGGCGCCGGAAAATGACGACTGGCTGGACGCCTATGCGGCCCGCGTGGCCGCATCGCCGTTGCCCGCTTCCGAAGCCGCCGAATGAGGCGCATTTGCGTCTAATTCTAATTTGTGTGAAAATTCAAGGCACAGTAGCTCATACCGGAATGAGTATAATTCCGCCGACCGCGTATTCAGGAGTAAGACTTCATGGCTGAGATCGTTTACGGATTTGGATCATCGCACGGCCCGTTGCTGTCCACGGCGCCGGAAAAATGGGACCTGCGCGCCCAGGCCGATAGGGAAAATCCGGCGCATCCGTTTCGCGGCGAATTCTACAATTACGAAGAGCTGCTGGAATTGCGTAAAGACGAAAATCTTGGCGCCCAAAACCAGCTTTCGGTGCGCGAAGGCCGCCATGCGCGCAACCAGAAACATATGGATGCGCTGGCCGAAAAAGTCGCCGAGGTGGATCCCGATATCATCGTCGTCGTCGGCGACGATCAGCACGAATGGTTCCAGGACGATATCCAGCCGTCGTTCACCGTCTTCCACGGCGACGAGGTGATCAATACCGCCCTCGATCAGGAAAAGCTCAAAACCATGCAGCCGGGGCTGGCGATCTCCATGCGCGCCAATCATCCCGATGTGGATCACACCTATCCGGTGCCGAGCGCCTTGTCCCGGGCCATTATCGAACAAGCCATCGAGGACGAGTTCGACATCGCCACCTCGTCCGAGCATCCCACCAACGAGAAGGGGATAATCGGCGTCGGCCACGCAGTCGGCTTTATTTACCGGCGCATATTGCACGACAAGCCGGTGCCGGTGGTGCCGATCCTCTTGAACACGTTTTTTCCGCCCAACCAGCCGACGCCGCGGCGCTGTTATAAGTTCGGGCAAAGCATCGGGCGCGCCATCCAGGGCTGGAACGGCGATAAGAAGGTGGCCATCTGCGCATCCGGCGGCATCAGCCATTTCGTCATCGACGAGGATTTCGACAACCGCATGCTCAAAGCCTTGCTCGAGCGCGACGAGGACACCATCTTCAACGAGCCCAACGCCATGTTCCGCTCGGGCACGTCGGAAACCAAAAACTGGATCACCGCGGCCGGCATTTTGTCGCAAACCAGCCTGCAAATGGACCTGTTGGATTACGTGCCCTGCTACCGCACCGAAGCCGGCACCGGTAACGCCATGGCCTTTGCCACCTGGACTTGAGCCAAAAACTAACACGTCCGTGAAGCGAAATACTGTTGCGGCTGTGCACAAGAGCGGCTAGCTTTCGCTCAGTCATTACAAATGTTTTAAATCGAAAATCCTTGGGAGGAAATCATGCTTATCAGAACCACGATTCTATCCATCGGCGCCGCCGTCATGCTGGCCGGCACCGCGCACGCCCAGGCCGTCGGCATCGGCACCGGCCCGCAGGCCTCGCTCACCAACCGCATCGGCTCGGCCATCGCCAAGGTGATTGCCGATGGCGCCGGGCTCAACACCCGCGCCGTGCCGCATACCTCCAATTCCCAGCACGCGCCTCTGGTTGAGCGCGGCACCCTGGCTTTCGGCGTCTCGTCGTCTGGCGATATCGTTGATGCCTTCGCCGGCAAAGGCGCTTTCAAGGGCCATGCCATCTCCTCAGATTGGGTCATAGCCAGCCGCATGGCGGCGTTGCCCGTGGGAACGCTGGTGCGCAAGGATTCGCCCTATCACAAACTGACCGACATGAAGGGCAAAAAATTTGCTTGCGGATTTACCGCCCAGAAAACCGTGTTGTCCATCCTCAATGCTTATCTCGGCAACGCAGGTATGTCGGCGGGCGATTTGAACTGTGTCAATGTTCCGAACACGACGGCGGGCACCGCGCAATTCCTCAAAGGCAATGTGGATGGCACGCCGTCTTCGCTTGGCGGCTCGCGTCTGCGCAGCGCCGCAGCCAAGGTGAACGGTATCCGTATCCTCAAAATGAACACGTCGCCGAAGGCGGTCGCGGCGATGCAGATGGCCTATCCGGGATCGTATTTGACCAAGTTGAGCCCGAAGGTAATCGGTGTTGATGGTGAAACCTGGACCATGGCATTTGATATGGTGCTGATGACCTCGACCAAAACTTCCGCCGAAGTGGTTTACAATTCGGTCAAGGCCTTGCACGGCGGCAAAGCTGGTTTGATCAAAGTCTGGGGCGGTTTCCGGGGCTTCAAGCAGTCGGCCATGGCAGTGCAAATGGACGGCGTTGCGATCCATCCCGGCGCCCTGAAGTTCTATAAGGAAGTTGGCATCAAGGTCGCGAAATAACGCGCCCAATTCTTGATCTCAAATACATTTTTGCGGCGGCTAGGTTCCAAGAATACCTAGCCGCCGCAATTTAAAAACTATATCCCCGTGAGACTGGCTGATTCACTTTACAGCAACGAAGCCGACCGGATATCGCCGGCCGGCCCTCCGCTGCGCACGTTCATCATCGGGCTCGGCGTGTTGTTGGTCATTGCCTCCATCTTCCGGTCTCTTGATCTCTACCGCTCCATATTCGCTCTTCAATTATATGACGAGCAATTCCTGTTCCCGATGATCGGCGTCGGCCTTTTGCTAACCTTCGTCCATATACCCTACAACTACGGTAAACGGTCCGGGCCGGTGCCGTGGTACGATTGGCTGGGCGGATTCAGTGGGCTTGCCGCCTGCATCTATCTGTCTGCAAATTACGCCCGGCTCGCCGACGAGGTCGTTTATCAACCTTTCGACGCAGTGTTCTGCGCCATCATAATATTGTTTCTTTGCGCCGAGGGATTGCGTCGGACGGTCGGCATGGTGCTGCTTTCGGTCCTCGTATTCTTTATTCTGTTCGGCGTCGCCGGCGAGTATATACCCGGCCGCCTCCAAGGCCAGATGATCGAGTTTGGCGATCTGGTCACTTACTTGACATTCGATACCAATGCGCTGATGGGGTTGCCCACCAAGATCGTGACCACGGTTGTGGTGGCCTTCCTGCTGATGGCGTCGCTGATGCAGCGCTCGGGCGCCGGAGAATTTCTCAACGATATTGCGATTTCGCTGATGGGGCGCTACCGGGGCGGCGCCGCCAAGGTGGCGATCACGGCTTCGTCCCTGTTCGGCTCCATTTCCGGCTCCACCGTCGCCAATGTGATGTCGACGGGCGCCATCACCATTCCGCTGATGAAGCGCGGCGGCTATTCCAATACTTCTGCCGGCGCCATCGAAGCGGTGGCCTCCACCGGCGGTCAATTGATGCCGCCGGTGATGGGCGCCGTTGCCTTTCTTATGGCCGAGGACTTGGAAGTGGAATACCGGGTAGTCGCCATCGCCGCTCTGGTACCCAGCTTTCTCTATTATGTGGGCCTGTTTGTGCAGGCTGATCTGGAAGCCGCGAAGGAAGGCATATCACGGGTCGATGAGGCGCTCATTCCCAAATTCTGGACCGTCGTGCGCCAGGGTTGGATATTTGTTATTCCCTTCGCCATTCTGATCATCGGTTTGTTTTGGCTCAATTTCGAACCGGAAGAAGCGGCCTTGGACGGCTGCGTTGCGCTGATCGTGCTCGGGCTGGCATTCGGCTACAAGGGGCGCCGGATGAGCCTCAAGGACATCTTCTGGTCGGTCGCCGAGACCGGCGTCCTGGTGATCGATCTGGTGATGATCGGCGCCGCCGTCGGCATGATCATCGGTATCCTCGCCAAGTCGGGGTTAGGCTTCGCGCTGACCCTGGTCCTGTCGCAACTGGGCGAGGGCAATTTCGGGCTGCTTTTGCTGCTGGCCGCCCTCGTCTGCATCATTCTCGGCATGGGCATGCCGACCATCGGCGTCTATGTGCTGGTCTCAGCACTGGTGGCGCCGTCGATGGTCGAAGTTGGCGTCACGCCCATGGCGGCGCATATGTACGTTCTCTATTTCGGCATGCTGTCATTCATTACCCCACCCATTGCAATCGCCGCGTTTGCGGCGGCCAAGCTCGCTGGAAGTCACCCCATGAGCACCGGATGGGCGGCCACCCGTTTCGGCTGGTCGGCGTTTGTCGTGCCGGTATTGTTTGTCTTCTCGCCGAGCCTCCTTTTGGACGGCACGCCGCTGGATTTGCTCCACGATATCAGTACCGCCGTTGCCGGGGTGTGGCTGGTGTCGGTCGCCATTGTCGGGTATTTCCGGCGCCGGCTGGCTATGTATATGCGCCTCATATTTGCGGTCACGGGCTTTCTGCTTTTGATCCCGGCAACCATGTTCGCCGGCGCCGGCTGGACCGATCTGGCCGGCCTGGCGATCGGCATAGTGATTGTTGGCCGCGAGTTTTCGGTTCCGAAATCCGCGCCGGCGCCCGCCTATCAGCCCGGCGGCGGCGGCGAATAAAGTCCTTCGGATTTCCCGCTAATATTATGGAGACTTGGACCATGGCCAAAGCCGTATGCAATGGCGCGGCCATCGCCCGGACCGATGAAATCGCCCATGTGGAAGGCGACGCCTATTTCCCGATTGCCGACATCGATCCGGCGCGGCTTGAAAAAACCGAATAGCGGCTTAAAATAAATGGCGCCACATCAAGGCTTATCTGGGGGAATTTATGCAAGTTATCGTATTCGATCTGTTGCCTTACGGGGAGCATCTGGACCATCTGAAGGTGGGCACCGAATTGCCGCACCCGCTGCACAAGAAGCACTTCAAATCCGAGGTCGCGGTCAAAACCTACGCCGAGCATCTGGATGCCTGGGAAGAGCTCGACCGGCTGGGCTATGATGGCGTCGGCTTCAACGAGCATCATACCAGCCCCTACGGGCTGATGAATTCGCCCAACCTGATGGCGGCGGCGGCGGCGCAGCGGACCAAGAACATCAAGTTTCTGATCTACGGCAATCTCTTGCCCCTGCATCAGCCCCTGCGCCTGGCCGAGGAATTGGCGATGATCGATTGCCTGTCCGAGGGGCGCCTGATTTCCGGCGTGGCGCGCGGCATTCCACGGGAATATGTGGTGCACAACGTGCCCATGTCCGAAAGCCGCGCCCGCTTCGAAGAAGCCTATGAGATCATCTTGAAAGCCTGGACCGAGGAGGCGTTCACCTACGAAGGCAAGTTCTGGTCCTACAAGAACGTCTCCATCTGGCCGCGCCCGGTGCAGGAGCCGCATCCGCCCATCTGGGTGCCGATAACCGGCTCCAAGGAATCCATCGAATGGGCGGGCAAGCACAATATTCCGATCACGCCGGGCGGCGGCTCACCTGGCCTGCGTGAAGACATCATCATCTATTACGCCAAATGCCTGGCCGCGAACGGCCACAAGATCACGCCCGAGCATCTGAATTTTCCGATGAATGTCTATATTGCGGATTCCAAAGCCCAGGCGGTGAAGGAGGCGGGGCCGTATCATCTCTATTTCAACCGCACCCTGTTTAGCCACGGCAACGTGACCGAGACCAATTTACAGCGCAAAGACGGTTATGTGACTGAATCTGCCTCCGATTATGTTCGCCCGGAAAATCGCCAGACGGCGCAGCGCAACCGCGCCGATTTCCGCAACATGACCATGGACGATGTGGAGCGCATGGCCGAGAACGCGCCCTGGGGCACGCCCGAAGAAGTAACCGAGCGCATTATCCAGACGGCGGAACACGCGGGCGCCAATATTGTGCAGATCAGCCTCAACCGGGGCGCCATGCCGCACGAAATGTTTATGGAACAAATTCGCCGGTTCGCCGACAAAGTCTTGCCGGCGGTGCAGGCGCATCAGATCAAAAGCGTTCCCCTGGCGGACGCCGCCGCCTGACCGGCAGCGGCATGGCTGGCCACGGGCCGGAAGTTATTCCGGGGCGCTCAAATTGTCGGCGGCGGGACGTCCGTCTCTGCCATCGACAAGTTCGTAGTTGATTTTCTGCCCTTCCTGGAGCGAGCCGAGGCCCGCCCGTTCGACGGCCGAAATGTGCACGAAAACGTCTTTGTCACCCTCGTCGGGTTCGATGAAGCCAAATCCCTTGGTCGGATTAAACCATTTTACTGTTCCGGAACTCATGAACAACTCCTTGAAGCACTTGCTGCAATTATCCCCCAGGCGGTGAATTTGTTAACGCCTGAACACGGGGTTTATCCTACCATTTTGATCAAATATTAAAAGAAAATTTCACGAAACCGCTGTCGCCGGGTTTTCAGACAACAGCGAAAATCGGCGAAAAACGCCGGAAATACAACGCGAAACGCCACAATTTGAAATTATACAAGACTTGGCGGGCCGCGCCGCCGGGTGTAGCTTTTGCCCATGAAAATGAAAATAATCGGCAACGGCGCCCTCGAAGTCTCGGCCATCGGATTGGGCTGCATGGGCATGTCGGGCGCTTATGGCCCCGCCGATGATGCCGGCTCCATTGCCGCGATCCACCGCGCCATCGAGCTTGGCGTAAATTTTCTGGATACCTCGGTCAGTTACGGGTCGGGCCATAATCAGGAATTGATCGGCAAGGCGCTGAAAGGCAAACGGGACGTGGTCATTGTCCATTCCAAGTTCGGCGTGCAGCGCGATGCACGCGGCAACCAGACCGGCATGTCATCGTCGCCCGAAACCGCGCGCTTAAATTGCGAGGAAAGTCTGGTCCGCTTCGGCTTCGATTATATCGATATCTGGTGCCCGTCGCGGCCCGATGCAAAGGTGCCCATCGAAGACACCATCGGCGAAATGACGCGCCTCAAAGACGAAGGCAAAATCCGCCATATGGGTTTGTCGGAAGCCGGCCCCGGCTTTATCCGCACCGCCGCTGCGGTGCATCCGCTGGTCAGCCTGCAGATGGAATATTCGCTTATGTCCCGGGACGCCGAAGCCGTGCATGTGGCGCTCTGCGAAGAGCTTGGCATGGGCATTATGGGCTACAGCGTGTTCGCAAAAGGGCTTTTGGCGGGCGCCTTTACCGGCGGTGAAGCCGTGGTTGGCGATTACCGGTCCAAGTCGGAACGTTTTCAAAGTGGCAACTTCGAGAAAAACCTGGCCTTGAGCGAACCGGTTCGCGATCTGGCGGCGGAGCGGGGTGCGAGCATGGCGCAAATCGCCATTGCCTGGGTCCTGAACAAGGGCGGCCCGATAATCCCGTTTCCGGGCGCCAAAAGCGTCGCCCATCTCGAAGACAATGTGAAGGCCTTGGAGATCGATCTGACGGCGGCGGAGGTCCAGCGCCTGGACGATGTTTTTCCGCCCGGCGCCGCCGCCGGCGGGCGCTATCCGGCGGCCTTGCTCGCCGCCTGGCAGCAATAGCAGCGCCCATCCTGCCATGGCCACCATCCAATCGGGACCGTTCACCACCGCCTATGACGATGCCGGGTCCGGCGCGCCGGTGATTTTGCTGCATTGCTCGTCCAGCACCCGCGGCCAGTGGCGCGCGCTTGGCGAAACCCTGGCGGCCGATTTCCACGTGATGGCGCCCGACCTGCTTGGCTATGGCGACAGCGGCAAATGGCAAGGCGATGCGGCCGATCTGATCCGCACAGAGGCGGCGACGGTGCGCAGCCTGTTGGCCACCAACAATGCACCGCTGCATCTGGTCGGCCATTCCTGGGGCGCCGCCGTGGCGCTCAGCTTCGCTTGCCAATATCCGGGCGCCCTCAAAAGCCTGACCCTGATCGAGCCGGTGGCCGGCTGGCTGCTTGCCGGCAGTGCCCACCGGGACGCCTACGCCGAACTGAAATCCATCGCCGATTTTTTCCGCACGTCTTTCCGCGCTGGTCAGCCTGAAGCCGGGGCGCGTCATTATTTGGAATATTGGAGCGGGCCGGGCGCCTGGGACGCTATGGCGGAAGGGCTTCGCGGCTACGTGCTGGCGACGGCGGAAAAGACCCACCACGAGTTCGCCGCCATCTTTGATCCGGTCAACGCCGCTGCGCCCCTGGACCGCATCGGCGCGCCGGCATTATTGCTGCATGGGGCTGATACCCGCGCTCCCACCATAAGTATCTTGAAAATTCTGGACGCCGGCCTCTGCAACACCCGCGTGGCCGCCATCCCCGGCGCCGGTCACATGTCGCCGATCACCCACCGGGACCTGGTCAACGCCGAGATCGTCCGCCACATAACGGCGCATGCGGGCTAGCCGTTTAGGCCGCAATAGTTTCGGGACCGTATACTAAATTATGGTTATAATATTTCAATAATTTAGTATACGGTCCCGAAACTCGCGACCGAAACTCGCGATGCAAACGCGGCTTTGTAATCAGGCGTCTAGACCGTCTCAACGCCGGCGCGGGTGCAGAAATATTCCCAGGCCCGGTCCATGGCCAGCGACGAAAACTGGGTCTCGCGGCAGCGTTCGATCTCGCCGTCGCTCAAACCCTTAGGGCTACCGTGGTGCAAAGCGGCGGCAAGGATTTTGGCGTTTACCTGCAAATAGATGGCCGTCGTCACCGCCTCTTCCAGGGTGCGCCCGGCGACCACCGCGCCATGGCCGCGCATCAGCATGCAGTTGTTGCTCGCCATGGTGCCGGCCAAATCGCGGCCCTGCTCCATGGTGCGCACCAGCATATCGGTGTCGCCGAATTTATCGGCGATATCCCAGACCGGCAAATGCTTGCCGATCACCGAGGCCACGTGGACCATCGGACGCATGGGCGTGCCCGTAATACCGAAGGGCAGTACTTCGTAGGAATGATTGTGCACCACGGCGGTAATCTCGGGCCGCGCTTCGAAAACGGCGCCGTGGATCATGCGCTCGCCGTAGGGGACGCGGCCCTGATCATCGATTACCTCGCCGTCCAGATCGAACTCCATCAGATCGTCGAATTCCACCAGCTCCGGTGCGCGTGAGCGGGACATGACATAGCGGCTGGGATTGTCTGGGTGGCGGAGGCTGACATGGCCGAAGGCGTCGACCACGTCTTCGCGCGCCAAAATGCGGTTGGCGGCCACCAGCTTGTCGGTATCGTTGTTTTTGTCGAACATGCCCGTCTCCTATTTGTGAGGCTCGAATATTGAATGCGCCAGATTAGGTCATAATCTCATAATTGGCGACGACTGTGACGTGCGTTATTTTGCTTCCTGGCAAGGCGCTAGGAGGGAGTGATGCCTAAGCATCATGACCGACGAAGCAACGCTGTCCAGGGAGCAAAAGAACCACGCCCCAAGAGGGGTCGGCAAATAGCCCGTTTCGGTGCGTCCGGCGCCCTCACCGGGGCAAAGGCCCCGCTTTCGGGCACCCTCCTTCCGAAACAGACTATTTGCCGATCACAGCTCGCCGCCAATTATGAGACTATGACCTGAACGCGCCATGACTTGTATCAAGTGATTTCCGTCCCATACGCCTTGCCGAACCGCCTTAAGATCACTACCGTCTGGCCGTCAAACAAAGGCTTAGGCACAGGAATATTATCTTGGAATTCGACTATGTGATCGTTGGCGCCGGCTCGGCGGGCTGCGTACTCGCCGCCAGGCTGACCGAGGATGCCGATGTCCGCGTTCTGGTGCTGGAAGCCGGCGGCATGGACACCGATCCGATGATCAAGGTGCCGCTCACCTGGGCCAAGATGTTTCACGACCGCAGCCACGACTGGGGTTATGATTTCGAGCCCGAGCAGGCCACCGGCGGACGCGCCATCGAATGTGCGCGCGGCCTCGTGGTTGGCGGCTCATCGTCGGTCAACGCCATGGCCTATGTGCGCGGCAATCGCGGCGATTATCAGCGCTGGGCGCGCGGCGATCTTCCCGATTGGGACTACGCCCACGCGCTGCCTTATTTCAAGCGCGCCGAAAGCTGGGAAAAGGGCGGCGATGACTACCGGGGCGGCGACGGCCCGCTCCGGGTCACCGAGGCGCGTTTCACCGATCCCCTGATCGAAGCCTATTACCGGGCGGCAGCAGAGGCGGGCTACGCCGAGAACGCCGATTTCAACGGCGCCGATCAATATGGCTTTGGCCGCTCCCAGCAAACCACGCGCAAAGGTCATCGGGAAAGCGCCGCCACCGCCTATCTGCATCCCGCCCGCCGGCGTCCCAACCTGACCTTGCGCACCAAGGCGTTCGTCACCGGCATATTGTTCGACGGCACCCGCGCCACCGGAATATCTTATCAAGCCGGCGGCTCGGCCCACGAAGCCGTTGCGGTCCGCGAAGTGATCCTGGCCGGCGGCGTTATCAATTCGCCGCAGCTTTTGATGCTGGCCGGCATTGGCGATGCGGATGCGCTTCGCGCCCATGACATCGATGTCCGCGCCGATGTTCCCGGCGTCGGCAAGAACTTGCAGGACCATATTTCCGCCGGCGCCGTCTATGCGCGCCACGGTTCCAGCCCGTTCGTCCGCCAGATGCGATTTGACCGTCTCGCCATCGATATCCCCATGGCCTATCTGTTCGGCAAGGGCCCGGCGACCCAGTATCCGGTCGGCCCGCAAGGCTATATGAAGCTGACCGATGACGCCGAAGCCCCCGACATCCAGGTGCTGTTCGGCGCCGGGCCGATGAACGCCCATCCCTGGTTTCCGTTGATCCGAAAGCCCTTTGCCAATGCCTTTTCGGCGCGCGCCGTATTGCTGCACCCGAAAAGCCGGGGCGAGGTGATGCTGGCCTCCAATGATCCCCGCCAAAAGATGCGGCTGATCGCCAACTTCCTTGCCGAGCCCGATGATTTGGCGACTTTGCGCCAGGGATTGGAGCGGGTGCGGGCGCTTCTGATGCGGCCCGAGCTGGACCAATTCCGGGGGCCCGAGCTGCTGCCCGGCGCCGATGCCACCGATGCCGCGGCGCTGGAGGCGCATATCCGCGGCACCTGCATCACCGTTCATCACCCGCTCGGCACCTGCCGCATGGGCGTCGACGAGATGGCCGTGGTCGATGCCGAACTGCGCGTCAAGGGAACCCAGAATTTGCGCGTCATCGACGCCTCGGTGATGCCCGATATGACCAGCGGCAACATCAATGCCACGGTGATCATGATCGCCGAAAAAGGCGCCGATATGATCCGCGGGCGCGCCCCGCTGGATGCCATTTCGGTGGGAGGCTAAGCCCCTTTGCGCTGGCTAATGAACCAGGGCTATCCGTTGATGATCGTTACCGCGCTCGCCTGGTCGGGCAACCATGTGGTCGGGCGCGGCGTCTCCGATCTGGTGCCGCCGATCGGGCTCGGCTTCTGGCGCTGGAGTCTGGCGCTGCCCATATTTGCCATCATCGCCTGGCCCCATTTGCGGCGCGACTTTCCCATCGCGCTCGCCCATTGGAAGATCGTGGTGGTGCTGTCGGTGATCTCGGTCGCCATGTACAACACCTTCATTTATATCGGGCTGAACTCCACCCTGGCGTTGAATTCCGTTCTCATAAATACGGCGAGGCCGGTGGCCATCGTGCTTCTCTCCTATCTCATATACCGGCGCAAGATTTCCCTGGTCCAGGGGATTGGACTGGCGGTCGGGCTGTTGGGCACGGCGGCGATTGTCTTGCGCGGCGAATGGAACCTGATCGCCGGCATCTCCTTGAACCAGGGCGATATCTGGATCGCGGTGGCGTCCTTCGGCTGGGCCATCTATACGGTGTTTCTGCATAAGCGTCCGCCGATCCACAATGCATCGATGATGACCTTCGCGGTCATCATCGGGCTGGCCGTACTGGCGCCGTTTTACCTGTGGGAGAGCCTTTATGTGCGCACCGTTCCGATCGCGCCGGTGTCGTTCTGGAGCGTCGGCTACCTCGCCGTCATCTCCACCGTGGTTGCCTATATGGGTTACAACCGGACGGTGGAACTTCTCGGCGCCAACCGGGCCGGGCTGATCTCCTATCTTGTCTTCCTGTTCGGCGCCGCCCTGGCGATCATATTCCTAGGCGAGGAACTGGCCGTCTATCACGGCGTCGGCGGCGTGCTGATTGTTATCGGCACCTATTTGGCGACCAAAAAAAGAAAAGACGGTTAAACCTGCGCCTTTCTGAGCCGCCCGCCTTCGTTGAGGATGGTTTCGCCTTCGGGGCCAAGGGCGCGGATATTACTGATAAAATTCTTCAATCTCCCGGTGCATCCAGGCCGAGGCCTTGCGGCTCCGACACTATCGCACGGCGGCCGAAATTATCCAGTCCGGTCGCCGCGCCCGGCAAAATTGGTGACCGTGCGGCGAATTTCCTGGATTGCCAATTGCCGGGCGACGTTCGCGCCCAGAAATTCTTCGGCCTGATATTGCTGCTGCGATACCGAAATGGCAGCCAATGTGACATCTTTGAAAAAGCCGCCAAGCCGTTTGCAAGCGGTGGCCAATTTGTCGGTGAAAGCCGGCTCGGTTTGAATTTCGGTCCATGTGGCTTGCTGGGTCTGGTTGAGCATTTGCCGTCTCCTCATGTGTTGCGCGATGGATGAAGACTAGGCATTCTGACCGGCACCCGCTTGAAGATTGGCTTTAGATGTTGTCCAGAAAGCTTTGTTTTTGATTTAGAAGACGTTGAAACCCAATGATTTATGCGTTTGACCGGTTCAAACTTGATAGTGAAAGCTTTGAATTGAGCTCTGACGGCGAAGGTCTGCCGGTGGAGCCGCAAGTGTTCAACGTATTGTTGTTCCTGATCGAAAACCGGGATCGCATCGTCTCAAAGGACGAACTGATCGACGCCGTTTGGGACGGCCGCGCGATATCCGACGGCGCCCTCAATTCGCGCATTAATTCGGTGCGCCGCGCGGTTGGCGATGACGGCAAGCGCCAAGCGGTGATCAAGACCTTCCCCCGGCGTGGGTTCCGCTTCGTGGCCCAATTGGCGGATGCCGGACCAACCAGTGATATTGGCGGGGCCGCGCTAGCCTCCGGCAAACCGTCGCTCGCCGTCATGCCGTTCGAAAACCTGTCGGGGGATGCGGAGCAGGACTATTTCTCCGACGGCATAACCGAAGACATCATCACCGCGCTGAGCCGCGTTTCCCAGTTCTTCGTCATCGCCAGAAACACCACCTTTGCCTATCGGGGCCAGGCTGTGAATGTCCCGACCGTCGCCAAGGATTTGGGCGTCCGCTATGTGCTGGAAGGCAGCGTCCGCAAGGCCGGCAACCGGGTGCGCATTTCGGCCCAGTTGATCGCCGGCGATACCGGAAACCACATATGGGCCGACAAATACGACCGTGATCTGGAAGATGTGTTTGCGGTCCAGGATGAGATTACTGGCACCGTGGTGGCCGCCATCGGCCCGCAATTAAGCCGCGCCGAACAGGCCGGCGCCGCCGGCAAGCCGCCCG
>CAUZTZ010000036.1:0-19612 GCA_963582805.1 Alphaproteobacteria bacterium
GCTCGCCCAGATGCACGCCCATGGCGGCGCCCAGCCGGTCGAAGATGGAAGAAAAATGCACATCGGTTTCGATCTTCGCCTGGAACGGCTCGCCCAGGCATATTTCGGTCAATGCGATGCGGCGGCCGGGCTTCATGACGCGCAGCAATTCGGCGCCGATCTCGCGCCAATCATCCGCATGCTGGACCGATTGCAACACGGCGACGCAGTCGTAATATTCGTCTGCCGTGGCGTTGGTGTAGTCCCATTTCCAACTGCCGATGCGGCCCGAACGGCCACGCTCCTTGGCCAAGGTCATGTCGCGGGCTTTTTCGATGATATCGATAACCGTCACCTCGCCTGCCTCGCCGACGCGGGCTTCAATATCTGTATCGAAGCCGCAAGTATCCACCGCCTCGCCGATGATCAACACCTTGTCGCCGGCGCGGAGCTCCAGCTTGTCGTAAATCATTTCGCGCACCACGGCGGCTTTTTTGCGCCACATATAACCGAGGCTGCCGGCTAGCGACATGGCCGCCGCCCATTTGGCGCGCAAGTCCTTATCGAGAATCTCGGGCCCAAAGCGGGCCACGTCGCGCTCCGTCAGATAGTCCCAAGGATCGTCGCCATTGTTCGCCATTGTCCTTGCTCCTTGTTTGTCTCAATCCAACTTTGTGCCTTTGGCGATCTTGCGGCCGCGCAAAAATTCATCCGCCGCCATCGCCTTGCCGCCGCTCCGTTGTAGCGCCGTAATGCGCACCGCGCCCTCGCCGCAGGCAATCGTCAAGGTATCGTCCAGCACCTCGCCGGGCGCGCCGGACCCTTCCGCCACTTCAAGCCCGAGGATCGCCAACCGGTCGCCGTTCGCCTCAAACCAGGTGCCGGGCCACGGCGTAAAGGCGCGCAACAATCGTTCGATCTCGCCAGCCGTCCGCGACCAATCAATGCGCGCTTCGGCGCGGTCCAGCTTGTCCGCATAGGTGACGCCGGTCTCGGGCTGGGCCTGAGGCGTCAGGCTTTCGATGTCCGCCAACGCCTCGACGATCAGCGCCGCGCCGATGGCGGCCAGGGCGTCGTGCAAGGTCTCGCCGGTGGTCTCGTTGGTGATCGGAACGGTCCCGCGCAGCAATTGGGGACCGGTATCCAGACCCGCGTCCATCTGCATGATGGTAATTCCGGTTTCGGTGTCGCCGGCGGCGATGGCCCGCTGGATCGGCGCCGCGCCGCGCCAGCGGGGCAACAAGGATGCATGCACGTTGAGGCAGCCAAACCTGGGCGCTTGCAGGATGGCCCGAGGCAGGATCAGCCCATAGGCGGCCACCACCGCCGCATCCAGCTCCAGCGCCCGGAAATCGTCATGGCCGCCGGAATCTTTGAGGCTGGCCGGGGTGCGCACCGGGATGCGCCTGGCTTCGGCAAAGCTATGCACCGGGCCAAGCGTCACCTTCTGGCCGCGCCCGGCGGCGCGCGGCGGCTGGCAATAGACAGCGGCAATTTCATGGCCGGCATCGATCAACGCGGCCAGGATGGGCACCGAAAAATCCGGCGATCCCATGAAGGCAAGGCGGAGGGGGCCGGCCATGGTTTTAAGCCTCCGCCGCTTCTTTGGCCTTCTGTTTTTTTAATTTGCGCAGTTTGCGCAATATCAGGCTGCGTTTCAGGCTGGATAAGTGATCGACAAACAATACGCCGTCCAGATGGTCCATCTCGTGCTGGATGACGGTGGCCAGGATGTCTTCCGCTTCCAACTCCTTTGCCTTGCCGTCCCGGCCCAGATAGCGGACTAAGATTTTGGCCGGACGCTCCACCTCGGCGTAGTGTTCGGGCAGCGACAGGCAGCCCTCTTCATATTTGAACAAATCCTCCGACACTTGCAACAATTCCGGATTGATCAGGAATTTGGGATCCCGGTTGTCGGGATCGCGGGACACGTCGACCACCAAAAGCCGCTTTTGCACATCCACCTGTGGCGCCGCCAGGCCGAGGCCGGGGGCCGTATACATCGTCTCCAGCATATCGTTCAGCAGCGTGACGATACCGGCGTCCACGTTCTCGACGGGATCGCAGGTGACTTTCAGACGCGCATCGGGCGCGATGATGATCGGCAATAGGGCCATGGTGATTCGCATGTTTTGTCCGGGAGTGGTGGAAATAGGACAGGCGAAGGCAACGGTCAAGTTCTTGCAAACTCTAAGGGCCCAGGCGGAGGACGAAAGAGCCAATTGCGTCCAACCGGTTGTTGCGGCATGGTTGGGAGATGTTGGTGGCAATTATAATATTAGGAATTCTTGCGGTTCTGTTAGCGGCCAGCGCCGGGTATTTTTTGTTCCGTGAACGAGGCGCACATTATGCGCGCAAGAAAATTGAAATTGAAAATAAGGATTTGTCGGAAAAATTAGCCTCCCAAGCCGAAAAAATCGAAGAGATGAATACCACCGTCAACCAGTGGATCAGGGATCGGGTGACTGCTGAAACGCGTTTGGAAGCGGCTGAAAAACGGAATGTAGAAATTGAGTTAGAGAAGAACGCAGCAATTGTCGCAAGCGATGCCGCCCGCGAAAAGCAAGCGGATGCTGAGCAAGCTTCTGCGGCTCGCGCCCAAGAAGTTACAGATATGCGGGCACGCATTACGGACTGGGAAAAGACAAAGGTAGAGACAATTAATGCTGTTAATGCGGCGGCGGCGTCAAGTGCGAACAATGTTTCCAACAAATTGTTAGCGGACTTCAAGCGGGAGAATAATGCCGCGAAGAAGCAGTCCGAAGCACACGTTGAAAAAACAACCAAAGAATTGATGAGCAAAATGGAAACTGTCTCAAATGTTGTGACGGTGCTGCATAGTCAAGTTAACGAAGGCAGAGAGGCTGTGGATACGGTTTGGAACGCTCTATCCTCACCGGTAGGCGCAGTAAATTATGCGGAAATCGGACTAGAAAACACCCTCAAATCCTTTGGCTTGGTGAAAAATCGTGATTTTTTCGTTCAGGCACAAATCGAGGGAAGC
Organism: Alphaproteobacteria bacterium; assembly: GCA_963582805.1. Taxonomy (GTDB): domain Bacteria; phylum Pseudomonadota; class Alphaproteobacteria; order Rhodospirillales; family UBA2165. The sequence goes on from CAUZTZ010000036.1 coordinate 2,984, forward strand.
CGGTTGCGACCAGATGCAATTGTTGTGTTGCCTGATAACACTGTAATGGTGATCGATGCCAAAGCTTCCAAATTTTTTTTAGATTTAGCTAAAGCACAGAATACTGAGGAAGAAGAAAACGCTTACCAAAATCTCTCCAAATCAATGGGCCAGCACCTAACCGCTTTAGCGGGTCGCAACTATCGCCAAGAAATTAAAACGAGTTATACGGAAGCTGGGCGGGCAGGAGAAATAGAGCGCATTTTTAGCATAATGTATCTACCCAGCGATGGGGCATTAGATAAAGTCAGAAGGAGCGATCCAGATTATATCATCAAGGCGCACAATCAGGGTATTACCGTCGCCAGTAATAGCTCGTTGGCAGGACTAATTGGTTTTGCCCGATTAGAGATAAATCACGGCAAACGTATTGAGGCTCAAGAACAAATTGTCGATTTAACTCAACTTCTGCTCGACAGTGTGGGCACCACGCTCGAAGCCGTTGGAAAAATGGGAGGCGGATTAAAAACTGCTAGTAGACAATTCGCCGCATTAACCAAAACCATCAATGGACGATTGCTTCCTCGTGTCAGAAATATCGTTGCGGCTGGGGTTCATCCCAATCGACACAAACCACTCCCAAACCGTCTGCCTACATATCAATTAATTGACGAAACGATAGAGGATGCTATCGAAGGCGAATCGGAAAATTTAGAAGAACGGGATATTCTTCGAGATTTAACGGACTCCCCCGATACAGACGCCGCCGAATAAGCGTTGGCAGCCACGGAGAGAAACCCATGAGCACAACCATGCGCGCCGCGCGCCTGCACGAGCCTGATACGCCGTTTCGGATCGACGATATCCCGATCCCCGATCCCGGGCCCGGCGATGCTTTGATCGCCGTCGAAGCCTGCGGCATCGTTCCCAATATGCGCAATATCGTGCGCGGCGGCCATTGGCGCACCCTGCCCAAACTGCCCGCCGTGATGGGGCTGGATACGGCCGGCGTGATCGCCAAATTGGGCGCGGGTGCCGCTGGCCTCGGCCTGACCGAGGGTGATCGGGTCTATGTCAATCCGGCGCTGTCCTGCGGGGTCTGCGATTATTGCCGCCAAGGCGCGGCGCCCCTCAATTGCGAACAGGGTGCGCTGCAGGGCTATTTTGGCTTCCGCCCGGCCTCGGCGGCCCTGCTGGCCCAATATCCCTATGGCGGTTTCGCCGAATACACCATGGCGCCAGCGCGCAATCTGGTGACCCTGCCGGCCGCCGTCAGCTTCGAGGCCGGCGCCCGCTTCGGCTATCTGGGCACCGCCTTTGCGGCGCTTAAAGCTGGCGGCTTGCGCGCCGGCAGCACCCTAGCCATCATCGGCGGCACCGGAACCCTCGGCGTCAACGCGGTGCTGTTCGCCCTGGCCATGGGCGCGGCGCGCATCATTCCCATCGCCCGCAACGCCGAGAGATTGGCGCGCATCGAGGCGCTGGCGCCGGGGCGCATCACCCCGATCATCATCGACGGCGAAGACATCGCGCCCCGCCTTCGGCGCGCGGCGGGCGGCATCGGGCCGGGTCTGGTCCTCGACTGTCTGGCCGCCTGCGCCGGGCCGGAGACGACAGCCCAAGCCATCGACGCCATGATGCGCGGCGGCACGTTGGTCAATATCGGCGCCCTCAATCAGCCCTTGGAAATCCATCCCATGCGCTTCATGTCGACGGCGCTGAACTACCGGGGATCGAACTGGTTCTCAGTTGCCGAGGGTCAGGAAATGGGGTTGCTGGCGGACGCCGGGCTGGTTGATTTCGAGATATTCGAGCACCGGATGTTCCCGTTGGAAGACGTCAATGACGCCCTCGCCGCGTCCGGCGAAAACCCCGGCGGCTTCGTCAATATCGTGGTCAAGCCGTAAACCGGACCGAAGCGGTCCTTGGCGCCATCGCCAGGGCGATTGCCATCCCTGCAACTTGTTCTAGAATAGCCGCCAACGATAAATCCCTCGGGGAGGATCATGGCGGACCGGGAAGTTAAGCGTAGGCTTGCGGCAATTCTTGCCGCCGACGTGGCCGGCTATACGCGCCTCATGGAAAACGACACCGACGGCACCGTGGCCGCCTGGCAGGATGCGCGCGAGGAGGTGATCAAGCCAAATGTTGCCGCGTATTCCGGCAAGATCGTCAAGCTTACCGGCGACGGCTTCCTGGTGGAATTCCCGACCGTGCAGGACGCCGTCAATTGCGCCATCACCATGCAGCATGGATTGGTATCCAGCAGCCTGAATTTCCGCATGGGCATCAATATGGGTGACATCGTCGACGATGGCGAAGATATCCACGGCGAAGGCGTCAATGTTGCGGCGCGGCTGGAAGGACTGGCCGAGCCTGGCGGAATTTGCATTTCCGGCGATGTCTATAACCAAGTGCGCAACCGTATTGACGCCAACTTTGAAGACAGGGGCGAGCAAGAGGTTAAGAACGTCTCGGCGCCGGTAAAGGTCTTTGCCATTCGGTTGCAGGACCCTGCCGGAGTATCCGCATCCGCGGCGCAAAATATTGCCGATAAACCCTCCATCGCGGTGCTGCCCTTCGACAATCTTTCGGGCGATCCGGAGCAGGAATATTTCTCCGATGGCATGGCCGAGGATTTGATCACCGACCTTTCCAAAATCTCCAACCTTTATGTTGCCGCCCGCAATTCCTCGTTTTTGTTCAAGGGTCAAATGCCCGATGTGCGGGACGTGGCCGAAAAGCTGGGCGTTGCCTACGTGCTCGAAGGCAGTGTCCGCAAGATGGGCGAGAGGCTGCGCACCAATGCCCAATTGATCGATGCGGCCGATGGCGATCACCTGTGGGCCGAGCGTTATGACGGCAATATGGACGAAATATTCGATTTCCAGGACCGTATCCGGGCCGAGATTGTGGCGGCGCTGGAACTGAAACTGACACCATATGATAAGGCGCTTAGCGGGCGCAAACCGACGGACAACTTGGAGGCGTATGATCTCTTTCTTAAAGGGCGGGCGAGTTATCACCGCTACACGCCCGAACTTTTGCTGGAGGGGAGAGCGTGTCTGGAGAAAGCAATTGAGATCGACCCGGAATTTGCCGACGCCCATGGCTGGCTCTCCTACTGCCATTTTCAAGGGTGGGCCACACTGTGGCCCGGTTTTGACGACAGTTTGGAGCGCGCCATCGAGCTGGCCGAAAGGGGCGTCGCGCTCGATGGGAGTTCCGCCATCGCGCTGACGCGTCTGGGTTGGATACAGAATTTTCTGCGCCGTTACGATTCTGCGATTGCGAATTTAGAAAAGGCCATCGCCCTGGCTCCCGATAGCGCCGACGTCAATGCGAGCTTTGGCCAAGTTTTAAATTAGTGGGGAGACCCGGAACGCGGGCTGCAAATGGGGAAAAAGGCCTTCAGCATCGAGATGATCGTGCCTCCGAATTGGGAATACCAATTGGGCCTTTCCCATTTGTTATTGGGCCAATATGACGAGGCAATTGCCAGATTCAACCGGGCGGTCGAGCCGCCCTACCCGTTTTTCCATGCTTATATATTTTTGGCCTGGACTTACCTCGAATTGGACCAGCCCGACAATGCCAACGGCGCGATAAAGGCGCTTTTGAAAATCATGCCCCATTACACGATTACGCTGGCCGCGAAAATTTATGTTTTTCGGATCGACGAAATTCGCAATCGGCTGTTCGACAGCTTGCGCAAAGCCGGGTTGCCGGAGTAGGGGCCCACTTGACCCGGTTGGCTTCGTCAATATCGTGGTCAAGCGGTGATTGGGGGCACGCGCTCAAGTGCTGGGGAAATACTTGTCCATCCAGTCTTTCAATATGTTGATCACCCTCGGATCATTTTCGGCGAACATGAAGTGATCGACGCCGGATAGGATATACAGCTCGGCGTTTTCGCCGGCATGGGCGAACAAATCCATGGAGCCGGACGGGCGCACCACGATATCGGCGGCGGCGTGGATGATCATCAGCGGACGTGGCGCCAGCTTGGCCACATAGTCCTGGGGACAAAAATCAAGAGTCTCGATGGCCGTTTCGACGGAAAATTCCATGATCGAGATGTCGTCGAAATTGGCGCGCAAGGCTTCCGGGATGGGCACAATGTCGAAGCGGTGGGCGCGCGGCGCCTCGTCGCCGGCGGCCAGCTTGGCGCGGCCGTCTTCGATCATCGCGGAAAATTTGCTCGCGGCTTCCGGCGTATGGTGCAGATCGGCGAAAAATATTTCCGATGCGCCCCAGCCGCCCTGGGCGATGACAGCCTGGGCGCGCATGTCGTCGGCCGCCGCCGCAACCGCGACGACGGCGCCGTAGCTGGTGCCGAGAAGGGCAATGCGGCTCGCATCCACCTCGGGCCGGCTCGCCAGGTAATCGATGGCCGCCTTGCAATCGGCGATTTCCTCGGCCGGGACGACCAGCCCACGCGGGCCCTCGGATTCCCCGCAGCCGCGGAAATCGAAATTCAGGCAGGCATAGCCCCATTGGGGAAATTGCGAAGTGGACCAAAGCTGGGGCGGCCCATTCTTGTGGCCGCCGAAGCCGTGCATGATGACGAAGGCCGGCAGATTTTTAGGCCCTTCGTCCGGTGTGTGAAAGACGCCGGACAATGTCAGGCCGCCCGACTGGAACGTGATATTTTCTTGCATGCTTTCCCCCGAATTTAAGGCGGGCATTACCGGTCAATCAAGGGTCCGGGTCAAGCTATTCCGCCTCCACCTTTGCGGTCCATCCGAAATCATCGAAGATGGTGTAGAGCGCCGGCAGCAGAATCAGGATCAGCACCGTCGCCGCCATCAGTCCGAACGCAATGGAGGTCACCAGCGGGATCAGCACCTGGGCCTGCAGGCTGGTTTCGGTCAATAACGGCAACAATCCCATGATGGTGGTGGCGGTGGTCAGGAAGACGGCGCGGAACCGCATCTTGGCGGCGTGGGCGGCGGCGGCGGCGGCACTTTCCCCGGCGCGGCGCTGGATGCGGATAAACTCCATCAGCAATATGGCGTTGTTGACAACAACCCCGGCCAGCGACGCAAAGCCGACAATCGACGGCATCGACAGATCGAGGCCCAAAAATATATGCCCCCAGATGACGCCGATCAGCCCCAAGGGGATAGCGACCATGACGATCAGCGGCTCCAGATAGTTGCGGAACAGGAAGCTGAGCAGCAAATAGACGCCGACCAGCCCAATCAGGAAGCCGTTGCGCACCGATGAGCCGGTCTTGGCGCCCTCGGCCACCTGGCCTCTGGCATCGACGCGCACGCCCGGATACTTGGCGGCCAGCTTGGGCAGGAAGCGGGTCTGCATGTCGCTGATGATCTCGGCGGTGTTGGCCACATCGGTGTCCACGTCGCCCTGGATGGTTACCGTGCGGGCGCCATCGATGCGGTTGATGCGGGCGACGCCGCGCCCAGATTGCAACGTGGCGACGGCGCTCACCGGGATTTGTGCGCCGCCGGCGCCCGAGACGCTGAAATATTCCAGATCGTTGAGGCTGTCCTTGTCGGCGCTCGCCAAGCGTACATCGATCTCGTAGGATTCCGCGCCCACCTGAACCTCGCCGGCCGTCTGCCCATAAAAGGCGGCGCGCAGCTGGCGGGCGATGGTCTCCGCGCTCAGCCCCAGCGAGGTGGCGCCATCTTTCAGGCGCAGGCGAATTTCCGGCTTGCCGGGGCGCAGATCATCGGCAAGATCGCGCACGCCTTTATAACCGCCGAGCCAGCTCTGCATTTCCAGCGAAGCGGCTTTCAGCGCATCCAGATTATCGCCGCTGAGGCGGATATCGATGGCGCGTCCCGCCGGGCCCAAAGTCGGCTCGGTAAATTTCAGCGCAATCACATCGGCCTGCCTGCCGACGGCCCGGCGCCAAAGCTGCAACAAATCTTCGGCGCTGATGGTGCGAATTTCGGTGCTCAAAATGTCGGCGGTCACGGTGGCGATATGGGGCCCGGTCTCGAAGGCGTCGATATTTTCGTTGAAGCGCACATTGATGTTTTTGATCAGCGCCGCACCGCCCGGCTGGCTGGGCGACAATTGCTTGCCGATATCGGTGATCGCGGCGGATATGCGCGCCACCAGATCGGCGGTGCGGGCAAGCGGCGTGCCTTGCGGCATCAGGAGGCGGGCCTCGACCACGTCGCCCTCGATATCGGGAAAGGCGCGAAACTTCAAGGCGCCGGCGGCGACCATCGAGACCGAGAACAGAAACATCATGATCACCAGCCCGAGGGTCAGATAGCGCCAGTGAATGGCGAAGGTGACGATCCTGGCCAGGGGCACGTCGCGCAGCCATTCGATGCCGGCTTCCAGCTTGCGCCGGATCAACGGCGGCGGGCCTTGGGAAGCGTGGTGGAGGGAGCCGGAAATATGGTGGGGCAGGATCAGAAACGCCTCGATCAGGCTGACGCTCAAAACCATTAGCAATATGATCGGCATGAATTTGAGGATGCTGCCGATATCACCTTTAAGGAACGCCAGCGATCCGAACACAAAAACGGTGGTCAGGAACGACGATATGACGCCCGGCGCCACCTGTTTGGTGCCGTCCACCGCCGCCTTCAAGGGCGGCGAGCCCCGGCGCGAATGGGCGGCGATGTTTTCGGCGATGACAATGGCGTCATCGACCAGAAGCCCGATGCCGATCAGCATGCCGACCATGGTGATCATATCGAACGACAGCCCGGTGAACGCCATGAAGGTGATGGCGCCCAAAAACGATACCGGAAAGCCCAGCGCCACCCAGAACGAAAAGCGCGCGCTGAAAAACAGCGAGAGGGTGATCATCACCAAAATCAGGCCCTGCCAGCCGTTCTTGATCAGCAGCGACAAGCGGTCATCGACGATCGAGGAAATGTCGCGGGTGATGGTGAAGGTGACGCCGGGCGGCGCCCTTTGGCGCTTGTCATCCAGGAATGTCTTGACCGCGCCGATCACTTTCAAGGTGTCCTGATTGCGGGTTTTGGAAATTTCCAATATGGCGGCGCGGGCGCCATTGAAGACCACCCGGCTTTCGGCCAGCTCGAACATATCGGTGATTTTGGCGATGTCTCCGAGACGAATTTCGGCGCCCGAGGCGGAACCGACCACCACCAAATCCCGAAACTCCAACGGATTGCGGCGCTCGTCATCGAAGCGCACCAATATATCGCTCTCGGTGGTTTCGATGGTGCCGGCGGGCAGATTAATGCTTTGCCTTGCGATGATGGCGGCGATGGCGTCAACGCTTAACCCATATTGGCGCAAGGTTTGCGCCGGCACTTCGATGCGGATCTGATGATCGGAGAAGCCGCGCACATTGACCTGGGACACATCGCCGGTGGCCAGCAGCTTGTCCTTGATGTCTTCGGCATAGGCCTTGAGATGGGTCGCTGACATGGGCCCGGAGACGGCGACGGCGGCGACAAAATCGGTGAGGCCGATCTGGCGGATGGCCGGGTCCTCAGCCAGGTCCGGGAAATTATCGATGGCCTCGATCTCGGTCTTGATCTCGTTCTGGAAGCGGTCAAAATCGCTGCCTTCCAGCATTTGGGCAATCGCGGTGCCGACATTTTCGCGCGCCTCGCAGCGCACCTCGTTGACGTCCTTGACCTTTTCCAGCGCGTCCTCGATGCGCCGGCAGATGGTCCGCTCCACCTCCTCGGCGCTGGCGCCGGGGTAAGCCACGCGCACCTCAACCTCGTCGGCGGGGATCGCCGGAAAGGTTTCGCGCTTGACGCTCGGCGCCGCGATCAGGCCGACGGCGATGAACAGCACCATGACCAGATTGGCGGCGGTCGGATGCGCCGCGAAATAGCGGATCATCAGAAACCCGCCTTACCGGCGGCCTGGGCAATCAGCCGGGCGCGGGCGCCTCGATCGGCGGCCGGGTCCAGAAGCATGCCGCCGATGGCCGGGATAAGATCGGAAATGACAATGCGCTCGCCGGCCTTGAGGCCGCTTTCGATCAGCGCCACGCCGCCCAAGGACAGGCGCAATTTGACGGCTCGGATTTCGAGGCGGTTATCGGCGCCGACCACGAACACCTTGCCGTCATGGATGGCAGATCGGGGGACAATGGTCTCAGCAAGGCGCGGCCGGCCACGCAGTTCCACCTCCACATACATGTTTTTGGCGAGCGGCGGGCGCGGATCGTTTGCGGTGATCGCATAGGGATTATCAACCGCGACAATGACGCCGATGGTGCGCGTGCTGGGATCAACCCGGTCGGCGATGCGCGCCACCCGGCCTTGCCAGGTGCTCACCAGATCGCCCGACTTCAGGCGGATGATCGGGGTCAGGCCGAGGATGTTTTCGATCTCGCCCATGGCCCGTTGCGCGGTGACGCCGGCGATGCGGGCGGGATCAAGAAGCTGGAACATTTTGTCGATGGGCAGTTGCGCCGATATTTCCGATATATCGATGGAATCGGCGATCGCCAATGTCTGCCCCGATTTGGCGAACTGGGCATTTTCCACATTCACCTTTGCAATGCGGGCATCGAACGGCAGGGTGATGACAGTCCGTTCCAGATCGCGCCCGGCGTTCGCTATGCGGATGCGCGCCGAGGCCAGTTGGGCGTCCAGCTTCTGTTTTTCCGACGGCAACAGGTTGAGAATGTTGCGTAAAGTTTGGATGCTTTGCTGGCGGGACAGCAGGTTGCGCTCTTCGGTATCGACGGCCGCCGCCGAAGCCACCCGGGAGCGCACCAGTTGGCGCTTGCGATCCAGCTCCCGCCGGGCGATTTCCAACAATCGGTTTTCGATGGCCAGGGACGCCCTGGTATTGCCCCGGCGCCCGGCCAGCTCGGCCAGCTGAGCCTTGATGACGGCGATATCGGCCTCGACCGAGCGCAAGGCGAGCGCATAGTCGGTGGGATCGATGCGCAGCAAAATGGTGCCCTTGGGCAAAATGGCGCCGGATTTCAGTTGCTTGTGAATCTCGATCACCTTGCCCTGAACCTCGGCCACCGCCTCCCAGACCGTGCCCGGCGTTACCGTGCCGAAACCCAGCGCCCGGGGCACGACATCGGTCTTGGGCACGGTGATGATACGAACCTTGCGCGCCGCCTCGCCGGCGCCCGAGCGTTCGGGCTCGGCCCGGTTGCGCACATTATAGGCAACGAACGCCACCCCGATCAGGATCGGCACGATGATCAATAGCCGTTTCCAGATGGCCTTTCCCGGATTGCTTTGGGGTTCGCTTGTGGGTTCGCTCATTGGGTCTCTCCTTGAGGCTCAGCAATTGGCAGGCCGAGCGAGGCGAGCACCGATTGGCGCACCTCGGCGGCCACCAAAGCGATATCATCGGGCCCGTATGCGTCCAATCCGAGGCGGCGCAGCAGCACCACCCGCGCCACCCCGAATACGATCACCTGACCCATGACCGCGTGGGCGCGGATGGCGGCGCGGGGATCGTCTTCGGTGCGGCCCAACGCCGCCGCCACCAGACGGGTGAGGCAGCGGTGCATGGGCGCGATGCGGCCGTCATAAAGGATCGGGAAGTCTTCCGATGGGTTGGCGTATTCGCGCATCACCAGCGGCGCCCGCCAGCGCATGAAATCGCTTGCAATAAAGATATGCAAAACCGTTTCGGCGAAGCCGGCGACCAAAGGTGCGAGGGCGGACCGGTTGCCGGCAGCGCCGGCGATGGCGGCATCCATACGGGCCATGGCGGGGCCGAACAGGGGTTCGGTATCGGCCACCAGTTGCTTCAGAAGGGTGCGGTAAAGATCGCGCTTGCCGCCAAAATGATAGCCGATGGCAGCGATATTGACGCCCGCCTTGGCCGCCAGGCGGCGCGTTGTGACCGCTTCGAAGCCTTCCAGGGCGAACAATTCCAGCGCCGCCTCCAACAGCTGAGCCCGCGTCTCATCACCCCGCGCCGGCTGCGCGGCGGCGTTCGATTTCGGGCCGGACTCAGATCCGGTTTTGGCACCGGAATTTATATCGGGCAGATTTGCCATGGGAGCACACTACCCAAATCAAATGATTAAATCAATCGTTTGATTTAATCATTTTTGAGGAGATGGTCATGGCATGCTGCTGCCATCAGGCGCGGGCCTAAGTCTTTGCAGACCAACCCACTGGTGGAAGCAGCCGGTCGATTCCATTAGCGGTCATTCAGTGACTTGCCTTGCGTCTGATAACCGCCACAATACGGTTACGGCGATCACCCCGAGGAATAGAATGATCAACCATTTGATGCCTGTTTGCAGCTGCGCTGAGCGCCACCCGGGAAGTGTCTCATGAAGCAAAACACGCCAATAACGATTGTGGGTGGCGGGCTTGCCGGTCTCGCTGCTGCAAATGCGCTAAAGAGGTTTGGTATTGCGGCGGAAGTCTATGAAGCGGCTTCCGAACTCGGTGAAATCGGTGCCGCCGTCAATGTCAGCCCGAACGCCACCAAAGCCTTACAGGCGATGGGACTTGGAGAGAAAATTCAAGCCGCCGGCGATTTGGGCGCCGGCATGTATTCCCGCAACATGCAGACCGGTGAGCCAATAGAATTTGATGATTTAAAAAAAGAGCCGCTGCGATGGGGTGCGCCCCATTATATTTTCCACCGGGCCGATCTCATCGGCGTGCTGGCGAGCAGCCTCGATCCGGCCTCGATCCACCTGGGTCATCGTCTCGTTTCAATCACCGAGCAAGCCGATTGGGTTGCGCTGAAATTTGCAAACGGCGTTACGCGCAATGCGGAATTCGTTATCGGCGCCGATGGCGTCCGTTCGGTGCTTCGCCGCGCGCTCTACGGCGATGACAATCCCACCTATACCGGCCAGATGGTCTGGAGAGCGCTCCTGAAAGGCGGCATCGTGCCGCCCGAAACATTGGAGCCCAACGGTCATATCCAGTGGCTCGGCCCCGGCTGCCATTTTATTGCCTATTTCATTCGCGGCGGCGAGTTCGTCAATATCGTCACCCAAGAGGATACCGATAATTGGGTCGAGGAAGGCTGGTCCACCCTCGGTAATCCGGACGAGATGCGGAAAAGTTTCCCCAATCCGGAACCCCGCCTCGCCAAGATATTAAGCCTGATTACCGAATGCTCGAAGTGGGGCCTGTTCACACGAACGATCGCCGAGAATTGGGGGCGCGGCCGCATCCAGCTTATCGGCGACGCCGCCCATGCCATGCTGCCCAATGCCGGTCAGGGGGCGTGCCAAGCGTTTGAGGACGCCTACATTCTGGCGCGCTGGCTGGGTGCAGAGGACGACCCGATCGAGGCTTTCCGCAATTTTCGCCGTATTCGCATACCCAGGGTGCATGCGGTGCAGCGATTTTCCATCGCCGCCGCACGGTTCAAGCATATGCGTGATGCCGCCAGACAAAAAGCGCTGATCGAAGGTGGCAGAGGAAGCGTGCGCGGCGACGCCAGCTGGATACGGGCCTTCGATCCGGTTGCCGAATGGAACCAGGAGCCTATCGTTCCCGCCATCGAAATTCCCGAATTCGATGGTCGGATCGCAAGGCACTGATCAGCGATACGGCGGAATGAAAACGGTGTCAGTTTACTTTTAGGTGGCATCGAGCGCTCAATGGGGGCGACCGGTCGGCCAACCGGGCCATCCCCCGGCCGCGCGGGCGCAACATATCGCGGTGCCAAGACGGACGCCTGTCTGGCCGACCCTTCCAACCCCAGACAGGCTGGGCAGATGTTGTTAGATCATATTCTTGATATCAGACGTAAATGTCGGATAGGCGTAGACTGTGTTACGCAAGTCCGCCGCCGAAATGTTGTGGCTCATGGCGAGCGCGAATATATGGATGGTCTCCGGCGCCCCATGACCCAAAAGATGGGCGCCGAGAATACGCTCGGAGCCGTCTTCGATCAAAACCTTGGAGACCGCCGCGCGCTCCGCATAGGTCTTGGCCGAGCGCCAGTCCTTCAAATCGTTCAGCTTGACTTGAAATTTGAGGCCCAACCCTTCCGCTTCTTCCGGCGAATAGCCGACGCTGGCCATCGCCGGGGTGGTGAATACACAGCGCGGCACGGTCAGGTAGTCCGCCGTTTGCAGCGCATCGGGGTTGACGATGTTGTTGCCGACGATGCGCCCCTCATAGGTGGCCACCGGCGACAATTGCGGCCCCGACGCGGCGTTGGCGTCGCCGGCGACGAACACCGCCGGATTGGAAACGCTTTGCAGATTTTCGTTGAGGGCGATCACCGGGCCGTCATGGTCGATGCCGGCGGCGTCGAGACCGAGATCCGCCACCGCCGCCACCCGGCCGGCGCCGTTGGCGACAATTTCGGCATCGATGGCAACCGATTTGCCGTCTTCTTCGTATGTGACCTGGAAGCCGCCGCCTGCCGGCGCGATGGATTTGGTGGCGACGCCGGTGTGAATGTCGATGCCGATGCGCCCGCTTTCTTCAATGAGCGCGGCGACGATGTCTTGGTCCATGGCGGCCAAAGCCGTGTCGGCGACTTCCAAAATGGTCACCTTGGTGCCGGCGCGGGCGAACACATGCGCAAATTCCAGCCCAATGACACCGGCGCCGATGAACACCAGGCTTTTCGGCAACTGGGCCCGGTCCAGGATGGCGTCGCTGTCGATGGCATGCTCGAAGCCCGGGATCGGCAGGTTGCGCGGCGCCGAGCCGGTGGCGATCACGAACTGGCCGCCCGCTACGGTTTCGCCGTTAATTTCAATCTCGCCCGGTCCGGTGAATTTGGCGGCGCCGTGGGCGGTGTCGATGTCGCGCCCGGTGAGGCTGCCTTCGAACATCTCGGGCACGCCTTCGACAAAGGTCTCCTTGCGCGCGATCAGGGCCGGCCAATCGATGGCGTTGAAGGCGGCGTCGATTTTATGCTCGGACGCATCGGCGATGACATTGAGCGCTTCGCCGGCGGCGACCAGCACCTTCTTCGGCACGCAGCCGCGCAAGGCGCAGGTGCCGCCGAAATCCCGGCCGTCGATAACCAGCACCGACTTGCCGGCTTCCTTGGCCATGCCGGCGGGCGCAAATCCCGCGTTTCCCGCGCCCAAAACAATGACGTCATAACTTTGTTCCATGACCGCGATCCTTTGCTGCTTTGGTGATTGGTCCGATGTTCAATTTCCGGGGGTGAGGTAATCCAGCCTAAGGCCATTGGCAATACATGGCGCCATCACTTCCATGTGAAAAACGCGTCCCCAAAATCGGGGTAAATCACAGATGGCTGTCGAGCACAATTGGGTCCGGCTCCGGCGCCTCGTTGATGGCCGCGAAGACGTCCTCGACGCTGGTGACGCTGGTGAACAATTGGCGCGCCTTGGGATGGGCGAAACCGGCATCGATGACATCATCGACCAGCGCCATCAGGCCCCGCCAATAGCCGGCCACATCCAACACGACAATGGGCTTCGAATGCTGGCGCAACTGCTTCCAGGTGATGATCTCCATGCATTCGTCGAGGGTGCCGAGGCCGCCCGGCAGGATGACAAAGGCATCAGCGCGGGCGAACATGGTGTTTTTGCGTTCATGCATGGAGGCAACTTTGATCAATTCGGAGACGCCGTCGTGGCTGACTTCCATCTGGTCGAGAAATTCCGGAATGACGCCGGTCACATGGCCGCCACCCTTGAGCACCGCGTCGGCGATGATGCCCATCAAACCGATGCGCCCGCCGCCGAACACCAGGCCAATGCCGCGTGCCGCCATTTCGGCGCCCAATTGCCGCGCCGCCTGGGCATAGGCAGGGTCGGCACCCTCGCGGGAGCCGCAAAAAACGGCGATGGCGTCCAGTTTTTCCATGGCATTGGCTGAATATCACGGATGCCGGCCCCGGTTCAAACTTGAGATGCCCGGGGCGCTCATTTGGCGGGGCTTTACGGGCAGCCGCGAACCGTGGCACCAGAAGCCATGGAGCTGCTCGACAATGCCGCCATCCGTATCTTCGCAGGCCCGCTGCTTGGCGCCTTGGGCCTTGGGCTTGTGCTGCGCCTGGCCGGCGGCGCCGGCAGCGGGCGGCGCATCGCCGGCGCCGGTATCGGGCTCGCCTTTGCCTGGTCGGCGGCGATGGTCTTCGGCGCCCCCGCGATACCACCGGCACCCGGCCCGGACGCCCTGGTCAGCGCCGCCGCCGCCGGGCTGATCGTGGGCGTATTGTTCGATGTCTACGCAGCCGGCGAAGCGACCGGCGGGCGATGGACCGGCTGGTCCGGCTGGCTGGAATGGAGCCTGATCCTGGCCTTCGGCGCCGGCTGGACGGCCTGGCTTTTGGACGGCTTCGGGCCTGAGGTGCCGCTCGTCATGGCGCTTTGGGGATTGGCCGCGTTTCGCCTCCGCCGGGTGTTCGCCAAAGACGTGGATGTCCTGGCCGGTGACGCCCTGGCGCCGCTGGCCATGCTCATGATGACCGCCGCCGGGCTGGGATTGGTCGCCGCCGCCGCCAATTTGGAAAGCAGCCGCGATCTGGCCCTGGCGCTGGCCGCCGCGATTGCCGGGTTCGTTGCCCTGTCGCTGTTCGACCGGTCCTTGCGCTTCGGGCTGACGCCGATCCTCGGCGCCGGCGGCGGCATCCTCATGATCGCCGTCCGCATGACCGACGCGGCGCCGTTTCTGATCCCGGCGGTGGCAATTCTCGGCTTTATCCTGTTCGCCGATCAGTTGTTCCGCCAGCCCGCCCTGGCCCGAATTGGCGGCCTCCGCTGGGGCCGCTTTGGGCTGATTGCGCTCGGCGCGGCGGTGCCCATCGCCCTGGCCGCCGCCGCCGCTTTGATCGGCGCCGGTTTCGGCGGGATTTAAGGCCGGCCCATTTGATCTCAAGGAGCGTTGCAAGGGGCCGGAGCGGGGAGTAATCTGGTGAAATCAGGCTTGGATTTTCATGAGCCTTGATCGCGATCGGGATCGTCATGAGCAAATTGGTCATCATATCCATCATCGGCGGCGCCATCGTGGCGGTCGCGCTGGTCCTCAATTTCGTACTCGAAGGCACCGATGAAGACGGCGATGCGGCGCCCGGCCGCGCCGGTGACGTCACCGTAAAATCCGGCGTCCAGAATCCGGCGCCGCGCCCGGCAAAACCGCAAAATGCGGCCAAGCCCGAAACCGCCGCCAAGGCCGCCGCCAAGCCGGCGCCGCAAACAGCATCCAAACCGCCGCCGGCGCCACCGGCAGCGCCGCCGCCTGCCCGGCCCGCGCCGGGTCCGGTCGAGCCCAGCTTCGATATCGTCCGCATCAATCCCGAAGGCGACACGGTCATGGCCGGGCGCGCCGCGGCCAACGCCATGGTGCGTATCTTTGACGGCGGCAAGCCGATCGGCGAAGTGCAGGCCAACCGCCGCGGCGAATGGGTGTTCGTGCCCACCCGCCCGCTGGCACCGGGCAGCCGCAAATTGTCGTTGAGCGCCAGCGTCGCCGGCGCCAAGGCGGTGGCATCGGGCTCCGAAGTGGTGCTGGTGATCCCCGAAAGAGGCAAGGATATCGCCGGACGGGCGGCGGCCAAACCCAGCCAGCCGCTGGCCTTGCGCGTCCCCCGGGACGAGAGCAAGCCCGTCGAAGTGTTGCAGAAACCAGGTCCTGCGAGCCAGCCGGCGAATGCCAAAGCGGGCGCCGGCCAAGGCCCTGAGGTAATGAAATTCACCGTCGACGCGGTTGATTATGACGATGCCGGGCGGCTCGATATTATCGGCTCGGGCCCCGCCGGCGGGCTTGTGCATCTTTATCTGGACAACAAATTTCTCGGCCGCGCCACCGCCAGCCAGGGCGGCCGCTGGCGCCAGCGCCCGAAGGATCCGGTGGCCCCCGGCATCTATACTCTGCGCGCCGACCGCATCGATGCCAAGGGCAAGGTGCTGGCCCGCCTGGAGGTGCATTTTGCCCGCTCGGTGCCGCTCCGGGGTATCGCGCCGGGATCGCTGGTGGTTGTGCGGCCCGGCAACAGCCTGTGGCGCATCGCCCGGCGCAGCTATGGCAGCGGCTTCAAATACACCGTCATCTATGACGCCAACCGGAACCAGATCCGCAACCAGGATATGATTTTTCCGGGCCAGGTATTCCAGCTTCCGTCGATTAATTAGTTCGCCATTTTGCCGAGGGACCATTCGTGGCCAAAGGACTGCAACTTAAAAAATCACCGGAGGCCCGCATCGCCGAGCTGACCCGGCGGCTGGATGATATCACCCGGATGGTCTCGGACCTGGTCTGGGAAGTGGATGCGGCGCTTCGCTTCACCAATGTTTCCGACCGGATTTTTGATATTACCGGACTGGTGCCGCACCAGTTGATCGGCATGCATATCTTGGATGCGGGCCGTTTCGCCGATATCGATGATGCGGCCCTGGCCGGGCGTTTCCGCCATCCCTTTCAAAAAGAATACTTCCACGTGACCAAGGAAGACGGGACCGAGCTGAGCTTCCTGCTCAACAGCCTGCCGGTGTTCGATGCCGGTAACGGCGCCTTCATCGGCGCCCTCGGCACCGCCGAAGATGTGACCGGCCGCTTGGACCAGGAGCGGACCATCCGCGAAAGCGAGAACTTCCTGCGCTCCATCGCCGATCTCATACCCACCTTTATCGCCTACCACGATACCGAACACCGGTTCCGCTTCGCCAATCGCTTTTATGAGAAGCTGGGGCTCGATCCCGAGACGCTGATCGGCCGCTCCTTGGACGAAGTATTCGACCCCGAAATGGTCGCGCGGATAAAACCTAGGGTCCAGACTCATTCAAAT
>CAUZTZ010000037.1:0-19293 GCA_963582805.1 Alphaproteobacteria bacterium
GAGGACGAAGGCCTGGCGCATGGCCTGAAAGAAGCGGCCGTTGCGAATATCGGGATAGACCGAACCGTAGACCTTAATGCCGCCGATGATGCGCACCAACGGATCGTCGAATTCCGCGTCCGGGGTTTGGCCATACAATTTACGTTTGGCGGTCAGCGTCAGCATGCGCGCAAAGAATTTCAGGGATTTGTCGTTAAAGACATTGGTCGGAACGCGCATGATATTTTTGCTTTTACTGTTTTTCCAACCCGCATAGCGGTGATAGCGCCCGCCGGTATACAGCTCGTAAGCGTCCACCGCGTCCAGATAGATGCGCGCCATGGGATCTTGGGCAAGCGCCGCCTGGATAATCTCGCCAAAGCGCCGGCGCATAATCTCGGCGCCCCGGTCATCGACCAGCCGGCCGAGGGTTATGTCCGGGATTAACGCGGCTCCGTCATCACCGGCCTTAACCGGCAGCGCCGAAAGCTTGCCTTCGTTGCAGGACAGACGCGCCACCCGCCAGTCTTTCAAGCGTTGGTCCAACACGGCGCGCGAAATTTGATCGAGGCCGGCGCGCAATTTGCGGGTGATGGGTTTGGCCGCCTTGTCGCCGGAGCGAAAGGCAAGTTCGGACCACAATGTGGCGCCCGATTTGGATTTTGGAAGGCCCACGCCATCGCGCAGCATAATCGCCAGATGCCGTTGCGCCGGGCCATGACCGGCATCGGCGAGCATTTTTATGCCGGCCACGGCGCGGCCATATTTCTTGGCTTTGAGAAGCGCCGCCGCCTGGCCATATGCGGCGGTGATATCCGCCGACGAACACGCCGCCGCTTGCGCCCGGCCGGCGCCCATGGGGCCCGTGGCGGCGATGGCAACAGATATGGTCAGGATCACCCAGCTGCGTACAAAAATTGCCTTCCCTCCCCAATTTCAAGTTCCAAGCAGGAAATCCTTGGCTTGATTGATCTTGGTCGCAAGATAGGTGGAGCCACCCTTATCGGGATGGTTTTTGCCCATCAATTCGTGATGCGCGCTTTTGATGTCTTCGTCGCTGGACCCCGCTTCAAGGCCGAGGATATCATAGGCTTCTTCGCGCGTCATACCCCCTTGGCCGCTGCCGCCGCCGGTTCCGGCGTGGCCGCCGGCGCGCGCCTGTTCGCGCCATTCGTCGCCGTGATAGCGGTCCAGATAGGCGCTTAGGACCTGCACGCTTTGCTCGTCCGCGGACGCCTCGCCAAGCAATTGCAGAATCTCGCCAAGCTCCATGGAACGCAGCGTCCGGCCCGCAAATCGGCCGGCGATGACATCGCCATTCATCTCGCCATTGTCATGGTCGAGGATCATGCGCACATAGTCGGTTTCGATTTCCGATGCCTTGCCGGAACCAGAACCGGCGCCCGCGCCAGCACCCGCCGCGCCGGAGCTGGCCATGCGCGAATAATTCTTGGCCGCCCGCGCCGCCGAGCGGGCGCGCATCAACAAGGGCAGCAGGGCCGGGATCGCCAGCAAGCCCCAGCCGATGCGCCCAGTAAAGATCAGCGCACCGGCGACCAGAACCACCAGGCTAATGAAAATCCACTTCAAGGTCTTTAAGAGGGTCGATGGCTGGGCGCTGACATACCAGCGCGACGCCAGCAGGATTCCGATCAAGACCGCAACGCCTAATACAAGATAGGGCATCAGATATTACCCACGCTTGACCTGGTGGGCGATCTGGCGAACCGCGCCGCCTTCGCTGTTGGCGAGGTTTTCCAGCGCCTTGCGCCCGCCGGCGGCGAACACGGCGACGGCGCGCAACAATTCGCGTAAAGTCTGGGCGCTGACCGAATCGAACGGGCAATAGGCGCCGTTGGTCAGCTTGGCGATCTGGCGGAAGGCAAATTCGGCAATCGGATCGCCGCCCTCTTGAAACAGAAATGCCGGGGTGCCGAGGATGCCAAGCTCGCCGGCGACGGCGCCCAGCTTATCGACGTCTTCTTCGACGCAATCGCCGATGAAGATCAGCGCATCCACCTTGCGTTTCTTGGTTTCGGCAACCGCGTGGCGCAGGACTTTACGCAGCTGGGTTTCACCGGCAAGGCAATAAACACCGGTCATCTGGCGCATCAAGGTATCTTGATCGGCGGCCCATTTGGTCGCCTTGAACTCGCCAAACCCCCGGTAGAACGCCAACTGGATTTCCAGCCCGCCGAGGCTGGCGGTTTCCTGGAACATCTCGGCCTGGAGATGGCTGGCGCGGTCCCATGTGGGCTCGCGGCTGGCGGTCGCATCGAGGGCAAAGATCAGGCGGCCCTTTTCCTCGGAGGTTTTCAGCACGGGCGTCATCGCAACCTTGCGCAGGAAATCCTGCACCTGATCGTTCGACGCTTTGGCGGGCAGATCGCTTTTACCCATCTCGGCCGGCTCCTCGGGCTCTGGTTGGCGGGCGCTTCATCGTTGGGCGGGAAGCGCTCCGAGCTTAAAAACTGGTTATAGCAGGCAATCAAAAACCAGGGCGAAAATTCTATATCCGCCCTGGTTTTAAAACAACCGATGTCATCTCAATCAATTGATTTTATGAAGCTTTCCATCGGGCCGGAATGCATTGAACACAAAGGCGAAGGTGACGTCATAAACCTCGTCAACCAGACCCTTGTCGGTTTTCCGTTGAACAATCACGTTGCCAACCTCGCGGCCGCGCGCAATGTTGCGGGAATCGAGGGCCGAGTTCTGGCCTTCCTTCCAAGTCAAGATCAGCGGGCCGGCTACGATTTTCTTATTCTTGCGCAAGAGCGCCATGCTCCAGGCCTGCTTGCCGACCGCGATGACGCGCGCCATGGGCGCGATGCCTTCGGGCATTTTGCCCCGATACAGGAACGGTGAGCGGGCAGAATCATAACCGGCATAGGGGTTCATTCCGGCGCGCCCCCGGGACGCGAATACCGGTTTCAAGACCTTGCCGTCCGGGTGCTTTTTCACGAACCGCTCGAACGATTCGAGCCGGGAGGGGAGCATCTTCAACTGTTTGCCGGTCATCTCACCGACGATGCCTTCGCCCAGGAACTGCTGCCACCAGCTATCGGTGTTGCGATCATACATGACCATATCGGAATTGCGCAATTTACCGGAAACGCCGAATTCCAAAACCTTGCCGTCGAGGCGCGCATCGAACACGATCGACGAATTGCAAAGCGGGCAATAGGTGACGATCACCGGAATGCCGCCGACCCGGTCATTGACTATCTCATGGTTCATCAAAATGCCCAGCGGATAGGCGCGCGCATCGCCGTTCAGGCTGAACGAGATGACCGGCACCTTGGCCGCGATGCCCTTGACGTCGCTGGCCTTTTCAAACTGGGGTTTGTCGATGGATGGGATGCCGTCTTTTGGCGGCCCGCCGCTCATAATATCGTCAAAGTTGACGGAGGATTTGGAGAAATCGGTTTTCGGCCATTCGAATTTCCAAATTGCCGGATTGGCCGAAGCGCTGTTAAATCCAATAGAAATCAAAAAAGCGGAAATCAGTCCGGCAGCCAACACCGGCGCGATCAATGGCTTAATGCGTGAAAACGAAATCATGGCTCATTCCTCTTGCTGCGATCCGCTTTAAGTAGGCACTCGGACCCTAGGCGCGCAATTCAAGCTGCATCACATCTTGGTGAAACAAAATCATGGAATATGATGGCCGGGCGTTTTAATAAGTGGCTTGGCGTTCCGCTTAAATTCGATACGTATCTTGGAGTAGCATTTTGAGCGCGTTGGATAAGATAGACTGCGCCGTGATCGGCGCCGGCGTTGTCGGTCTGGCGGTGGCCCGGGCGATGGCCGCCCAGGGCCGCGACGTGATTGTTCTGGAATCCGAAGATGCCATCGGCACCGGCACCTCGTCCCGCAATTCAGAAGTTATTCACGCCGGCATCTATTATCCCAAGGGCAGCCTCAAGGCGCAATTGTGCGTGGCCGGCAAGAAGATGCTGTACCAATATTGCGCGTCCCACGGCGTGCCCCACAAAGCCTGCGGCAAGCTGATCGTCGCCACCGACGAAGCCCAGCATGAAACTTTGGCCGCGCTCAAACAAAAGGCCGCCGATAACGGCGTCGATGATATCACCTGGATCGAGGGCGCCGATGCCCGCGCCATGGAGCCGGCGCTTAACACGACGGCGGCGTTGTTGTCGCCGTCATCGGGGCTGATCGACAGCCACGCATTGATGCTGTCCTACCAGGGCGATGCCGAGGCGGGGGGCATGATGCTGGCATTTCACGCACCAGTTATCGGCGGCGAGGTTACCGATGCGGGCATCGTGATCGAGACCGGCGGACCCAACCCGATGAGCATTCTTTGCGCGGCGGTGATCAATTGCGGCGGGCTGTTCGCGCAAAAAACAGCCCGCTTGATCCGCGGGCTGGATGCCGGGCACGTCCCCGATTGTTTTTACGCCAAGGGCAATTATTTTACTTTAAGCGGGCGGGCGCCGTTTACCCATCTCATCTATCCGGTGCCCGAAGAAGGCGGCCTTGGCGTGCATCTGACGCTGGATATGGCCGGTCAGGCACGGTTCGGCCCGGACGTGGAGTGGGTCGATAAAATCGACTACCAAGTGGACCCCAGCCGCGGCGACAAGTTTTACGGCGCCGTCCGCACCTATTGGCCGGGGCTGGCCGACGGCGCGCTGGCGGCGGGCTATTCGGGTATTCGGCCGAAATTGGGGGGTCCCGGCACGCCGGCATCGGATTTCGTCATCTCAGGGCCGGGCGATCACGGCGTGCAAGGTCTGATTAATCTATTTGGAATAGAATCTCCGGGATTGACGGCATCGCTGGCAATCGCCGAGCGAGTAGCCGATAGTTTGCAATAGAGGATGATCTGATCTGCATGAGGCCTAAAAAGATGAAACCGGGACGCAACGCATCCGTAGTCTTGATTGCCCTTACCGCCCTGTTCGCCACATCGCTGGTCAGCGGCGCCCTCGCCCAGCAGCCGGGCGGCATCCGCGCTCAGGGCAAGGACGTCAACCGCGACCGCCAGCAGAACCAGCCGAGACGAGCAAATTCGGCATCGCTGGTCGATGCGCGCCAGGAAATGCGCAAGCTGATCCGCGAAATCAGTTCTGTTTCCAGGCGCGCCAATCGCAACTTCGTGGTCATTACCATGGGCGGGCTGGAGCTGACCGAAAAGACCGATGCGGTGGACGCCACCCGCAAATCGCCGGCCACCACCTATATGGGGTCCATCGACGGCATCATCGTGCGCTCGTTGAATATGCACCCGCCGGAGGGCGGCAAGCGGGAAACGCGGACCGACAAAAAAGTTCGCGATGAGATGGTGCGTATGGCGGACTTGGCAAAACGGCGCGGCCTTCGCATCATGGTCGCCGATTACGCCAAAACGCCGAGCATGATCACCGAATCGATCAATCTCAACAAAGCCAAGGGCTATTTGCCTTTTTTCGCGGATAACCCGGAATTCCGGTTTGATACCATCCCGGCCTTTCCGAAACGCCCGTTCCGCGAAAATTCGAAAAATATCACCGGGCTGAAGTTCGCTCAAAATATTCTGTTTTTGAACGATTCGTCCCGCTATGACGACCGCGATAATTTCGTGCTGGCCCTCAACGATACCAATTTCGACGCGGTCGTCGTCGATGTCTATCATCGCGGCCGTACCGCGTTTCAGCGCACCCATGTGCGCGGCATGAAATTCAAGAAGCTGGGCGCCAAACGCCTCGCGCTGGCCTATATGAATGTGGGCCGGGCAGACACATCCCGCTATTATTGGAAACCGGGCTGGCGCGAAGGACGGCCGAGCTTTCTCGGCTCACCCGTGCTCGGCGAGCCGGACAAACATTATGTTCAATATTGGAACCCGGCCTGGAAAAAGATCATCACCGGCGACACCAAGTCCTATGCTTACGGCATTATCGCCCAGGGCTATGACGGGGTGGTGATCGATGGCGTCGATTCGTACCTGTTCTTCGAAGGCACCACGCAATAGGGTCAAATTTTAGTGTGCGAGCGCGCTTAGCTGCTGTACCACGAACCCCTGCTCCGGCGGATAGCGGTCCGATATCAGGCGCCTTGCCTGATCTTCGCTTTCCGCCATGACATCTTGGATCTGGACATCCGCCCAGTGATCGCCGAACAACGCATGGGACCGGTTGTCTTTGACTGCGGCACGAACCTCAGCGTTATAGAGGAACACCTCGAAGGCTATGATATGGTCACTCGAATGTTGCAGCATTATCGCTTCTCCGCTCAACACTAGCGTCTATGATGCGCTGCCTTGAATCTTAAGGAGCGAAAATTAACAAATGATTGCGGTGAAAATGCGGTTTTTCGGTGGCACGCGCCGGTTTATCAGCTCCGCTTTTCGATAACCTTTTCAAGGCCGGTCAAAAGCTGATCGCCAATGGCGCCGCCATCGCCGGTCAAGGCCTGGGCGATGACCAATTGCAGGGCGTTGATATGCAACCCGATCACCTCGACGGCGCCCGCATCCACGGCCTTTTCGCGCTTGTCGATGAAGGCGCAAAGCTGGCCGCCGATGATGGTCATCAAGGGATAATCGAAGCTGCCGCCCTGGCCTTTGATGTCGTGGGATATCTGGAATATATCCTGGGCCAGCTTGTCGTTGTCGCCGCTGCCATCCTTCATTCCGGCGAACACGCCTTCGAGGCGCTTGATGTCGTCCTTGGCCCAATTCACGTAGTCACCGGCCAAATCCGAAATCACCGTTTCGGCGCGCTCAAGGGCGGCGGCATCGACCGCGCCGGGTCCGCCAACGGTCACCTTCTGGCTCAGCGTGTTGGGGGGCTTGATGACTTTACCTGCTTGATCGCTCATCGAATAATTGCCTGTGTCTGAAGTGGGAGCACGCGCCGGGCCAGCCCCGAATGTTTGCAAATAGTACATCGCGCAGCGGAATTCAATAACGGTAAACCGAATTCCTCTGACACTGGTAACTTAGGTTCGGAAAAAAGTAAATTTAGAATTTATTCCAAGATTTCAAATCAATCCCAATTCGCGCAATTCATCGGCCATTTCCGGCGGCAGGTCTTCGTCGTCGCCGGCCGATTGTTGCAAAATGTCGGCGGGCACATCTTCGCTGCGGAAATAGCGCCAGCCCTGAAACGCCTTGTGGCGCCGGGGATCGACCAGCACCAATTCCGGATCAAGCTCGATGGCGCAGTAGCGCCGCCCCTCGGCATTGGTGGCGCTTTCGATATTCAGGATTTTTTGGCGGACCCGGACGTAGCGCTTGACCACCCAATAGATCGAGCCGCCATCGAGCAGTTCGGCGGTGCGCCTCGGCACGTTGCGTGTGCGGGTATACAAACGCTTCTTTTTCCGGCCCTTGGCGCTTTGTTGCATGCGCTCGGCCTGGATAGTGCGCAAATGGCCGACGCTTTCGACGCGCACCGCCATGCGCAGGAGATGGACAGTCATGGTATTTGAATTCCGCTATGTATCGCCGGGGTACCAATTGGGCGGGCGCTTGTCGAAAAAGGCGGTGAAGCCTTCGATGGCTTCGTCCGCGCCGCGCCCGCGCCCGCTGATCGCGGCCATGTCTTCGGCGATGGCCGCATCGATCACTGTGCCCGCAACCTCGGCAATCAGGGCCTTGGTTTCGCGCACCGCGCCCGGCGCGCTGCGCAGCAATCCGTCGATGATCGGCTTGGCGGCCTCGTCCAGTGCGCCCACCGGACAAATCTCGTGGACCAAGCCGATGCGGTGCGCCTCGGCGGCGTCGAAGGTTTCGCCGGTGAGCGCATAGCGGCGCATCTGGCGGGGCCCGATGGCGGCCACCAGTTCCGGCAAGATCGGCGCCGCCGTGATGCCGAGGCGCACTTCGGTAATGGAAAAACGGGCATCGCCCGAAGCCACCACAATATCGCAGGCCGCCGCAAATCCGGTGCCGCCGCCGAAGCAGGCATTATGGATCAGCGCAATGCTCGGCTTGGACAGGTTATAGAGCGCGGCCATGGCATGGGCGGAAAGCTTGGCCGCCTCCAATTGTTCGGCGGCCGTGCCGGCGGCCAATTCGCGGAACCAATTGACGTCGGCGCCGGCGGAGAAATGCTTGCCGGCGCCGCGCAACAGGACCACGCGCACCGCGTCATCGCCGTCCAGCCGCTCCGCCGTTTGGCGTAACATAGCCAGCAATTCGGCGTTATATCCGTTGAACACCTCGGGCCGGTTGAGGGTGATGGTCGCCACCCCGCCGGCGCCGATTTCGGCCAGGATCACATCTTCGGACACGCGCTTCCCCTTAAAATTTCGTTGCCTTGGCGGGCTTGAATTATAGTGGCCGGCCCTACCACGGCAAGGCATCTCCCTGGTAGGTAACGAAGCAGCCCGATTGCTCCGCCGTCAATTCGGCGATGATGCGGCGCATTCCGGCGGCGCTATCGCCCGGATCGACGGCGGCGCTCGGGCCCCCCATGGCTGTGCGCACCCAGCCGGGATGAAACAGCACCACCTTGATGCCGCGCCCGGCCACATCGCCGGCGACATTTTTCATCAGCGCGTTGAGCGCCGCCTTGGAGGCCGGATAGCTGTAGCCGCTGCCGGCGCCGATGCCGTCGATGCTGCCGAGATGGCTGGATATGGACGCCATCACCTTCATGTCGGACGCCGCCACGTGATCGGCAAAACTTTCGCAAATATGCAGCGGCGCCAGGGCATTGATGGCGAAACTTGTGGCCAAGGCGTCGTGATCGATTTCGCCGAGCCGGGCATGGTAATCCAACAATACACCGGCATTGTTGAGGAGCACGTCGATAGATGTGCCGGAAAGCTCCGCCGCCAGAGCTTGGGCGGCGGCCCGATCGGTAACGTCGAGGGGGAATATCTCCACAGCCCCCACCAGCCCGCGCAAGTCTTCTGCGGCGGCGTCTCGGCAGGTGGCGATAACGCGCCAGCCCTCGTTGCTGTATTGGCGCGCGAACTCCAGACCGAGGCCCCGGTTTGCACCGGTTATAAATACTGTCGGCATCTTATCTCCTTAAACTAAGCCGTCATCCGGCGAACGCGCCCTGAACGATGGCCACCACAAAATAGACCAGGCTGACGGCGATAATGGTGCGCGCCGCATAGCCCCAGATCACCTTTCGGACGTTGAAGGCGCAGCGCCAGACCCCGACCCCGGAAAAACTTGCGAAAACAACCAGCAGGGCGAGGCCTAGCAAATCATACAGAAACCCGGTGCGCACCATGGCGCCGACCAGAGTGGCCAAAGCCCAGCCGCCCAACATGGCCACCAGCCAATAGACCTTCCACAAACGCTCCTCGCCGCGCCAGATGCGCAAGACCAGATTGGATGATCGGGGCTTGATTTCGGTATTGCCTTGCATGGCTTTGCATACACGGAAATTGGGGCTTGGTCATGCGAGATGACGGCATGGTTGGGCGCCGCTATGATGGGCCTTTCACCGCTGAGAGAACCATTCCCTTGAACGCATCGCCAATCACACAAAACCGGGGGGCGCCGGGCTGGGCCGGAACGCCGCTCGCCCGGGTAGCGCTGGCCCAGGCCATCGGCGCCGCCATTGCCTTCGCCGCCGCTTTCGCAACTAGCGCCGGGGCCGGCGTAGCGGTGCCGCTGTTTGCGGTTCTGGCGGTCAGCGGCGTCATCGCCGCCTGGCTGGGCAACAAAATGCGGCTGGCGCGCTGGTGGATACCGGTGCAGATGAACCTGGCGCCGGCGGCGGCGCTGGTGTCGTTGGCGGCGGTGCCGCCCTGGCTGTTCCTGGCCGCCTTTATTCTCCTCGGGCTGGTCTATTGGAACAGCGCCCGGGGCCGGGTGCCCCTGTACCTGACCAACCGGACCACATTCGATGCCATCAGCCGTTTGATACCAGCCGCGCCCGGCGCCCGATTTCTGGATGTGGGCCACGGCATCGGCGGCATTCTGATTTACCTCGCCGCCCGGCGCGCCGAGGTTCAACTGACCGGCATCGAATCTGCGCCGCTGCCGTTCCTGCTCTCATGGCTGCGGGCGCGGCTGCAAAAATGTCCGAACCTGAGCCTCCGCTACGGCGATTTCTGGAAGCTGGATTTCGGCGACTACGACATCATCTATGGATTTTTATCGCCCGAACCGATGCCGGCGCTCTATGAAAAAGTGCGCCGCGAGATGAAGCCGGGCACGCAGTTCATCTCGAACTCCTTCACCGTGCCGGGCCATGCGCCGGACGAGACCATCGTCCTCGGCGACCGGCGCCGAACCAAACTGCATGTGTGGAATATAAATTAAAGCAGCAGCAATGCCGCCAGGGCCAGGAACACATAGAAGCCAAGCACATCGGTGATCGATGTCAGGATGGCGCTGGACGCCACCGCCGGATCAAAACCAAGCCGTTGCAAATAAACCGGCAAGGCGCTGCCGGACAAACCGGCGACCAGGAAATTGATAATGATGGCCAGCCCAATAACCCCGCCGAGGGCCGGGCTGCCAAACCACGCCCAGGCCACGCCGCCGATAATCAAGGCAAACAGCAGCCCGTTCAACAAGCCAACCACGATCTCCTTGCCAATTGTGCGCAGCGCGTTGGCCGGCGTCAGCTCGCGCATGGCGATAGCGCGAACGGCGACGGTGAGGGTTTGCACGGATGCGGTGCCGCCCATGGTGGCGACGATGGGCATCAGAACCGCCAGCGCCACCATTTGCTCGATCGAGCCGGAGAAATGATCGATGACCGCGGCAGCCAGGATGGCGGCGACCAGATGCACCAGCAGCCAGGCGAATCGGGAGCGGGTGGTATCCAGAACGGCGGCGAACAAATCGTCTTCCTCGCCGACGCCGCCGAGGCGCATGATATCTTCCTCGTGCTCTTCGTGGATCACATCGACAATATCATCGACGGTGATGACGCCGACCAGCCGCTGGGTGGCATCGATGACCGGCGCCGATATCAGATCGCGCTGGCGGAACAGATAGGCCACCTCTTCCTGGTCCATATCCACCGGGATCAGCTTCAAATCGGCAATCATCAAGGCGTTGAGCGCCACGTGCCGGCGGGTGGCTAATATGCGGCTGAGCGGAATGGCGCCGAGCGGACGCTGGTTCGGATCGGCCAGAAATATGTCATAAAAATCGCGCGGCAAATCGTCGGCCGCGCGCAGGAAATCAATGGCTTGGCCGACGCTCCAATGGGATGGCATGACCACCACACTGCGCTGCATCAGCCGCCCGGCGCTGTCCTCGGGGTAGGAAAGCCCCTCCTCGACCATCGTGCGGTCATCGTCGGAAAGCGCATCGAGCACTTCTTCACGTTCGGCGAAATCCAACTCCTCGACGATTTCAATCACGTCGTCGGCTTCCAGATCGGACACCACATTGGCAAGTTGAGAGAGGCCGAGCTGTTCGATCACCCGTTCGCGAACGCTCTCGTCCAGCTCGGTCAGAACGTTGGCGGGGAACTCGGCGGCTATGGCCTCAACCAGATTTTCGCGCCGGTCGTGATTGAGGGCCTCCAACAGATCGGCAAGGTCCGACCAGTGCAGCGCCGCCGCCAGGGTTTTGGCTTTTTCGGTGTCGGCCTCATCCAAGGCCGCGACAACAGCTTCGATAATCTCGGGATCAAGGCCAGCCACATTGTCCGGATCAATTTTATCCGGCAGTGGCTGGGCCGCGCTCAAAGCGGCAGTTCCTGCTCGGCCGTGCCCTGCGCCTCGACCACCGCCAGCGCCGTCATATCGACGATGCCGCGGGCATTAATGGTTTCGTGCAGCACGTGGCAGGGCAAATCCATGCCCAGCAGCATCGGCCCCACATCGACCCCGTCGGCCAGCATGCGCACCATGTTGAACGAGATATTGGCCGCATCCAGGGACGGCATGATCAACAGATTGGCCGAGCCTTTGATAACCCCGTCGCCGATCAACGGCTCACGCAAGGTTTCCGACAGGGCCGCATCGGCGTGCATTTCGCCATCGACCACAAGATCGGGGTCCATCTTTCTGATCATTTCCACGGCATCGCGCATCTTGCGCGCCGTCGGCGCCAAGGACGATCCGAAATTCGAATGGGACAATAATGCGGCCCGTGGCTGGATGCCGAAGCGCCGGATGGTTTCAGCGGCGAGCACCGTATAGCGGGCAATCTGCTCGGCGTTCGGGCCGGCGTTGACGAACGGATCGCAAATAAACAACGTGCCCTTGGGCATGATCAGCATGCTCATGGCGGCAGCCCGGTCGACGCCGGCTTTCAATCCGATAATATTGAACAGCGGGTCCAGGTGTTCCACATAGCGCCCGCGTGCGCCGCAGATCATGGCATCGGCTTCCCGGCGGCGCACCATCAACGCGGCGATCACCGTATTGTTGGTGCGGACCACCGTGCGCGCTTCGTTTTTGGACACGCCCCGGTGCTTCATAAGCTGGTGATAAAGGGTCCAGTAGTCCCGGTAGCGGTCATCATGTTCGGGGTCGCACAGCTCGAAATCCTTGTCGGCTTGCAAACGCAGGCCCAAGCGTTCGATACGCATTTTGATCACCTGGCGGCGGCCGATAAGGACCGGCAGGACAATGCCCTCATCGACCGAGCTTTGCACGGCGCGCAGCACCCGGTAGGATTCGCCCTCGGCGAACACAACCCGCCTGGGGTCCTTCTGGGCCCGCTCGAACACCGGCTTCATGACGGTTCCGGAGCGGAACACAAAATCGACCAGTTTCAGCCGGTAGGCTTCGAAATCCTCGATCGGGCGGGTGGCGACGCCGGTCGCCATGGCCGCCTTGGCCACCGCCGGCGCCAGTAGCACCAACAACCGGGGATCGAAGGGCTTCGGGATCAGGTAATCGGGACCGAAGCTCAATTCTTCCAGCCCATAAGCCTCGATAACCGTTTCGTCAGACTCGGCCTCGGTCAACGACGCCAGCGCGTGCACGCAGGCCATTTTCATTTCATCGTTGATAGCCGTGGCGCCGACGTCGAGAGCGCCCCGGAAGATATAAGGGAAGCAAAGGACGTTGTTGACCTGATTGGGATAGTCGGTGCGCCCGGTGGCCAGGATGGCGTCGGGCTTGGCTTCTCTGGCCAGTTCGGGGCGGATTTCCGGCTCCGGGTTGGCGAGGGCGAAAATGATCGGCGTGTCCGCCATTGCGGCCACCATCTCCGGCTTCAACACGCCCGGCGCGGAAACGCCCAAGAATATATCGGCGCCGCCGATGACATCGCCCAGGCTGCGGGCATCGGTCTTCTGCATATAGCGTTTGTTATAGGGGTTCACTTCTTCGGTGCGGCCCTCATAGAGGACGCCGGCGATATCGGAAACGAAGATATTGTTTTTGTCGATGCCCAGCTTGACCAGAAGATCGAGGCAGGCCAGCGCCGCCGAGCCGGCGCCGGAGCAAACCAGCTTCACCTTGCCGATATCCTTGCCGACCACTTTAAGCGCATTGAGGATGCCGGCGCCGACGATGATGGCGGTGCCGTGCTGATCGTCATGCATCACCGGGATGGCCATGCGTTCTTTCAGCTTGGCCTCAATTTCGAAACATTCCGGCGCCTTGATGTCTTCCAGATTGATGCCGCCGAAGGTTGGCTCCAGGGCGGCGATGATATCGACCAGCTTGTCGGGATCGGTCTCGTCGATCTCGATATCGAAGACATTGATGCCGGCGAATTTTTTGAACAGACCGGCCTTGCCCTCCATCACCGGTTTCGAAGCCAGGGCGCCGATATTGCCGAGACCGAGCACCGCCGTGCCGTTGGAAATGACCGCCACCAGATTGGCGCGCGCGGTCAGGTTGGCCGCTTCCGCCGGATCGTTGGCGATCAGGGTTGAGGCGGCGGCGACCCCCGGCGAATAGGCGAGCGCCAGATCATGCTGGTTGGCAAGCGGCTTGGTGGCGACAACGGCGACCTTACCCGGCGTCGGATAGCGGTGATAATCCAGGGCCTCTTCATCAAGCTTGTCTGCCATCTGTCGCCTCCCCAGCCGGTATCCGGTTTATGACCAATTTTCGGGCTGGCGGTCCGTCCGCCCTTGTTTCCATATGTGGCATCGTTACGCGCTGTGGTTCCTATCAGGGGCATTGGTGCGGTCGAGAAGACTCGAACTTCCACGGGATCACTCCCACAGCGACCTCAACGCTGCGCGTCTACCAGTTCCGCCACGACCGCTGAATGCGCCCTGATCCGGCACGATAACGCCGGTGAACCATTCGGGAAATAGCAAATCGGCTCTCTCTTATCAAGGTAAAGCAAGTTACAATGTTCCCTATATTGAGCCCCCTGGGCAAATGGGAGGCCAAGTTAGTTGGAGTTACGGCCCGATGGATGGAGCGGAGGCAGGCGCGGCCGCCGAATGGCGCAGCGCGCACGATCTGGTGGAATACCAGGACGCCTTGGCGGCGATGCAGCGGCGCGTAGCCGATATCCGCGCCGGCGCGGCGCCCGAGCTGATCTGGCTGCTCGAACACCCGCCGCTATATACCGCCGGCACCAGCGCCGCCGAAGACGAGTTGTTGGATGCGAAACGTTTTCCAGTGCACCGAACCGGGCGCGGGGGACGCTATACCTATCACGGGCCCGGCCAGCGCATCGCCTATGTGATGCTTGATCTCAAACGGCGCGGGCCCGATGTGCGCCAATTCGTGCGCAATCTGGAAGGCTGGGTGATCAATGCGTTAGGCCAATTCGGCATTACCGGCGAGCGCCGCGACGGCCGCGTCGGCATCTGGGTTGCCGGGCCGGACGGCACCGAAGAAAAGATCGCCGCCATCGGCGTCCGTATCCGCCATTGGGTGACATTCCACGGGTTTGCCATCAACGTAAATCCGAACCTGGAACATTTTAGTGGTATCATTCCTTGCGGCATCGCCGGTTATGGCGTTACATCCCTCAGCCGATTGGGGGTGCAGGCGAGCCTCGACGAAGTCGATGCTGTATTGCGCGAAACTTTTGCGGCCCAATTCGGCGA
Organism: Alphaproteobacteria bacterium; assembly: GCA_963582805.1. Taxonomy (GTDB): domain Bacteria; phylum Pseudomonadota; class Alphaproteobacteria; order Rhodospirillales; family UBA2165. The sequence goes on from CAUZTZ010000037.1 coordinate 14,889, forward strand.
TTGAATATTAACGGACTTCGCGTTAACGGTAGCTCGGAAAACAGCGGCGGAAATATGGACGAATTTAAAACGCCGGCAGTCTACCAACGAGAGCTGAACCGCATGGAAGCGGCCATGCGCGATCAATTCCGCTGGCTGCAAAACTGGCATCTGGCTATCTTTGCCAGGAAAGACGACGAAGAGATCGATCTTTCCGACCTCGCCAACTCGCCGTTCCGCGCCTGGTACAAAGGCCTGCCCCAGGATCTGTTTGCCGAAAGCGCCATATTCGTTGCCCTCGGGTTCAGCCTCGAATCCATGCAGACCCTTGGCAACCAATTGCTGGACCAGCTCGGCGAAACCGAAGAATTTCAGGGCGCCGACTACGCCGCCTTCATGGATGCGGTGATCAGCTTCAACGATCTCGTGTTCAAGATGATGCGCGAAGCCCTCAACCAGGTCGCCCAGGTCGATAATCTGACCGGCGTCGGCAATGAAACCGGCATGCACGCCCATGTGCTGGCGGAGCGCGAACGGGTACGCCGGACCAACCAGCAGGCCTCTATCGCGCTGGCCGAGCTGGGCGAATATTCGGTGCCCGATGAAGAAGGGCTGGAGCTGGACGCCGACATCATGGTCGGGCGCTCCGAGGTCATCGCCCAGTTCGCCCTGGCCTGCATGGGGACGCTGCGGCCTTACGATCAGATCTACCGGGTCGACAACGATAATTTTGTGCTGTGCTTGCCTTATACGGATACCGACGTGGCCAATCTGGTGATCAGCCGCCTGCACGCTTCCGTGGTGGGCGGCGGACTCGAAATGGAAGACGGCACCAAGGTCATGATCGGATTGCGCTTCGGCATCGCCCCCATCGGGCCCGATGACGAGGTCGAAGATGTCCTGGCGCACGCCCGCGAAGCGTTGGAGCTGGCGCGCGCCAACGCGCTTTTGGACGTGGTTGCCTGGTACGTTGCTTGAATTTTTATTCGCTCGCCAATTGATGAAAGCCGGGCGTATCGGGCGCTTTTGCCGGCTGCACGGCGATATCGGTGACTTCGGCCTGGGGCGGGCCCTCCCGGCAGGCGCCAATCATCGCCTCCACCGCGCCGGCGGGCCCTGAAAACAATGCCTCGACGGAGCCGTCTTTGCGGTTGCGGACCCAGCCCGAAAGCCCCCGCTTTTCCGCCTCGCCCACCGTCCAGGCCCGATACCAGACCAGTTGCACGCGCCCCGATATGCGCGCCAGCCGGCAGATATCTTCGCTGCTCATTCGAACTCCACGATGACCTGATCCACATCGACGCTGTCGCCCGGCTGGCAATGAATTTTGGCGACGGCGCCGTCGCATTCGGCGAACAGCTGGTTTTCCATTTTCATGGCCTCGATAACCGCGACCTTGTCGCCCAGGCGAACCTCCTGGCCTTCCGACACGTCGATGGAAACCACCAGCCCCGGCATCGGCGACAACACCAGGTTGGAGGTATCGGCTTCGGTCTTTTCCGGCATGCGGCCCAGCATTTCGGCGGCCAGCGGGCGCAAGATGCGAATGTCGGCGAGAAATCCGTAATGGCGGAACTGAAAGCCGGTTGCCGTACGATCCACCTGGATGCAGATGTCTTCGCCATTGACGGCGCCGGAAAACAAATCCTGCTCCGGCGACCAGGAGCCGGAAATGGTAAACCGCTCGCCATCCACCAGCACGATCGCATCGCCATTGGTCTCGGCCAGACGCACCGGGTAATGGCTGTGGTTGAGGATCACCACCCATTGATCGTCCTGCACCAATGGCGCCCGCGCGGCCGCCAATCCATCCCGGTGGCGGGGCGTGATCTCGGCCCGCCGCGCCGCGATGATGCCATTGAGGACGCCGGCGACTGCGGCCAGGATTTTCGGCTGCGGGTGCGTGGTGTCGCCGGGGATAAAACGGTCGCCAAACTCTTCGGCGATGAAATTGGTGGTCAGCTCGCCGGACTGAAAGCGAGGATGGCCCATCAGCGCCGCCAGGAAATCGGCGTTGTGGGTGACGCCGGCGATGATGAACTCATCAAGGGCGCGGCGCATTTTGGCGATGGCGGCATCCCGGCTTTCGCCATAGGTGATCAGCTTGGCGATCATCGGATCGTAATAGCGCGAAATGGTGTCGCCTTCGGAGGCGCCGCTGTCGATACGCACCGACTTGTCGGTTCCGAAGACGCCGCTCATGGGTTCTTTGTAACGGGTCAGGCGCCCGATGGCGGGCAAAAATCCACGCGCCGGGTCTTCGGCGTAGACCCGGGATTCCATCGCCCAGCCGGTCATGGTCACGTCGCTTTGGGCAATTTGCAATTCCTCGCCGGCGGCGATGCGGATCATCTGTTCGACCAGATCAAGACCGGTAACAAATTCGGTTACCGGATGCTCCACTTGCAGGCGCGTGTTCATCTCGAGAAAATAAAAATTGCGGTCCGCGTCGGCGATGAATTCAACCGTGCCGGTCGACACATAATCCACCGCCTCGGCCAGGGCCACGGCGCGGGCGCCCATTTCGGCGCGCAATTCCTCGGTCACGAACGGGCTCGGCGCTTCCTCGACCACCTTTTGGTGGCGCCGCTGGATGGAACATTCGCGCTCGCCCAGATGGATGGTGTTGCCGTGGGCATCGGCCAGCACCTGAATTTCGATATGGCGTGGATTGGTGATGTATTTCTCGATAAACACGCGGCCGTCGCCAAAGCTGGCCTCGGCTTCGGAAATGCAGGAGGCCAGCGCCTCGCCAATATTGGCGCCGTCTTCGACCAGCCGCATGCCTTTGCCGCCGCCGCCGGCGGAGGCCTTCAGGATCACCGGATAGCCGATATCGGCGGCGATTTTTTGCGCTTCGGCGGCGCTGCTCACCGGATCGGCGAAACCGGGAACCACCGGCACGCCAGCCTCCAGCGCCGCCTTTTTGGAGCGGATTTTGTCGCCCATCAGATTGATCGCATTGATGGGCGGGCCGATAAAGGCAACGCCCGCATCCAACAGGGTTTGGGCAAAACCGGCATTTTCCGACAGAAAGCCGTAACCGGGATGCACCGCCTCGGCGCCGGTTTCCTCGATGGCCGCCAATATGGCTTCCTGGTTCAAATAGCTTTCGGCGCTTGGCGCCGGGCCAATCTCGACGGCATCGCTGGCCATATCCACATGCAGCGCGCCCCGGTCAGCCTCCGAATACACGGCGATGGTGCGAATGCCCATGGCCCGCGCGGTGCGGATAATGCGGCACGCAATTTCGCCGCGATTGGCAATTAGAATGGAATCAAACATACAGAATATTTCCGTTCACGGCGCAATTTGCATTTTATTGTTACTATAAATCATTGATAAACAAGGAATATCTATACACAAACACCTGCAAATCTCTTTGCTAATTATTTGCTAGCAAAATGGTCGCAATCTTTTACAAATCGTCGTCAAACAGATACCGGCGTTGCCGCAAGCGCCGTTCGCCGATTTCGCAGCCGAGCGGATAGCGCAACGACACCGGTTGCATCAATAGACGTTTGGCGCCCCCGGGAACATCGAAATGTGGGCCGATACCGGCAATCTCGAACAATAATTTGCGCCGGATGGCACGTCCAAAATCCTGAAAATCCTTGGCCGCCACCAGAAAAGCGCCGGGACCGCCGATTACGCAGGCGGCGTAATAGCGGTCCAGGTCCTTCAATTGGGGCCGCCCCGATGGCTGCAGCCGGTCGTTGATGATGGGCAGATCGTTGATGGTGATGCGCTTGGCGATGGCAGCGGCGCGGGCCTCGGTTACAGGTGCGCCCACGTTGTTGGGCCCGTCGCCGGAGATGTCGATAACCCGGCGCGTGCCTTGAAACCGGTTGCCCTCCAAAAGCGGCACCGCATAGGAGATGGCGTCACTGATCGAGGTCCAGGGGCCGGTGGATATGGGCGCCGCCGCCAGCGCTTTGGCAAAGGCGCGGGCGCTGGCGGCGCCGTCGATCAGGCGCCAATCCAGCACCGTCGCCTGCACCGCTTCGCCGGCCCATTCCACATAGGTGACCGCTATCCGTCCCAAGACGCCGCCGGCAACGGCCTTGGCAAAGGCGGGGCTGTTGATGGCATTGACATAGCCGTCGCGCTGCAAGGCGGCCTCTTCAAAATCAACGCTGCCGGAAACATCGACGGCGAGCACCAGTTCCAGATCCACCGGCGTCAACGCCGCCGCGGAAATTGGGCCGAACACCGGGAAAAGTGCCGCGGCGGCGAGGAGCAGCCGCCGGAACCAGCGCGGGCGCGGAAATTTCCAAATTTTGGATTGCCAAGTTATGGATTGCCTGATCATGGGCGGCATCCTATCACGCCGGTCAGCCGGTCAGGGGCGAATTTATTTGCTGTAGGAATCGATGCTCGGCAAGACGCCGTCGTCGGAATTTCTAATCTCAGCCTTGCGGCGCTG
>CAUZTZ010000038.1:0-18922 GCA_963582805.1 Alphaproteobacteria bacterium
CAATGATGCGGAGCGCACGGCCTTTATTTTTCGCGCTCACCCTTTGGGCGATTTGGCGCTGGCGGCGCTGGCCTATCAAAAAGCGGATGAGCAATCAGAGGGGACACCCATCGGCGCCTGAAATTCTAGAGCGGATCCGGAGTCTATTCCTCCGCCGCCAGCGCCTTTGCCGTGTCGGCGCGCCAGTCATCGAAAGGACGGTGGGTGGCGTCGGCTGTTACCAGTTCCTCGGTCATCGCCATGATCTCGTCGTCGGTCTGCGCGAAATCCAACGGCTTGCCGAAGGGTTGCGCCACATGCCATGGGGTGTCGGCGAAAACCTCCACCCGGTTGCCTTCCGGGTCCCAGAAATACAGGCTCCAGGCATTGCCGTGGGTGCGGGTCTCTAGCCGAGTGATCTTCTCCTCGGCGGACACCAGCTCCCAATAAGCGCGCACCCCGGCCAGGCCATCGGCGCGGAACGATATCTGTTTGATGGTGGATTCCGAGCCATCGCTCCGGCCCTCGCCGATAACGAAAGTATGGTGCGAGGCAGGATCCAGTGTCAGGAACGCCACCCGGCGGTCAGGATCGTAGATGCCTTGATCGGAAATATGAAAGCCGAATATGCGCTGGTATAAGGCCACCATCATATCGAAGTCGGTGACCCATATGCCCACATGATGGAGGGCCACGCCGGGCTTGGTTGTCATGGTAATTTCCCCCGCTGCTAGTTGACCAGGACCCAGGGCGGCAGACGCCCGGCCATGACTTTGCGCTCGCGCATGTTCGACGGCGCAAACAGGACGCTGAAAATATTATGCTCGTCCGAGACCGGCGCCACATTGGCGATCTCTTTCACATTCATTCGCCGTCCGGATCGCAAAAGGGCGCGCACCGGGCCTTGGATCGGGTTCGGCATGGAATTGATGACCGCGTTCGGGAAGTGGCGCGGGCGCACTTTTTGGCTGGCCGCCAGGAAGATGTTCTCAGCCACATCGCCGAACACAAAGACGTTCGGAAAGGCGGCGCGGATGGTGGCCAAAAGGCGCTGGTTGGGCGCATTGTTGGTGTCGTCGAAAAAGGCGTTCATCACCATCGCTCCGCCCGGCGACGCGCAACGGCGCACATCGGTGAAAAATTGCCGGGTCAAAAGATAGTCGGGCACGTTGTCGCCGAGGAAAAGATCGACGATGACCACGTCGTAATCGTGCCGGCAGGCGCGGACAAAGGTGCGCGCGTCCTGGATATCGATCTCGATGCCGGCGCCGTCGAAGCCGAAATGGTCGCGCGCCGCGGTCAGGATATCGGTGTTGATATCGACCACCGTCACAGCCGTACCGGCGCCTCTCATGCGGTTGGCCACAGTGCCGGCGCCGAGGCCCAATATAAGCGCGCGTTTGGAATTGGGCACAAACGCCTTGGCCAGGGCCTCGAGCACATAGGTGTAGAGGGTCTGGGATTGGTTGTCCAAGCCGGTGCGGCTCTGGATGATGCCGTCCTGGATGAACAATCGTTGCGGCGTGCCGATGCCCCGGCGGGAGCGGACATCGACCACTTTTACATTGCCGAAGACCGATGTGTATTCGGCGCGCACCTCAAATATCAAATTCTGATTGCCGCCCGAGGCGACGGTTTTCAAATAGCTGTCCTTGGCGGCCAGAAGGCCGGCGCAAACCAGCCCGACTACGAATGAGGCCAGAATCAAAACCTGCTTGGCGGGCTTGAGGCTCGCCGCCGCCTCCAGGCTATAGGCGGCCACCAATACGCACAGCACCAGCCCCAGGGTCAGTACGGCGCGGAAATTGGTCATGTTGGGGATGAACGCGAAGGCGGTCAGCAACACCCCGGCGACCGATCCCACGGTGGAGATAAAAAACACCCGCCCGGCGCCGGCATCGCCGGCCTCGGTGCGCTGCATGCCGATCAGCAAGGGGTTCATGGCCGATAGCGCGATCAGCGGCAGCGCCAAAATCAACGTCGCGCCGACAAAACTGCCAACGATCAGGTTGAATTGCGACAGGGCTGGAAACAGCACCGGGTAAATCGCCGCCGCGATGGCGATGGATATGGCCGACAAGATCGGCGCCGCCAGGAACAAACCCTCCAACCTTGCAGGCTCGCATCGCTTCGATATGACGCCGCCAAGATGATAGCCCAGCGCCAGGAAGGTGAGTGTGATGGACAGGATGCTGGTCCAGATATAGAGGCTGACACCGAAATAGGGGGTCATTATTCGGGACGCCAGCACTTCCAATGCCAAGGTCACGGCGCCGGTTGCGAAGATCAGATATTCATATTTTCGCATGGCAATTTCTGAAGGCCTCTCCCATCTAAGAGGCGTCTATATTAGAACAACGCGGCCCGCTGGCAATCGGCAAAGTTAATCGGGCCGGGCCCGCTCCATGGTGGCCGCTTGCGCCAACACGCGCCGCGCCAGAATGAGCCAGACCACCAGCCCCGGCGCCGCCGCGCCGAAAAGCTGTCCCTCTGCCCGGTTTTGCTTGCGTGGGGCGCGATGTCTAACTGCGACACTATGACAAAGGCGAGGGCGATGCCGCCTGCGAATTTCTTCATTTTTGTCCAGGGAGGCGGCGATTGCTGGACCGGATTTACCGGACCGGTCAGCGCGAGCGGGCGGAGCCTTGGGTTTTCACCCGGAACTGGTTGTTGGACTGTTTGCCCGATTTGGGTGCGGTCTGCGTCTTGCCGGCATCGGCGATTCCGGTTTTTTCGGCCGCCGGCAAATCGGCGTTGACGGTGATCGTCACCTTGGCTTCGGCTTTTTCGGCGGCGGCGATTTTCTCGTTCAAAGATTTGACGAACGGATCGTCGGCGCCGCGCTTGGCCAATACCCGCTCGCGGCTTTTTTTCAAGATTTCCAGCTGTGTGGGCAAGGCGGCCTCCTCAATGCGATATGGCCACCACTATAACAGGCCACTAAGCGCCGAGATAGTATTCCTTGATCATATCATTATTGGCAAGTTCGTCGGCGGTGGCGCCCTCGAAGGCGATCTCGCCGTGAACGATGACATAGCCTCGGTCCGCAATCTTGATCGCCTGGTTGAAATTCTGTTCGGCCATCAGGATGGTCAGGTTCCTTTGCTCCTTCAATTCCTTGATCTTGGCGATCATCTGGCTGACCAGGATCGGGGCAAGGCCGACCGATGGCTCATCCACCAGGAGGATTTGCGGTTCCGACATGAGCGAGCGGGCGACGGCCACCATCTGCTGCTCGCCGCCGCTTAAGCTGCCGGCTTGTTGTTTTCGCCGCTCTTTGAGGCGCGGGAATGTTTCGAAACAAAAATCCAGATTCTCATCCAGTTTCTGCCGCGCGGCGTCGCGGTAGGCGCCCAATATCAGATTTTCCTCAACCGACAGAAGGGAAAACAGGCGCCGTCCCTCGGGCACCATGGCAATTCCCAATTCAACGATTTCTTCCGTGCTCTTGCCAATAAGATCGGTTTTCTGGCCGTCGATTTCGAGCGAGATCGCACCGACTTCCGGGCTTATTATTCCCATGATGGAATTTAAAAGTGTGCTTTTGCCATTGCCGTTGGTGCCGAGCAGGACCACGGTTTCGCCCGAGTTCACCTCGATGCTGACATGGTGCAGGACTCGAACCGAACCATATCCGGCACTGATACCTTCAATGACAAGTTTACTCACCTAAATAAGCCCTTTCGACAGCCGGTTCCTTAATCACCTCTTGCGGCGTGGCGTTGGCAATTATTTCCCCGGCATCCAGACATATTACGCGTTCCGAAAAACTCATGACGGCGCGCATGATGTGCTCGATCATAATGATCGTTATCTTTGTGGTCTCGTTGAGCTCGACCAAAATTTTTAAAATATCGTCGACCTCGTTGCTCGACAGTCCGGCCATGGCTTCGTCGGATATGAGCAGTTTCGGCTTCACCGCCATGGCGCGCGCCAGCTCGAGTTTCCGCATTTCGATCTGCGTCAGGTTGCTGCTTATATCATTGGCTTTGTCGGCCAGCCCCAACAGGTCCAGAATTCTATCGGCCTCCCCATCCAAACCATGGGGCCCCAGATTATTATCCTGAACGGCATATTCGAGAGGCACCAAAAGATTTTGTTTTATGGTCATGCTTTTAAAGGGTTTCGGAATCTGAAAACTTCGTGCGATGCCCATGCGCGCCCGTTGATACGCTTTCAGATCGTTTAAAGTCTCGCCGTTAAACTGGACTTCCCCGGTGTAATTCTGAATGGTGCCTGAAATACAATTGATCAGCGTTGTCTTGCCGGAACCATTGGGGCCGATCAGACCCAATCGTTCGCCCGGTTCAACCTTCAGATTGATGTCGGATAAGGCGACAAATCCACCAAAATTCTTCGATAAGTTTTTGATTTCAAGCATGAATTTCAATTGCCGCGCTTGAGAAATTTATCGATCAGGCCGAGAAAGCCATTGGGCGCAAATAAAACAATGGCGACCAGAAAAATGCCGACGATAAGGACGTTCAATTCGGACGAAATTGTTACCGTGGCAACCTGCTGCATGGTGCCGAGGACGATGGCGCCGAGGACCGGTCCGAGCCAGGTGGCGGTTCCGCCGATGATCGGCATAGCCAGGGCATTGATCGAAATATCCAGATTAAAGGCCGACGTGGGGTCGACAAATGTCAGGTAATAGGGAAAAATTCCCCCGGTAACACCCATAAACAGCCCGCTCAACGTCGTCGCAATCAGCTTCAGCTTGAGGGTCGGAACGCCCATGCATTCGGCGGCTTCCTCGTTGTCGCGCAGCGCCGCCAGCCCGCGCCCGAACTTTGATTTTTCAATGAAGCTGCAGGTCGCGATGGCGGCCAGAGTGATGAAGCTCATGATGAAAAAGAGGAGCTCTTTGTAATTTCCGAACACGGCGTCTTGCTTGCCGACAATCAGCACACCCAAGATCGTCGGCTTGCGGGTCGGCAGAATATAGGTTCCCGCCGCGCCCCCGACATAATCGAAATTGGCGATCAGCGTCTCCGAGACAACCAACAAAGCGAGGGTCGCAATGGCAAAGTAGACGCCGCGTAATCGAAGCGTTAAATAGCCGGTAAGGAAGCCCAGCAATGCGGAAAACAGCCCTCCGATGACGATTTGGGTAAACAGCGATGCGTTGAATAGCTGGAGGGCGACGATGGCTGCATAGGCGCCCATACCAAAAAACGCGGCGCTGCCAAAATTCACATACCCCACATAGCCGCCCAAAATATTCCAGGCGAGCGCCATGACGATAAATTGGAGAATGGCGAAGCCGGCAAAGAAATAATACTGGTTGGTCATCGCCGTGGTCACCAGATAACTCAATATCAGGACAGCGGCGATGATCAGGTAGAAGCGGGTATCGCGGCGCGCCTTCATCTTGTATCTCCGACGCGCCCGAATATTCCCGTCGGCCTAAACGCCAGAACCAGAATGAGGGCGCCGAAGGCGACGGCTGGCGCCCAAGAAGGGCCGAAAAATGTTGTCACGAGGCTCTCGATAAGGCCAAGCATCATGGCGGCAATCAGCGTGCCGCTTTGCGAGCCAAGACCGCCCAAGACGACAATGGCGAACACCTGGCCGATATAAAGCCGCCCGACGGACGGCTCGATGGGAATGACAATAACCACCAGCGCGCCCGCTATGGAGCAGGTTGCCAGCGAAATGCCGAAGGCGATCCGTTTGATCTTCGCCGGATCGATGGCCACCAGGCGAAGCGCCAGGCTGTCTTGGGCCACCGCCTGCATGGCGCGGCCGAAAAATGTGTGTGACGAAAAATATTGAAGGCCGAGGGTGAGCGCCATGGCGATCACAAAAGGAACAAACATGCGGAACGGCAAATCGACGTCACCGAAGCTCAACTTGAAATCGATGTAATCGGCTTGGACCAAGCGGAAATCCACGCCAAAAAATACGATCAGCGATACTTCGATGATGAACAAAATTCCGAAGAAAAACGCCAGACCCCGCAAGGCCTCGGCACCTGTTTTCTCAAATTTATGGTAATAAACAATGTAAATCAAATTGCCTAAAACATAGAAGACCGGTGTAAAAACCAGCCCCACTAATATGGGGTCATAGCCAAAATTGTTGTTGAAAATGTAACAGAAGAAGGCGCCGAGGATAATGAATGTCGGGTGGGCGATATTGACGATATCGAGCAGGCCAAAGGATATGGAAAGCCCGATGCTCAAGGCCGCATAAAACCCGCCCAGCAAAATTCCTATGACGATGGCGTTGATTAATAATTCAAAAGAAAACACGTCTTACACTCGAATTTCAAAGGAAATGGTAGGCGAGAAACCCTCGCCTACCATTCCTTATTGTTCTTAGAGCTAAACCGGAACTAGCGCAACGAATTGAAGGGCTGAACTTTACCCGTCGCGAAGGCTGCCGGGCCCATGATTTTCCGCACACCCGGCTTTGTGAACTGGTCCAGATCATTCTGCTTTTTGATATTCTGCCATTGAACCGTAAGCGTTCTTGGATGGGCCCATTCACCGTTGGCGCCAAATTTCACTTTACCGACGACGGTCGTGAACTCCGTTTTGTGGATATACTCGGCAATCTTGGCTTGATCTTTGCTGCCGACGGCCTTGATGGCGTCACCCAAGATCTGCAGATAGGCATACGACCAAGGCGCCAGGTAATAGCCCAGCGCATCGACTTTTTTGGCCGGCGCTATTTTCTGATATTCCATCAACAAGGCTTCGACGCCCGGATAGACATTCATGTTCGGTTCCGGAACATAAAAATCGTAGTTCAAGACGCCGTTCAATTTCGGGCCCAGGCCCTTCATGATGCCGGCGAATTGCAGCCCAACCATGCCGCCGCCGAATGCCCTTGCCTTGGTGCCGACTTCACTGACGGCGCGGACCAGACCGGCCGAGCCATTGGGATACGAAGCGACATAGAAAAGATCAGGGTTGGTTGCGTTGACGGCGCGCACGATCGGTGTGTGATCGGCGGTTCTCGGCGGGAAGTTCTTGTTATAGACAATCTTCAAGCCGAGCCGCTTGGCGTTGGTGATGGCACCGTCTTTCAGATTGCGGGCAAATTCCGCGTCGGCGGCGACAAAGGCAATGGATTTCGGTTTGGGGTTCATTTTCATAACCGTCTCAAACCAGGAACTGGAGAAATCGACTGCCGGGTCCGGTCCCGAAGGCAAAATCTGGAAATATTTGTCGTATTTCCATTTCTTATTATTGTTCATGCCAAACAGGCCCATAAAGACCATTTCTCTTTGGATAACCACCGGCAGGGCCGGCGCAATCAAGTTGGTGCCATAGCCGGAGACGACGAAATCAACCTTGTCGATGTCCAGCAGTTTGGCGTAGATGCCGGGAACGGTTTTCGGATTTGTCTGATCGTCATAATAAATCAGCTTGACCGGGCAATTGAGCAGTCCGCCCTTGGCGTTGACATCTTTGGCCCACATTTCCATGGAAACGAGGGCCTGCTTGCCGCCACCGGCGAGACCGCCGGATTGGGCCATCGAGAATCCGATTTTGAGCGGGCAGGCGGCGATAGCCTGGCTCGACGAAGCCATATAACCGGCGACGGCTATGACCCCGGCCGCGGCGATGGCGAATGTGTGTTTACAGAAACGGTTCATTGGTTATTCCTCCCAGCTAAAATTGCGCAGTTGAAATAGGCCGGATCGCACATATCCCCGGTAATATTTACCGATTGAAATCCGGCAGGCGTTATTGCTTGACCAGCACTGTAGCCTTTTCACAAATGGGTGTTCAAGCCGAATTCGACATCGACGCTTTGCGCGCGAATTTCGGCTGGCAGCTGGTGATCAGCTTGCAGCCGGTCGCTGCAGTGCCGACCAAATCCGGTGCGCGGTCATCGGCAGGTCCAGATGCGCAACGCCGCGCTGGCCAAGGGCATGCAGCACCGCGTTCACGGCCGAAGGCAGCGATCCGGCGACGCCCGATTCGCCGGCGCCCTTAACGCCAAGCGGGTTGGTGGCGCAGGGCGCCGTATGATGGCCGAGCTTCATCGCAGGAAAATTGTCCGCGCGCGGCATCATGTAATCCAGAAATGAGCCGGTCAGAAGCTGGCCGCTTTCGGAATAAACGACCTGTTCACCGAGCACTTGACCAAGCCCCTGGGCAATGCCTCCGTGAATCTGGCCCTCGACAATGGTCTCGTGGAGAATATTGCCGACATCATCGACGGCGGTGTAGGCGGCCACTTCAAGGGCGCCCGTCTCCGGATCGATCTCAACCTCACAAATGTGGCAGCCGTTGGGAAAGCTCATATGCTCGGCGGTGAACGTCGCCACGGTATCAAGGCTGCTGGCGGCGAGGCCGGCGGGAAGGTCCTTGGCCGATTGGGCGCGCGCCACAAGCTCTGCAAATGCGATCTCGCGGTCGGTGCCACCGATACGGAAATTGCCGTCCGCGAACTCCATATCCTCGGGCGCCGCCTCCAGAAAATGCCCGGCCAGTTGCTTGCCCTTGGCGATCGCTTCATCGCAGACCAGGACAATGGCGCCGCCGGCCATCATCGTCGAGCGCGAAGCCACCGTTGGCAGGCCGTCCGGCACCTCGTCGCTATCGCCTTGAATGACATGCACATCCTCGGGCTTGAGGCCGAGCCGATCGGCGATCAGACGCGGCATCACCGTCATCTGGCCCTGACCCATCGCCTGGGCGCCGGTGCGCAGCACGGCTTTGCCGCCCGCCTCGAAGCGGAGATCAGCGGTTTCCTGCAAGGGACTTCCGCCGGCCACTTCGAGAAAGCAGGCGATGCCAATGCCGCGCAGCCGGTTTGCGGCTGCCGAGGCCGCGCGGCGGGCTTCGAACCCGCGCCAATCGGCAAGGCCAAGCGCCTTGTCCAGCACCGCTTCGAAGGCGCCGCTGTCATACACCATGCCGTTGGCCGCGTGATAGGGCATCGCCGATGGCGGTATCAGATTGCGGCGCCGCAATTCGGCGCGATCCAAATTCATTTCCCGGGCCGCAATATCGATCAGGCGTTCGATCAAATAAATCGCTTCGGGTCTTCCGGCGCCCCGGTAGGGTCCCAGCGGCGCGGCGTTGGTCAGCACCGTCTTAACGCCGAAGTGGATGGCCGGTATCCGGTATACGCTGGACAGGCAGTTCTTGGTGTTATTGGTTGCGACGATGGCGACATAGGTCGAGCCATAGGCGCCAATCCCGACCAAAGCGCGCGCCCGCAAGGCCAGAAATTTACCGTCTTCGGCGAGGGCAAGCTCGCCTTCGTATTCGCCGTCGCGGCCGTGGGTGTCGGCAAGGAAGCTTTCGGCGCGGGACGCGCACCAGCGCACCGGACGATCAAGGCGTCTGGCCGCGACAAGCAGCGCCGCGTATTCGGGATAGGTTTGCGCCTTCATGCCGAACCCGCCGCCGACATCAAAGGTGCGCACCCGGACCCGGTCTGGCGCAACGTTGAGGGCGTGCTCGGCAAGCAACTTGCGGACCACCGCAACGCCTTGTGTTGTTGCCGTCAGCGTATAGCGCCCGGTGCTCTCATCCCACTGACCAATGGCCGCGCGCGGCTCCAGCGCCGAGGGAGCAACGCGGGTATCATGCAAGCACACCGCCGCGACATGGGCCGCCGATTGGAACGCCGCCTCGACCGCCGCCGCGTCACCATCTTCCCAGTCGAGGGCAATATTATCCGGCGCCTCGGGCCAAAGCGCCGTTGCGCCGTGTTGAATCGCGCCGGCGATATGCGAGGCAGCGGGCAATTCGGACAATGTCAATTGCACGGCGTCGGCGCCGTCCTGGGCTTGGCTGGCGGTCTCGGCAATCACCATGGCGATGGGCTCGCCAACATAGCGAACGCGCCCGGTAGCGAGCACCGGCATGGGGGCGCCGAACATCGCCTCGCCGTCCCGGCCAGGCAGCGAAACGAGCGGCGGAATCGCGCCGATCCCGTCCGCCGCCAAATCCCCGGCGGTAAGAACCATAAGCACGCCTGGCAACTTTTGTGCGGTGGCGCAGTCAATATTCTCAATCTCGGCATGGCCGACATTGGCGCGCACGAACGCCGCGTGCGTCTGGCCGCTTGCGGTGATGTCGTCGGTAAATCTTCCCTGGCCGGTGAGCAGCGGGCCGTCCTCGACACGCAAGCGTGCGCCGGATGAGCCGAAACGGAGTTGATCGCCGGTTGTCACATCTTCCCCCGTCACCAAGCTGCGCGCCGGTGCGTGCCAGTGCGTGCCAATGGGTACCAGCCGGTAGCCTATGAACTCACCATATCGTGATCAAGGGATTTCAAACAAAAAAATGGCGGCGCCCCCGCTGGAGGGCGCCGCCTTAGCCTGAAAATTTGCGTTATTCCGCAGCTTCCTTCATCGCTGCATCGTCCAGGGCTTTCAAGACCTTGGGCGGCGACATGGGATGATCGCGAAGGCGGATGCCGACAGCGTCATAGATGGCGTTGGATATTACCGCCAGCGGCGGGATGATCGACACCTCGCCGACGCCGCGAACGCCATAGGGATGCAACGGGTTGGGCACCTCGACAATCTCGGTCGAGATGTTCGGAACGTCGGAAGCCACCGGCACCCGGTAATCGAGGAAGCCCGGATTTTCCATGACGCCCTTGTCGTTGTAGATATATTCTTCGTTCAACGCCAAGCCGATGCCCTGCACGGCGGCGCCGTGGAACTGGGCTTTGACGAAATCGGGGAAGATCGCCTTGCCGGCGTCCTGGATGATGGTGTAGCGCAGGACCTTAACGAGGCCGGTTTCCCGGTCCACCTCTACATCGACAACATGGGTTGAGAACGCTGGGCCGCCGCCGGTGACGTTGATCTCCGCATGGCCGGCGATGGTGCCGCCCATGAAGCCCGCCTTGGCGGCTATTTCGGCCAGGGACAGGGGTTCAAACTCGCCCACATTGGCGCTGGCCGGGCGGGCGGCGCCGTCCTCCCAGACCACTTCGTCCTCTTCCACTTCCCAGATGCGGGCGGCCACCTGGCACATGCGGGCAATGGCGTCGCGGGCGGCCTTGACCACCGCCATGCCGCCGGCGGCGGTGCCGCGTGAGCCGACGGTGGGGAAGTTGAAGCCGAGCCCGGCGGTATCGCTTTGCTGGGCCCGGATTTTTTCGAACGGGATGCCCAATTCCTCGGCGGCCATTTGCGCATAGGCGGCGCGCATGCCGCCGGCCACATCGACGGTGCCATAAATCAGCGACGCCGAGCCATCCTGATTGATGTTTATGGTGGCCGAGGTTTCCATGCCGAGGGTGTTCCAAAAGGCGGTGGCGATGCCGCGCCCCTGGTTGGGTCCGAGCTTGGTCTTCATATGATCGTGGGCGCGGGCCCGCTCCAACGTCTCCACATAGCCGATGGGACCCAGCTTGGGCCCGAAATGGGTCTGCGTGCCTTCCTTAGCGGCGTTGATGAGGCGAATTTCGATGGGATCGATTTTCAGCTCTTCGGCCAGCTCGTCGATCACCGTTTCAACGCCAAACGCGATCATCGGCGCGCCCGGCGCCCGGTAGGCCGCCACTCTCGGGCGGTTGCAGATGACGTCGTGGCCGACCACCAGAACATTCTCGATTTCGTAACGGGTGAATGCGGTGGGCATGCACAAGGGCAGGGACGAGCCCGGGAAACACCCCGCCTGGTAGTTGAGCTCGGCCTCGGCGGCGGTCATGCGGCCGTCCTTGGTCATGCCGATCTTGATCGTGATATTGGTGCCCGAGGTCGGGCCGGTAGAGCGGAACACTTCGTCCCGGGTCATCGCCATCTTCACCGGGCGCTGGGATTTTTTGGAAAGCTGGATGGCCAGGGGCTCCAGGTAAATCAGGTTCTTGCCGCCGAAGCCGCCGCCGAGTTCCGCCGGCGTCACCTTGATGCGGGATATTTCCATGCCGAGCACCTTGGCGGTTTGGGCGCGGTTCATGTAATGGCCTTGGGTGGAGGTGAACACCTCGGCATTGCCGCCCTCGGTGTAATTGCCGATGCTGGCATGGGGCTCAATATAGCCTTGGTGGACGGCCTTGGTGTTGAATTCCCGCTCGATGACCAGATCGGCGGCCTTGAAACCGGCCTCCACGTCGCCCAGCTTGGCGACCATGCGGGCTGCGATGTTGGACGGCTTGTCGGGCGCCGGATCGATGCCCTTGGTGAATTGCTCTTCGTTCAAGAGCGGCGCGTCCGGGGCCATTGCGTCGACCACATCAATGACATGCGGCAACACTTCGTAATCCACCTCGATCAGCTTCAACGCCGCCTTGGCGATGTTCTCCGAGGTCGCCGCGACGGCGGCCACCGGATGGCCGTCATAGAGCGTTTTTTCGCGGGCCATCATGTTGCGCGTCACGTCGCGGAAGTTGATCATGATCTCACCGCCGGATGCAATCTGCACCGGCAGGTCGGGGAAATCATCGCGGGTGACCACCGCTTTGACACCCTCCAGTGCTTCGGCTTTCGAGGTGTCGATGGAGCGGATATTGGCGTGCGCATGGGGGCTCCTCAGCACCTTGCCGACCAATTGGCCGGGCAGGTTGATATCAGCCGCATAACGCGCCCGGCCGGTGACTTTGTCGGCCGCATCGGGACGCTCGGTCGGGTTGGTTCCGACGACTTTGGTATCTTTTTCTTCGTAGGGAAGCTGGGTTCCGTACGGTGAAGGCATCATTCCCATGGGTCAGGTTCCTCTCATTTCTTGGGCGGCGTCTATTACAGCCGTGACAATATTGTGATAACCGGTGCAGCGGCAGATATTGCCGGCCAACCAGTAGCGCACTTCTTCTTCGGTGGGATCGGGGTTTACATCCAGCAAACTGCGCGCCGCGACCAGCAGGCCGGGCGTGCAAATGCCGCATTGCAGGGCAACATGTTCGATGAACTTGCGTTGCAACGGATGCAGCTCGTCACCGTCGGCCATGCCTTCAATGGTTTCGATTTCTTTGCCGGACGCCTCCAGCCCAAGCACCAGGCAGGCGCAGACCAGCGTGCCGTCCAAGGTGACCGAGCAGGCGCCGCAATCGCCGGTGGCGCAGCCTTCCTTGGTGCCGGTCATCTGCAGCTCGTCGCGCAAGACATCGAGAAGCGTCTGCGTCGGCTCGCACAGGAAATCGAATTCATCGCCGTTGATGGTGGTGGATACGTGGGTTTTTTTCATGGTTACGCTCCCGCCCGTGTGGCTGCGATGGCGGCGGCGCGCTTGGCCAGTACGCCGGCGACTTTAATGCGAAATTCCTTGGTGCCGCGTTTGTCGTCGATGGGCCGGCAGGCATTGCTTGCCGCAGCGGCCAGATTGTCCATGGCCGCATCATCCAATTTGGAGCCGACCAGGGCGGCGCCTGCCGCTTCGACCATCAGCGCTTTTTCGGCGACCGCGCCTAAGGCCACAGCCGCTTCGGTGCAGGTGCCGCCGTCATCCAGGGTCAGATTGATGGCAACGCCGACGACGGCGATATCCATCTCGGTGCGCGGCGTGAAGCGCAAATAGGCATCGCCGGAGCGGGGCGCCCGTTCGGGCAGCGAGAACGAAACCACGATCTCGCCTTTTTTTAAGGCCGTTTGTCCCGGCCCGGTGGTGAATTCAGCCACCGGGATATCGCGGGCGCCGTTCGGCCCAACCACATGGGCGATGGCGCCGGCGGTCATCATTGGCGGCACCGCATCGGCGGCCGGCGAGGCGTTGCAGAGATTGCCGGCGACCGTGGCGCGGCCCTTGATCTGGATCGAGCCGATCAGCTTGACGCCGTCCAGGACGCCGGGCCAATCGGTGCCGAATTCGGGGTGATTGACCATCTCCATACCGGTGACCGCCGCGCCGAAACGATAGCCGCCGCCGTCTTTTTCGATGCTCCGCATTTCGTCAATTTGTTTGATATTGACCAGAAGCGCGGGCTCGATCATGTCGGTATGCATTTGCACCAGAACGTCGGTGCCGCCGGCGAGGATGCGGACATCGCCTGCTTCGGCGGCGATCAGTCCAATCGCGGCATCCAGCGTTGCCGGTTCTTCATAGCGTAATTCGTACATAGCCTCCCCCATCCTGGAATTCCCGGCCGGTCAATGGACCCGGCTCTCAAGGCCGTAGTTTCAACGAAAGGACGGCAACACGCAAGGCCCGTAACGCGGCCCGTAACCCCCCATTGCCGCGATCACTGGCCGCAAAAATTGCTGCTTGGGTACTATCGATTGCAGCATGCGCCTTGCACGTTCGCTGCCGCATCTGGTCTAATTCGCGAAATTGCCGTACACTGAGCGTCAATCAATTTTGAACCAGAATTTTCTCCAGGGGTGCACCATGCGGACACGGAAATTTCGAAGCCTTTTTATTGCGTCGGCGGTTCTGCTGGCTGGCTGCCAATCGGGCAATGTTGCCAACGCGCCGGGCACGCCGACCACCTATAAGGATCCCGGAACGCGCGGGCTGGTGACCGGGGTCGGCATCGAATCCCAGGATATCATTTCGATGACCGACAAGATGATGCGCGATATGATGGCCACGCCGGGATTGGTCGGCCGCACGCCGGCGCCGCAGGTTCTGATCGACGCCACCTTGTTCGAAAACCAAAGCAGCCAGCGCATCAACAAACGCCTGATCACGACGCGCCTTCGGAGCGGTCTGCAGCGGGCAGCGAAGGGACGCATGGTGTTTGTCTCCCGGCGCAATCTTGATGCGGTCCTAAAGGAGCGTAAGTTGAAGCGCAGGGGCGAGACGGATGTGGGTAGGACGGGCCTTACGCGCGCCACCGCCGGCGTTGATTACCAGTTGCGCGGCGAGATCATGGATCAAACCAAGCAGGATACGAAAACCGGCGCCATCGAACGCTACAATCTGATCAATTTCGAAATGCTCGACATGGAACGGGGAACGGTCATTTGGAGTGGCCTCTATGAATTTGTTAAAGCCGGGCAGAACGACGCCGTTTACCGGTAACCGATCAATCATCGGCCATCGGGTTTCCGGTAACCGATCAATCATCGGCCAGGGGGTTTCGGGCCGGCAATAATTTGACCAAGGGGAAAGAGTAATGAATCCGAGGATTTTCAAGGGCTTCGCGGCCCTGGCGCTTTTGGTGAGCGTGAGCGCTTGCGTGACCGACGAGGAATATACTCGCGAAACATATGTGCCGCCGGTGCAGATGAATGCGTTTTTGGATGACAAGCCGGCGATGGCCCGGAAGTTCTTTGCCAATATTCCCCGCCAAGGCATCCGCAACGAGGTGCTCAATCACCAGCGCGCCGCGCTGGCCGCCATGCAATTGAATGATTTCGAAAGCGCCGCGGTATCGCTCGACGCCGCCATCAACCGCATCGAAACCATCTATGCCAATAACGAAAAGGCGGAAAAAGCGCGCTCCAACTTCACCAAGGAAGATTTCAAGGATTACCTGGGCGAGCCTTATGAGCGCGCCATGGCGCATCTCTATCGCGGCTTGATCTATATGGCCGAGGGCGATTATCAGAATGCCCGCGCCGTGTTCAAGGGCGGGCTTTTGCAGGACAGCTATGCGGTCTCGGAAACCCACGAGCAGGATTACGCCTCGCTGGCGTTTCTCGGCGGCTGGGCGTCCAAGTGCGACGGCAATGCCGGCATCGCCAAGGAAATGTTCGACGAGGCGGCGGAGCACAACGACAAGCTGGGCGCCCCGCCGGACGGTCATAATCTGTTGCTGATCGCTGATGTGGGCACCGCGCCGACCAAGCGGGCCGAGGGCGAATATGATGAAAAGCTGATCATCGAACAGGGCAAGACCTTCGATAATGCGATCGTCCGCGCCAAGCTGGACGGCGAGGACATACGGCTGACCCAGGCCGAGGATATCTTCTGGCAGGCAACCACCAGGGGCGGGCGCGCCGTCGATCATCTGTTGGCCGGCAAGGCGCAGTTCAAGGACAATCTGGATAAGGCGGGCGATGTCATGATCGCCGGTGGCGCCGCCGCCGGGACCATGGCCCTGGCCAGCGGCAACAACGACGCCGCCGCCGTGGCCGTCTTGTTTATCCTCGCCGGCGCCATTGCCAAGGCTTCGGCGGCGGCGGCCCAGCCGGACGCCGATATCCGCTATTGGGATAATCTGCCCGACCGCGTTTATATCGCCACCGCCGAAGTGGACGAGGTTCCCGAAACCGTGAACTTCTCGTTCAGCGCCGAGGACGCCAGCGCCCGCGATTACGAAATGCAGGTGCATAAGGGCGCCAACTGCTCGATCGCCTGGGGGCGGACCCATTCGGCGCTCAATATTCCCGAAAGGGCGCCGGGCAAATGGCTGCCGGCAATCGTGCCGCCCAAGCCGGAGCCAAAAAATTCCGAGGGCGATAAGGACGGCGGCGGCAAAAAGCCCACCTCGTAACCCCATATAGGGTGTAGCAAACAGATTTAGGGATGGACGCATGAGTATGATCAAAACATTGGCGGTGGCCGCGATAGCCGCTGGCGCCCTGGGCGCCTGCCAAAGCGCGGTGGTCGAGCCGAACCCGGTCTGCGATTTCACCAAAATCCAGGAAGCCCGCGACAATCCGAAGAGCGGCCCGGTTCTGGTTTCGCTGGTTCCCGGCGCGCATACCGATATGCCGCTCAACACGGTCAATATCACCGATGTCGCCATCACCAACAAAATCCTTCTTCAGGCGACCAACGCCCAGCGCACCGACACCGGAACCGTTCGGGTTTGGGCGCGCATGGTCAACTGCACCAATTTTAATCTGCAGCTGGAAGGGCGGACCCATTTCCTTAATGCCGGTCAGGCCCCGGTTGAAGGCGTGACCGCGTGGCAGCGGGTACACATGCCGGCGCGCGCTATCGGCACCTTTACCGATCTTTCCATCGCCACCAAGGACGTCGAGACCTATCTCATCGAAATCCGCGAGGGGACTTGAGCTATGCGCGCTAATTTTGCTTTGAAGCCGGCCGGCTATTTCGCAATCAGCGCCTTTGTTCTGGCCGGGCTGGCCACCGTCTGGGTTCCGGGCGCGGCGGAGGCGCAGCGCTACCGGGATGACGTGCCCAACGTGCTTCCCAAACTGCCCAAGAAGGAACAGCGCTTCCAGCGCAACGACCGGCGCCATTTGGATGATTTCTCGGTCAATTACCGGACCCAGAAGTCGCCGCGCATTGCCGTGTTTTGGAACCGGCGGCTGACCGACCGGCTAACCCAATGGGCGTCAAACCAGCGCAAAATCAACACGGCGCCGATAACCCACACCCAGAAACGGGGGAAAAAGATCGATAGCCAGACCTTGCAGCCGGGCATTACAGAAAAACAACGGCGCATCTCCGATATCCAGCGGCAACGGTTGAAAGAAGAGGTTCTGTTTCAGTTCGAATCGGGCTTCATGGAGCCTTTTTTGAACACTGGCGCCCACATGATCGACCGCGCCGCGATTATGCGCCTGACCCAAACGGCGGCCCACCGCAAAGACAAAACCATGGAACGGCGCATCACCCCGGACACCCAGTATGTGGAAATTTCGGCGCTGACCAATTATGCCGACGTGTTTGCCGAAATTCTCTATACGCCTTCGAAAAATTCGGAAACCGGCATCCGCTTCCAGGTGCAGATCAAAGAAGTGCGCTCGGGCCGGATTTTGACCATGGTCCGCTCTACCGGCGGGCTCAAAGATCCGAACGATCCCAAAAATCGCAACCGGAATAACAAATACGTCGATGACGACGACGAGGAAGAGGATGAAAACGCCTTCAAATACGTCCCTGGCAAGGATGGCTATAAGCGAGAGCGCCGCAAAAAGCGGACATTGACGCCGGACGAGCTTGGCCACAATCTGGCCGTCGACACCATGATGGCCCTCAACCGGGTCTGGCGCCGGCTGAACTAAACGGGAATTGGTTTCAGCGTTTTGGCGGCGGCAATTTTTCCGAGCGCACGCCGGGCACGGCTTTGCGCATGACCGGCGGCAGCGCGCCGGCTTCGGGATTGGCCGAAAGTTGTTCCAATTTTGGCCGGGAATTTTCCTGGCGCGCGTAAAAGTCTTTATCCAGAACGATGGGCAGCGGCCCGCGGGCGGCGCCATCGATCAAGGCAATGGGCTCCCACGGCGGCACTGTTCCTTGCGCCTGCGCCGCTACCGGGCCCGGCGGCATTGCGAACAAGGCTGCCGCAGCGATCCATAAATGTTTCATGTCATTCCCGATCCATTTGCCGGCGCCGGTTACCCTCGGCGCATCGATCTGTTATACTATCGGTTATTGAATTGAGCGTTACTCTTATCATTCCTGAGGGAGAATTCCCATGCGCAAGAAAATTATCGCCGTTCTGGCTCTTACTTTCGGTTTGGCGGCCTGCGCGAATTCTCAATTCGGCCAGAAACAGCAAGTGGGCTCGGCTGCCGGCGGTGTTCTCGGCGGTCTCGCCGGCGCTCAGTTCGGCTCCGGTAGCGGGCAGGTGGCCGCCGCCGCCATCGGCACGCTGATCGGCGCCCTGATCGGTTCCGACGCCGGCAGAAGCCTGGACCGCAGCGACCAATTGTTTGAGCAACGTCTCGATGATGCCCGCCGGCAGGTTCCGTCGCCGGGCTTTTCACCGTTCGATCTGCCGGGCCGCCAAAGGCCTTCCACATCATCGTCGGTGCCTTCCAGCGCCGCATCGGTTCAGCGCGAAAGCCTGTTCGAGGATCACCCGCCAGGTTGTCGCAAGCTGGACGGCGGTTTCCGCGCCGCCTTCGCCTGCCGCGACGACATCGGCCGCTGGTTCGTGCTGCAATAGAGGCGGGTTGGGCGCCGCAACGCCTATCAGTTCGCAATCTCCGACAATAGCGCCGTTGGACGTTAAGCGATCATGCAGCCGATCTGATTTCATTTGGCAAACGTTCATTTACTTTTTAGCATTTACTTTAGAACGCGAATCAATTTAGAACAAAAATAGAACAAATGTTTCATAGTGGTGATTATGATGACTGAGTCTTCGATTGAATGGACCGATGCGACCTGGAATCCCGTTGCCGGGTGTACGGTTTTGTCGCCTGGTTGCAGCAATT
>CAUZTZ010000039.1:0-18728 GCA_963582805.1 Alphaproteobacteria bacterium
GGATTTGAGATCGATATCCTCGTCCACCTCGATCGCGAACGCCTTAGCCTCCATCAGCTCCCAATAGCTGATGGTCTTGTTGCTGTCCGCTACCCGCACCAGCCCGTCATTGACTTGTAATGCGCCGGCATCCGCTTCCAGCGCCTCCGCGGCCAGGCCCAATAGATGCCGCCTGGCCGTCGCCGCCGCCCGGCGCACCGCTTCGCCCGAGGTTTCCATGGACATGGAGCCCGACGTGATGCCCTCGTTGGGGGCGATGCCGGTGATGGCGATGGGAACATCGATGCGGGCGGGATCGATATCCAGCTCCTCCGCCGCGATGGTGGCGACGGCGGTGGATACATGCTGGCCGATATCGACCTTGCCGGACCGCACAGTCAAGCGGCCATCGGCTTCGAAGACGATCCATTCATCCAGGTTGGGTGCGTTTTGCAGGCTGGGATTACGCGGCATCGGCTTGCCCTCCTGAGATGGCGCCCCGGACCGCCCGCAAAACCCGGTTGTGGGAGCCGCAGCGGCAAAGATGATCGGCGAGGGCATCGCTGATATCGGCATCGCTCGGGCCCGCATTGGATTTCAACAGCGATGCCACGGCGACGATGATGCCGGGCGTGCAATAGCCGCACTGGGCGGCGTTCTCGGCCATGAAGGCGGCCTGGATGCGGGCCCCGATGGCGTCTTCGGCCAAGCCTTCGATGGTGGTAATCTCGGCGCCTTCGAATTCGGACGCGGCCCGGTTACAGCTTAGCGTATGCTCGCCGTCCACCAGCACCGCGCAGGCGGCGCATTGTTCCAGCGCGCAGCCGATCTTCGGCCCGGTAAGGCCCAGCTCGCCGCGCAGCACATAGATAAGCGGCTTGGCCGGATCGGTGTCTAGTTCGTGGCGCTTGCCATTGACGCGAAGTGTATAGGCTACCATCGGATAATTCGCCCCCATTGCCCTTTGTCGTTCACCAAAATCTGCCAGACCGGGACGCGCGCGTCACGCCTTTTTGGCGGACGTTGGTAAGCGCCCGGCAATTGTGCTAGCAGAGATAATCCGCGATGTAGCGATGCGAGGCGAAAAAAGGGGGCGGGCGGCCATGGCCGATACACAAAAATATGAGACCGATGTGGCGATCATCGGCGCCGGCGGCGCCGGCATTTGCGCCGGCATCGAAGCGCTGGATGCGGGCGCACGGGTGACAGCCTTTGAATTGGGCGCGGAGCCGGGCGGCGCGGCGATCACGTCGGGCGGCGGCTGCATGATTGTTGGCACGCCCATGCAAGCCGACCAGGACATCGAAGACAGCCCCGACCTCGCCTTCAAGGACTGGATGCAATGGGGCGGCGCATCCGCCGACGCGGTCTGGGCGCGCTATTATATCGAACACAGCCTGCACGATCTTTACCACTGGGCCGAAGGGCACGGCGTCAAATGGATCCAAGTCAGGCAACAGGAGGGCAACTCGGTGGGCCGCTGGCACCGGGCGGAGCTGGGCGGCGCCGGTCTCATGACCCACCTTATTGACGCCTTCCGGGCGCGCGGCGGCGAGATTGTCTGCAACGCCGATATCAGCAAAATCAACCAGAGCAACCGGCGCATCGCCGGCGCCCAAGGCACCGACACGGTTACCGGCAACCGCATCGAAGTTTCCGCCGGCACGACGCTGGTGACGGCGGGCGGCTTCGCGTCCAACCTGGATATGATCCTCCAATACCGGCCCGAGCTAAAGGACGACAAAGTCCTCGAAGGCTCGGGGCCTGGTTCCACCGGCAACGGCCACCGGCTGGTCCAGGAATTGGGCGGCTATCTCACCCACATGGACCAGATCTGGTTTTATGTCTATGCGACCCCCGATCATCTCGACCCCCAGGAGAGACACGGCCTGGCCTTCCGTCAGGCGCCCGGCTACATCTGGGTCAATGCCCAAGGCAAGCGCTTCCATAACGAGGCCCGCTCCGGCGGCAATTCCGCCAGCCCGGCGCTTCTGGCGCAAAGCCCGCGCCACGCCTGGGCGATCATGGATGCCACCGTCATCGCCGGCCTCGAAATCGCCGATCCATATTACAAGGACGGCGATGAAATGGACGCCGCCAAGCACGCCGCCCTGTATGCCGATTCTCCCTTTGTCCATAGCGCCGATACCATGGCCGACCTGGCCGGGCTGATGGGCGTCGATGGGGATGCATTTTTGGGCACCGTGGAGCGCTACAATGACGCCTTCGATCGGGGGTTGGAGGCGGAGCCGGAATTCGGCAAGCCGCTGGCCATGTCGAAAAAGCTCGATGCGCCGCCTTTTTACGCCATGCAGATATTCCCCCTGGCGCGCAAGAATTTCGGCGGCATCAAGACCGACATCCGCTGCCGCGTCCTGGACAAGCATTTCGAGCCCATCGACGGCCTCTATGCGGCCGGCGAAGTGGCGGGCATGGCCGGCGGTCACATCAATGGCGCCGCCGGGCTGGAAGGCACCATGCTCGGCCCGTCGCTGTTTTCGGGCCGCGTCGCCGGCGGCTGGGCGGCGGCCGAAGCTGGCCACGGCGACGGCTTTATCGGCCAGCCGAACCGGGATTGAGGGGGCGCGTTTGAATGCACGAGCGCAGTATCGATATCGGCACGGCTGACGGCGCCATGGAGACCTTCATCACCCACCCCGAAACGGGCGGGCCGTTTGCGGCGGTTATTGTCTATATGGACATCTGGGGGGTGCGCGAAGAGCTGTATGATATCGCCCGGCGCATCGCATCCGTTGGTTATTGCGGCATCGTGCCCGATCTTTATTACCGCGAGGGCAAAAAGCGTTTCGATACAATGGGGCCGGACGGCAAGTCACTGTCGGTGCATCTTTTGGATGCTGCGGTTCGCGATGAAGCGGTGGCGGTATCGCGCCGGCTCACCGACGCCATGGCCATCCGCGACACCAGCGCCATCATCCAATTCCTCTCCGGCGAGGCGCAAATCAGCACGGCTGCCATGGGCGGCGTCGGCTATTGCATGGGCGGGCGCCAAGTGGTGGCGGTCGCCGGCCATATTCGGGGCTTCCGCGCCACCATGTCCCTGCACGGCACCAATCTGGTGACCGACGGCGAAGATTCGCCGCATCTGTTGGCGCCCAAGATCGCGGGCGAGATCTATTGCGGCTTTGGGTCAAAGGATTCTTTCGCGCCGCCGGAACTGATCGCCGCCATGGAGGCGGCTTTTGTGGGCGCCGAAGCGCAATACCGTTATCGGGTCCACGCCGATGCGGATCACGGTTACGCCCTGCCGGACCGGGATATCCACCATAAACAAGCCGCCAACCGGGACTGGGAAGTCTTCTTTCCCATGCTGCGGCGGCAGATCGGGTCCTAGAATATCCTTGCATTTGTTGCGATTTTGTTCTATAATGTATTTTCCTGAATTTCTTAAATAGGACGTCTCTATAAAAGGCCACCACAGGTTCCGTGGCGGCCGTTTTTGCCATGCGTGTATCGTATAACCGACGGCCCATTTAACCCCACTAAACCGAGACCAAGCCCCATGAAACCCACACCAATCCATACCGAACCATACCAAACCATACCTGATTTCTTCGCAAAACATGTCGCACCATCATGCGTCAATTGCATGGCGTTGGCCCGGCTTGCATCGGCTTCTCGCGGCGCGGATACTATGAGCCGTTTTAGGTATTGGGGACCTTAAAAAAATGAAAGCAGCGTTGTTTTGTACCAGCCGCTATATGGGCGCGGCGCCGGAGGGCTGGCCGGTGCCGGCCAACGAATATTCCGCCGAAGTGGCCGAGCGGTCCATGCAGACCACCCTCGAACAATTCGCCCTCGCCGATCAAGTGGGCTTCGATTGGGTGTCGGTGGCCGAGCATCATTTTGCGCCGTTTTCCCTCAATCCCAATCCCATGGTCATGGCCGGCGCCCTCACGCAAGTGGTCAAGAACGCCAAAATCGCGCTGCTGGGTCCCGATATTCCGATCCTCAATCCGCTCCGGGTGGCCGAGGAATTCGCCATGCTCGATACCCTGACCGGCGGGCGCGTTATCGCCGGGCTGATGCGCGGTACGCCCAACGAATATGTCACCTATAATATCAACCCCACCGAATCCCGTGGCCGCTTCGCCGAGGCGCTGGAAATTATCCGCATGGCCTGGACCGAAAAGCAGCCCTTCGGCTGGCAAGGGCGCTACTATCAATATCGCTCCATCTCGATCTGGCCGCGCCCGGTGCAAGACCCGCATCCGCCTATATACATGTCCGCCTCCAGCCCGGAATCGGGCGATTATGCGGCCAAGAACAAACTCGGCATCGGCTTTGCCTTCACCACATTGCCGCGCGCCGTCACCGCCGCCGATTACTGGCGCAAAAAATCCCGCGAGCATGGCTGGGAGCCGGAGCCGGAAAAAGTGATCTACCGGCTCGGCGTGCATGTGGCCGCAACCGACGCGGAGGCGCGCGATGATCTGGCCGCCGGTATGCAGCAGCGCCGGGTCGGGCTGTCGATGGCCAACGCCGCCGTGGAAAAGGCGGTGGACGAGGCCGGCTATTACGGCCGCGACCGGGACGAGCAGCGCGGCCGGCTGCTGTCCCGTGGCCAGTTGGAGGAGCGCATCGAAAATGGCCAGATTCTGGTGGGCAGCCCGGACACCGTGGTCAAGCAGATCGAACGCATCAAGAAAGAGCTCAATGCCGGCGTTCTGGATCTGACCCTGGCGGCGCAACTGGGCGATAAAACCATGCGCAGTATCGAGCTGCTCGGCACGCAAGTTCTGCCGCGCATGCACGCCATGTGAGGGATTTGGAATGGCAACCGATCAGCTCGCCGGCAATCTTGGCCCCGGCCATGTGATAGAAGCGGAAGGCGGCCTGCGTCTCAAGGGCGGGCGCTGTGCATCCTGCGGCGCGCTGGCGTTTCCCAAGCCGGGTATTTGCTCCGCCTGCCTATCGGAAGAAATCGCGGATGCGCCCCTGGCCGGGGACGGCGTGCTGTATGCCTTTTCGGTGATCCATGTAGGACGGCAAGCTGATCTTCCTTATGCGGTCGGTTATGTGGATCTGGCCGACGGCGTCCGCGTCTTTGCCGAGCTAACCCGCACCGACGGCCTTCGTCCCGACATGAAGGTGGCCATTGAAATTTCAGCGCAAGACGCCGAGGCCGAACGTTACCGGTTTGCCGCTAACCCAGTGGAGGCGGCTTAAACTATGCGCCCGGTATCGATCATCGGCGTCGGCATGATCCCGTTCGGAAAATACCCGGACAAGGACACCGCCGATCTCGCCTGGCCGGCCATCCGCCAAGCCATGGACGATGCCGGCGCGGAGCGGGATGATATCGGCATTGCCTATTGCGGCTCGGTCTATGGCGGCATGATGATCGGCCAGCGGACCCTCACCCGGCTCGGCATGACCGGCATGCCGATCATCAATGTGGAAAACGCCTGCTCGTCGTCATCCAGCGCCTTTCATCAGGCGCATATGGCGGTGGCCTCGGGGGCCTATGACGTGGCGTTGGTGTTCGGCGTCGACAAATTGAGCCAGTTCGGCGGCGGCACCATCCCGCTGGTGGACGAAGATTGGGAGATTTCTCAAGGCATGCTGATGCCGGCGCTGTACGCCATGCGCGCCTGCCGCTATATGCACGAGACCGGATTGACGCAGGAGCAACTGGCCGGGGTTTCGGTGAAGGCGCGCGCCATGGGCGCCAAAAATCCCGATGCCCAGTTCCAAAAAGACGTCAGCCTGGAAGCGGTGATGAACGCCCGCCCAATCGCCGATCCGCTCACATTGCTGCATTGCTGCCCCACCGGCGATGGCGCCGCCGCCGCCGTTATCTGCGCCGCCGAAGTGGCGCATAAATTCGATGCCACGGCAATCAGCGTCTTGGCGTCGGATCTGTGCACAGGCACCTACATGACCGGCTACCGGGATATGACGGTGCCGGAGATTACCGTGCGCGGCGCGTTGGAGGCCTACGAAGAAGCCGGCGTCGGGCCCGAAGATATCGACGTCGCCGAAATCCACGATGCGTTTTCCATCGCCGAGCTCTTGTATTACGAGGCCTTCGGATTTTGCGGGCGCGGCGAGGCGATAGGGCTGTTGGAAGATGGCGTCACCTCTATCGGCGGGGCCAAGCCGGTCAATCCGTCCGGCGGATTGCTTTCCAAGGGCCATCCCGTGGGCGCCACCGGCATCGCCCAGATTACCGAGATCACCCGCCAATTGCGCGGCCTATGCGGCGCCCGCCAGGTGGAAGGCGCCCGCACCGGCCTGGCGCACGCCACCGGCGGCGGCGCCATGGGTATGGACCACGGCGCCTGCTCGATCCACATCTTGCAGCGCTAGAGAATGTCAGAGCATTTCCGGACAAATATGAACCATTTGACCGGGATGATTTTGCCCCGTGGCGAGGAGCGCGCCGCATGGCGATGCATTGGCATCGGCAAAGGTGTGCGACGATGTCCACGGGTCAAAAGCACCCGGCCTTCGGTGGGTCAAATCGGCTCCCCGGGGGCGTTGCGGCCCTTGCCCGATGCAAAGGCATCGCGCTGCGCACCGCGCCTACCCGGAAAACCGATTTGTTCCCATCAAATTGATTCATATTTGTCCGGAATTGCTCTAGTAGCCGATCACGCCGTTTTTGTGGGCCAGCCGCCGCTTGCCAATATCGAAACGCATCAGGTCTTCGCCGATGATGATCGGGCCGGGGTAATCGGCGCGCACGGTATCGAGCAAGAAATCCCGGTCGAAGCGGGGCGGAACGAAGTGGTTGAGGATCAGGCATTTGGCTTTCGATTCGGCGGCGACCTTGCCGACCTGGTCCGATACGGTGTGGTAGTTCTGCACCGATGCGCGCCCGGCAGCGGTGCGCGCCCCGGTGAGCGGCATGGTATCCACATGCACGAACACCTCGTGGATCAGCGCGTCGGCGCCTTGGGCGGCATCGATCAGGGCCTGGCAGTATTTGGTGTCGCCGGAGAAGACAACCTTCTGGCAATCGGCTTCGAAGACAAAGCCGAAGGCGTGGCGGATCGGCGCATGCTCAACCCGGACGGCGGTAACGCGGAGCCCGCCTTGATCCCAGATGACGCCTTCTTCGAACTCGGTGACTTCAACATCGAAGGCGGCGTTCGAGGCCCGCTTTTCATGTTTGATGCGCAGCTCCCGCTCTTCGCGCCAAAGTTCCATCAGCCCATCGGTAAATTTGGCGATGCCGGGCGGCCCAAAAATGCGGTGCGGGACATCGCGGCTCTGATGGAACGACGACATCAGCAATTGGTAGAGGTCAACAAGGTGGTCGGAATGCATGTGGGTGATGAACAGAGCATCGATCGCGGCGCTGCTGGCGCCGGCTTCCAGCAGCCGCTGGGTGACGCCCGATCCCACATCGATGAGGAACGTTTGTTCGCCGGACCGGATCAAATTTCCGGCGCCGTAACGGTCGGGATTGGCGATCGGGCAGCCGGTGCCCAAAAGCGTTATGTCCATGGCGTGCCCCTGCATTTGCAATAAGGAAGGATCGAGAGATGGCTGATTATTTGGACGTGGCCGCGGTCATGGAACGCTGGAGCCCGCGCTTTATTTCCAACGGCGTGCCGCTGGCCGATTACCGGGCGGCGGCTGCGGCGATCACGGCGATGGAGGATTGGGGCCCGGCCTGGAGTCAGCGCGCCGAAACCCACGAGGCCATGGGAATGGCGGCGTTGGAGGCGGGCAACATGATCAGCGCCGGCGAGCATTTG
This sequence comes from Alphaproteobacteria bacterium, assembly GCA_963582805.1. Lineage (GTDB taxonomy): Bacteria > Pseudomonadota > Alphaproteobacteria > Rhodospirillales > UBA2165. The sequence continues at coordinate 7,710 of CAUZTZ010000039.1, forward strand.
CAGACGGCGGCAGTTGTTTATCATTTCGCCAAGTTCATCATGGTCGGCGATATGGTGCAAATGCGCAGCCTGCACGAAAAAGCGGTGCGCTGCCGGAATTTGGCCTTGCCGTATATGGATCCGCCTGGGGAGAGGGTGGAAATCCCCTATGCGGGCTCCAAGCTCATTGGCATTCTGCGGAGACCCAAGGACGTGGCCCGCCCGCCGGTGGTGGTCATGTGCATGGGGATGGATAGCGCCAAGGAGGAAATGGCCACCAACGAGGCGCATTTTCTTCGCCGTGGCTTGGCGACGCTGGCCTTTGACGGCCCCGGCCAAGGCGAGGCGGAATATGAATTTCCGATCCTGCCCGAATACGAGGCGCCGGTGGGTGCGGTCATCGATTATCTGGAAAGCCGGGACGATGTGGATGCGGGCCGGGTGGGGCTTTGGGGCGTTTCCTTCGGCGGCTATTACGCGCCCCGGGCGGCGGCGTTCGAGCCTCGGGCCAAGGCCTGCATCGGCATATCCGGGCCGTTCAATTTCGGCCCCCTGTTCCGTAGCAGCGGCGGCAACGAGGTGTTCCGGGTGCGCGCCCACGCCGCCAGCATGGAGGACGCCTTTGCAATCGCCGACCGGGTGGACATGACCGGCATTGCCAAAAACATCACCTGTCCGTTGATGCTGATCGGCGGTGCTTTGGATACCATGGCGCCACCTTCGGAACAGCAGCGCCTGGCCGATGAAGCGTCGGGGCCGTCGCATGCGCTGATATTGGAGGACGGCAATCACTGCGCCAACAATGTGCGCTACAAATACAGCCCGCAATCGGCCGACTGGATCGCCGGCCATCTGGGCGCCGATTAAAGCCGTGGCCATCTGCGCAAACCTATTTGCCGATACCGATCATGGCGCGGGCCTCGTCCGGGCTGGCGATATCGTCGCCCATGAGGCGGATAATATTGGCCGCCTTTTCCACCAGGGCTGCATTCGAGGGCGCCAAAACCCCGTACTCGATATAGAGATTGTCTTCGAGCCCGACGCGCACTTGGCCGCCCAAAAGCACCGCCGCGGCGACCATGGGCATCTGGAAGCGCGATATGCCGAACGCCGACCAGAGCGCGCCGGCCGGCAACTGGTCGCGCATATAGGCCATGGTCTGCACCGTCGCCGGCGCCCCCCAGGGAATGCCGAGGCACAGCTGGAACAGGCCGGGCCCCTCCAGATCGCCTTGGCCGATCATGTATTTGGCCAGCTCGATATGGCCGGGATCGAAGCATTCCAGCTCCGGCGTGACACCGGCGGCCTTGATGAGGCCGGCCATCTCCGACAAGTGGCGGGGCAGATTGAGGAACACGTTGGCCCCGAAATTCATGGTCGCCACATCGAGGCTGCAGACTTCCGGCTGCAACGCTTCGATATGGCGGGTGCGGATTTCCGGCGTCGTCAGGTTCGATCCGGGCGCGCCTATTTGCGGATCATCGTCGCCGGGAATAAAGGTGGCGCCGGGGCCGGTGGTCAGGTTGATGATGACATCGGCGCCCGAGCCCTCGATACGTTCTTTGACTTCGGCGTAATGGGCCAGCTCCATGGAGCGCCCGGTGGTTTCGGGATCGCGCACATGGATATGGACGATGGCCGCGCCCGCCGCGTGGGCTTCCAGCGACGAGGTGGCGATCTCTTCCGGGGTTACCGGAACGGCGGGGTTTTTGTCCCGCGTGCCGGCGCCGCCGCCGGTGACGGCGCAGGTGATCATGATTTTGCGTGCCATGGATTGTCTTCCTTTCCCTCGTTAATCGTTACGGTGAAGCGCGCCGTAAATAAAAAATTCGCCGCTGTATTGGATTTGGCTCCGCCATCCGCGCTTCGCCATCTGGGCGCTCAGCCGCACCGGCTCAAAATAATTTTTGACGATGCGAAAGTTCTGGCCATCGGCGAGGGTGCGCATCACAATTTCCTCGCCCTCGGTGATGCGCCGCTCGCCGCCCCATTGGGGCTGGCCGAGATTGGTTTTGTTCGGCGCCGGCGCATTGTCGATAAAAAAGGCCACGCCGCCGGGCTTCAGGCAAGTGGCCGTCATATCCCAGAATTCATCCAAGGCGGCGCCCGGTATATGGCTCAGCCAGAAGCCGAAAAATACCAGATCATAGGTTTCGTCGGGCCGCCATTGAAACAGATCGGCCTCGATATAGGCGACGTTGGCCGCCGCCAGTCGTTGGCGGTTGCGGGCGATCACTTCGGCGGACGCATCCACCGCCGTTACCCGTTCGGCGCCCGCCGCCAGGGGCTTGGTCCAATTGCCGGTGCCGGCGGCCAGCTCCAAGGCGCTTGTCACCGGCAGCAGTTCCGCCAAGGCAGCTTCGACAATGGCGATTTCGGCGTTCCAGGCTTTGGTGTGTTCGGCCCCGCCATCATAGCGGCCGCGCCTGAACCACCAGTCATCATATTCCGGCGCCCGCGCCCGGTAATATTCCTTCTGCTCGGCCAAAATGGTCTCGGCATCGGACATAGCCTAGTGCCGGTAGCTTTCGTCGGTGCGGTCCAATTCGCGCTGCCAGGCGGGCCAGTCGGCCTGGCCGCGGCCCTGCCCGTGGGCGATGTGCTGGCGAACGGCAGTGCGGCAGACCTCGGCGGGCGGAAGGATCAGCTCGGCGCCCCCCGCCATCAATTGCAATTGGATTTGCGACGCCTTGACCAGATGGGTGGTGTGCACAAAGGCCTCGCGCACGTTTGTCCCCACCGTAACCGAGCCGTGGCTGCGCATCAGCATGACCGGCTTGTTGCCGAAATTGGCAATGATTTCATCGCGCTCTTCGGCGTTTTCGGTGATGCCCTGATAGTCGTGATAGGCGATCTGCTCAAACAGGAAAATACCGTCCTGGGTGAGCGGCAGCAGCCCTTCCTTGGTGGCCGAGATGGCGGTCGAGGCTTCTTCGTGGATATGAACGGCGGCGCTCACATCGGTGCGCGCGCGCATGATCGCCGAATGCAACACAAAGCCGGGCCGGTTGACGCCGGCGCTTTCGTCCAGCTCTTGGTGAATATTGACTTTGGCCAAGTTGGATGCGGTCACCTCGTCCCACAAAAGCGGGTGCGCCTTCATCAGCATGAAATCGGGCTCGCCGGGAACCCGCGCCGAGCAGTGGTTGTAGATCGAGTTGCACCAATCGTTGCCGCGCACCAGCCGGTAACAGGTGGCCAGATCAACCCGCGTGGCCCATTCTTCATCCGAAACCTTGCCCTCCAGGCTGGCCGGATGGCGAACCGCGTTGATCATATCATCGGGCATGGATGGTCTCCTATAAAAGGTCTGCGGGCCGCCGAAAATACAATTACCGGCGCCGCGCTCCGGCCCTTATCCGGCGGCGAAGCGGCGGTTTCGGTGAGCGGCCCTTAGCCGGCGCCGATCTCGGCGAGCGGTTTGCCGTTAAGCTGCTCGGCCCGGGAGAGGCGGATCAAAATCGCCTGGCCCTTTTTGTCGGGATCGCCGTTGCGCTCGGCCTCGACCATGCCGTTCCACACTTTTTCGCGGATCTCGCCGTCATCGGCATGGACTTCCGCGGTGCCGTAAAATCGGGCGATGCCGCCGGCCGGCAAGGTGCCGTCGCCGCCGCGCGCGCCGAGGGCGGGATTGCGGTAATAGATGGTGAGCTTGGTGCCATCGACGACCGTCTCGTGGGTGGCGCCGCGTCCCCGGTCCCAGATGGCCAGGGTGTCGCCATCATAGACGTGGACGCTGCCGCGCGGGCTGACCTGGGCGAAGCCGTCTGCCATGCAGACGCCGACCAGACAGACATTTGCCGGAAAGGCGCCGTTGATATGATCGACAAGATTTTCGGGAATTAAAGCCATGGTTTGATGTCCTCAATGATGTGTTGACGTGTGAAAGGTGCCGCTTTGCGGCAGGCTTGGGCCCATTATTAATGGCAAATCGCCCCGATATCCAACATCCATTTGCGGCGCTGTCGCTGATTTGATACACGAGGATTGATGCCAACCGATACGCCAGTCATAACCCAAGGCCGCAACCTGATCCTCGGCATCGGGCTGATGGTGCTTTCGGTATTCCTGTTCCCGCTTAAAGATGCCTTCGTCAAATTGCTGGACGGCCAATATTCCGCCATCCAGATCGTCTGGACCCAGTTCGCCGTCACTGCTGTCGTGTTTTTCGCGGTTGTCCTGGCGCGCGAAGGCAAGGGCGCGCTTTTGATCCGCGCGCCGGCGCTGCAGATATTGCGGGCCTTGTTCGTGACCACCGGCATGGGCACGTTCTATTGGGCGATCGCGTTGATCCCGCTCGCCGAAGCCACCGCCATGCAATTCATCGCGCCGCTGGTGGTGACCGCCTTGTCGCCGTTTTTGCTGGGCGAAAAAGTTAGTGTCCGCCGTTGGTTGTCGGTGATCGCCGGCTTTGCCGGGGTGCTTATTGTCTTCCAGCCCCAATTCGGCGGCGAGCGGGAGGGTTATTTCATCGCCCTCCTATCGGGGCTGTGCATCGGCTTCTTCTTTATCTTGAACCGCAAGCTGGCCAGCCGCGCCAGCCCCATAGCCTCCATCGCCTATTCGGCGTTCCTGGGCGCCATCATGGTTTCGCCGTTGGTGCCGTCGGTCTGGATTACGCCGCGCGCCGAAGATTTGTGGGTGATCGCCGGCTTCCTCACCTTCGCGCTGACCGGCCAGGCGGCCATGTTCTCGGCCTTTCATTTCGGCGAGGCGACGCTGATATCACCGTTCCACTACGTCCAGATCGTCGGCGCGACCTTGTTCGGCTATCTGTTTTTCAGCCAATTCCCGGAGCCTGCAAGGCTCAGCGGTATCGCCATTATCATCGCCAGCGGCATTTATATCGCGGTCAGGGAAGCCGGGAATTCACGCGCCGGTCTTGGCCGCCAGTGAATATTGCTGGTCCTCGGCCAAACACCTGGCTTCGGGCAATCCCAGCTCTTTCCTCACCATATTCGTTCCCTGCACCATGGAGACCATCTTATAGGTCGCGTGGCGGCGGCTCATGCCTTCGCGGCCCATGCCGCAATCGGACGAGATGATCAGCCGTTCCGCCGGGATATGGGTGAGCGCTTCGCGGATAAGATCGGCCACCTGGTCCGGGCGTTCCACCTGCAAGGTGTGGTGATCGATGACGCCGATGGCGATTTTCTTGTCCTCGATCACTTCGCCGATGGCCTTCAGATCACCGGTGCCGGAGGAACAGGTCTCGAAGGTGAGCACATCGGCATCGACGTCGTTCAAGGCTTCCAAAGTCGGCTGGTAGCTCTGCACCTCGTTGAAGATGCGCTGTTGTGAGGGATTGCCCCAACAGGTGTGGCACCAAACTTCGGTCTTAGCACGCAAGCCCGTGACGGTCTTGTTGAAAACTTCCACCAACTCATTGACCCCCAACTTGCCGAACAGATCGCCGCGCACAGGGTTCATGTGGATTTGCGGCTCTTCCATCTGGATCACCGGGCAGCCGGCGTCGGCGAGATCGTTGAGCTCCGTATTGAGGGCCGCCGACAGGGCCATGGTACGTTCCACCGGGTCTTTGTAATAATCGTCTTCCACCGAGGCGGCGAGAAGCTCGGGCGTGATGGTGCCGAACTTGATCGGCTTTTCGGTCATCCGCTGGGCGGCGCGCCAGAGGGCGGAAAACTGGAGATCGCCGGGGCCCACCGGTCCAACAATTTTGGGCATCACCTTTACTTCGAGAAAATCATGCAGGATATGGCCGCGCGGGAAGGCGGCGGCGCCGACCTGATATTCGGCCGGCTGCGGCGTCGTGGTGGAGAAGCCGGCCATGCGGAACGGCGCGTAGCTTTGCCACGATGATCCGGCAACTTGCGCGTCGTAATGGGCGTCGCCGTCGGTGCAGATATCGATGCCGGCCAGCTCCTGGGCCTTCAAATACACCATCACCGCGTCTTCGTATTGCTCCCGGTAGCGGCTGTCGACCATGGCTTCCAGGAACGAGCGACGGTCCAGATTGCCGGTGAACCAGGCTGGCCTGGGCAGCGAGCCGATGATCGATGTGGGCAGGACGGTGCCTTCGGACCCATTATACATGTGTGCCTCCTCCTAGAATATTTCGGGGAAGTTATAGAAGGCCGTCATTGGTTTTGCCATCCCCCGGAAATAGCGGATATGATCGCTGCCCTTTTGCCAATGCCGCCGGAGACCCGAGATGTATTTCCATATCCAACTGATCGACAATCCCGAAACGCCGGAAAAGCGCGCCCAGAGCCGGCCCGACCATTGGCAGTATTTCGACGATCACGTGGACAACTTCATCGCCCGGGGCGCCACCTATTCGGACGATATGGAAACCTTCATCTCCTCAGTGCTTTTTGTGGAGTTCGATGATTGGGACGCGGTACGCGCCTTTATCGCGAACGAGCCGCACAACAAAAACGGCGTCTATCAGGACGTAATTATTTGCCGCTGGAACAAGGGGATCGCGGGTACGCAAAGGGAGTTTCCGCGCAAAGATGACCAAGTGGCCTGGTATTTCCGGGGTTTCGCCAAGCCCGGAATGCACGCGATGCGCATGCGCCTACTGGAAGATCACATCGCCTATTTCGCGCCCTATGATGTGGCCGATTTTATCGCCAGGGGCGGCGTCTTCAACGACGAAGGCGATGAATGGCAGGGTAGCGCCAACCTGCTCTGCCTGCCCAGCCGGGAGGCGTTTCAGGAATTCCTGGAAGCCGAGCCGTTCTATGTAAACGGGCTCTATGAGCGGGTGCTGATCGAGCGCTACAAATTCGGCGGCCGGCCAGGACAGGTGGTATGAGCCAGGTGGTCTAACTTTCTTCCGCCGCCAATTGTTTCTTGAAATCCTCGATATGATCGATGGAGAGGTTTGAGCGTTCTTGGATCATCGCCATCAGCCCCTTGGCGTCCTTGGCTTTGCGGATATCGGCGGCGACCGGTTTGAAAGCCTCTTTCAGGCTGCCTTTGGCGTTGAACGGGCACACCATCAAACAGATTTTACAGCCATAGAGCCCGTAGAAATAGGGCTGGCAGGCGGGCGTGTCGATCACCCAGCGGGTGACGCCGGCCACCGTCTTTTTGTGGTTGGCGATGGCGTCGCCGGGGCAGAAGCGCTCGCAGATATTGCACTTGGTGCAAATTTCGTCGATGCCGTAATCTTCGGGGCCGTCGGGGGCGAGCGGCATGTCGGTGGATACCGCGCAAAGCCGGAACGAGGAGCCCAGTTCCGGCGAGATCAGCGAGCCGTGTTTGCCCAATTCGCCGAGGCCCGACATCTGGCCGTAGGCGGGCAGGGGAAACTCGCCGCCGTTGGCGTGCATGCGGGCCGCGTAGCCGAAGGCGCCGATGCGCAAGGCCAGCCGGCTGCCGATATCGTTGAGGGTGTAATAGATGCGGTGCACCTCTTCCTGGGAGTTGGGGCCGATATCGACCATCATGTCGTAAGACATGGATTTGGCGAAAACGACCACGCATTTGTGGTCCAATTGCTCGGCGCCCTCGAAGGTGAGGGCGGGCTCGAATTTGGCGATGCGAACCACGTCGGCGCCCATCTCCAATGCCATCGCCTTGATCTCGGCGGCGGCGGCGGCGGGATCGTCGATTTCGGTTTTTTCCTCGTTGACGGGGGCTTCGCGAAACCGTTCCAGGGTCCGCCACAAGTAGCTGTAACGGCGGCCACGGGGCTCGTAGTTGCGGCGGAACACCTCGCCCAGGGGATGATCGCCGCCATCGGCGCGCTTGCGTTTCGGATGTTCCGCGGCGGATATATCTTGGGTTCCCATGATCGCTCTCCTGGCCAGCGTTGCCCCCTTGTAAGCAACTATTTCACAAGGCTGGCAACAGCGTCAACGCAGTGAAGATGGCATTTCCGCGGTTGGCGGCGTAGGATAGACCATGCCCAATAAGACAACAGACACGGAAGATCCCATGGACCGGGTGGTTTTCGGTGCGGAAAACGCCCATGTGGCCTTTCAGCGCCATATGGACAAGCTGCTATCGGACGCCAACCTCTCAGACGAGGACCGCCAGCGCATCCTTACCAACACGGTCTGCCCCTGCTGCGGCGGCGGCGCATCGCTGACCGTTAAGCTGGGCGATTAGCGCAAGCCCGCCTGTTGCACCAGCGGGTAGGTGACCTCTTTGAACTCGGCCATGTCTTCGATATAGCGGGGCCACGAAAGCAGGGTGCCGTCGAAACCGGCATCGACGATTTTCTGTAAGCCCTCCACCACCTGCTCCTTGGTGCCGATAATCGGATAGCCGCCCCAGCCGGCGATGAAATGATTCTTCATATGGACCAGTTTCCGCGCCGGCGTTTCGCGGCCTTCAATCCCCAATGTTTGGGTGAGGTTGTTGACCGCGGTCTGGTCGCCATTTTCGATGACGCAATGGTCCCAAAGCGCCTGCGCGTCCTTTTCCGTCTCGCCCTGATAGATATAGGCGTTGGTCCAAATTTTTATATCGCGGCCATATTCGTCGAAGGCCATCTTTCGGTAATCGGCGACCATGGCCTTAAGCTCGTCGCCCTGCATGCCGTAATGCCCGGTAAACGCCACGTCCGCATGTTCGGCGGCAAAATGCTTGCCCCGGTCGGACGCGCCGGCGCTCATCACCACCGGATGCGGGCGCTGGATCGGTTGCGGGCGGCAAATGAGGTTCTTGAGCTGAAAAAATTCGCCGTCAAAATCGAACTCCTCTTCCTCGGTCCAGAGGCGCTTGATCACGGTTAGCCATTCGGCGGCATAATCATAACGGCGGTCATGTTCCATCATGGGTGCGCCGAACATCTCGAACTCGGGCCCGAACCAGCCGCACACCACGTTGAGGGTGAAGCGCCCGCCCGAGATATGATCGATGGTCATGCCCTGCTTGGCGGCCATCACCGGATGCACGGTGGAAATGTGCGAGGTGGAGAAGACGCCGGAATTCCGGGTCAATCCGCTCAATCCCGCCGCCCAGGTGTAGCTTTCAAAGCCATTGCCGTTGAAATTGGTCTCGCCGCCGAAGCCCTTCCAGCGGCCCACCGGGACCAGCGCCTCAAACTCCATGTCATCGGCGAGGCGGGCCAGCGCCGCCGTGTTCGGCCAGTTCAGATCGAACACCCCGTCGGCGGTGGAAATGGTGCAGCCGCCCGACAGGTTGGTGCAAAACGTGCCCAGCTTCAATTTGTGGTCGTTGAACAAAGGATTGCTGAGACGCCGGTCGACGGCGCCCGTATAAAGCTCGGTTACATCCACGTTCATGATCCAGCCCCCCGGACATCCATTCCATGGCCGGCGTTATTGTGGCGCATTCCTTCGTGGATGGCCAAATAATAACGCCGGTTGCTATTTTCCTTCCAAAGTCCAGACCCCATCCCAATCGGCGGCCGGCGGCTCGGTAATAAATGATTTGCAGCGCTCGGCATAGACCTTGGATGGGCCGTCATCGGGATTATATTCCAGGGCCTTTACGAATTGCGCGTGGGCGCCCTGCCAATCGCCGTCCCGGTAGTTGGCCAGTCCGGCGGAATAGGCTTGCAAGGTTTCGGACATGTCCGGGAAAGTGAATTCGTCGTGATAGGCCATGGCTTCAAACACGGCGACGGCTTCGTCCTTGCCGACCACGCGGATCAAATCGATCTCGCGCAAAAGAGTGTCGGCTTTCAAATCGGCAACCGTGTATTCGCATACCAGTATGTGGGTGCCGTAAAATTTGTTGGCACTTTCCAGCCTTGCCGCCAGATTAACCCGGTCGCCGATGACGGTGTAGTCCATGCGCTTGGCTGAACCGATGGAGCCGGCGATGACCGTGCCAGGCCCGATGCCGATGCCGATATCGATGGGGTCTATGCGCTCCAGCGCTCTGGCATCGTTGATCTGGGTCACCGCGGTCAGCATTTCGTTGGCGACCCGAAGGGCGTTGTCGGCATCCTCGAGCCCGCTAAGGGGCGCGCCGAACAGGGCCATGATCGCATCGCCGATATATTTATCCAGAATGCCGCTATGGCGGAATATGACATCGACCATTTCGGAGAAATAATTGTTCAGCATATCGACCGTGTCGGTGGGGCCGAGGCTTTCCGAGAGGCGCGTGAAATTTCTGAGATCGGAAAACAGGATCGACACTTTTTGCGATTTGCCGCCGAGATGGCTTTCGCCCTCGGCCAATAGCTGGTCGGCGACCTCTTTGCTCATATAGCGGGCCATCGTGGTTTTGACCCGTTTTTCGTCGGTGATGTCTTCGATGATGATCATCGAGCCGATATTCTGGCCGTCCACATTGACCAAGGGAACGACGGTTAAATTCATCGATATTTTGGCGCCATCCGATAGCACCAAATCTTCGTTGATTACGGTCTCGGTATCGCCGGTGGCCTCGACCTGGGCGACAGAGCCGGCGATCCAGGCATTGGCGCCGCCGAACAATTCATCGGCGGTGAGGCCGAGAAGGGTATCGCCCGCCGGTATGTTCAATATGGTGCTGGCGGCATCGTTGACAGTGACCACGCGCCGCTCGTCATCAAAGGTGATCAAGCCGTTGGTGGTACTTTGCAAGATGCTGTCGTTGTAATTTTTGACATTCATCACCTCGTCGAACAATTGGGCGTTGTCCAGCGTAACCGCGACTTGCGAGGTGAAGGCGCGGAGGCGCGCTTCATCCCTGGCCTTGAATTCGCCGCCCTTTTTGTTGAGCACTTGGGTCACGCCAATATGCTCGCCGGCCTTGTTGGTGATCGGCATGCAGAGGATGCTGGTCGTCTTGAACCCGGTGCGGTCGTCGAAATCCCGGTTGAAGGCCGGGTGATTATAGGGATCGGGAATATTCAGCGTCTCGCCGTTGGTAAAGGCCATGCCGGCCAGGCCGGCGGTGGACGGCAGGCGTATCTGCTGCACGTCCAGCCCCTCGGCGACCAGCGACCAAAGCTCGCCGGTTTTGCGGTCGTGTACGAACAACGTGCTGCGCTCCGCATCCAGAAGCTGGGTGGTCGCCGACATGATGCGCTCGAACAACACATCGATCTGTAATTCACCGGAAAGGTCCTGGGTGACCTCTAGGGTCAGAACTCATTAACCA
>CAUZTZ010000040.1:0-18315 GCA_963582805.1 Alphaproteobacteria bacterium
GAGAACCACGCCGACGATGCCGGTAACGATCTTCACGGGTTTGCTGGCCATTGTTTTTCCCCTGTTCCACTGGTTGCAATTGTTATGGGGACAGTATCAACAATCCTCGGCCCTGGCGGCAATACCGATTTAACTACTCACACAACCGAGTTTTCGCGGGTCTTCAGGAAGCGGATGTCGGGCCAGTCCTCGCCGGCCCGGTTCAGATGCCAGGCGTTGCGCGCCAGGAACACCGGCGCGCCGTCATGGTCCCCGGCCATCGCCGATTGATTGGCGTCGGTGAAGGCTTTCAATTGGCGTGCATCGTTGGCTTCCACCCAGCGGGCGGTCATGATGGCGGTGGCTTCAAAGTGCACCGGAACGTCGTATTCGGTGCGGATGCGGTCGGCCATCACTTCGAACTGCAGCCCGCCGACGACGCCGACGATCATTTCTGCCCCGATGAGCGGCTTGAACACCTGCGCCGCGCCTTCTTCGGCCAGTTGTTGCAGGGCGCGGCCCAGATGCTTGGCGCGCATGGGATCATGGGCGCGCACCGATTGCAAAAGCTCGGGCGCAAAGGACGGGATGCCGGTAACGTGTAACTCCTCGCCCTCGGTCAAGGTGTCGCCGATGCGCAAATTGCCGTGGTTGGGCACGCCGATGATGTCGCCGGCCCAGGCTTCCTCCGCGGTTGCTCGGTTTTGCGCCAGGAACAGGACCGGATTGTTGAGGGCAAAGGGCTTGCCGTGACGCACATGGTGCAATTTCATGCCGCGCTTGAAATGGCCCGAGGCGAGGCGCACGAAGGCGATCCGGTCCCGGTGTTTGGGGTCCATGTTGGCTTGAATTTTGAACACGAAACCGCTGACTTTTTCTTCGCCCGGCTCGATTGTGCGCTCGGCGCAGTTTTGCGGGCGCGGCGGCGGCGCATATCGGACCAGCCCTTGCAGCAATTCGCGCACCCCGAAATTGTTGATGGCGCTGCCGAAATAGACCGGGCTCAAATGACCGGCCCGGTAGTCCTCCAGATCGAACTCCTGGCAGAGGCCGCGCGCCATCTCCACATCGCCGCGCAATTGCTTGGCGGCGTAGTCGGGCAGGTGCTCATCCAATTGCGGATCATCCAATCCCCTGCAGGCAACAATGGTTTCGGCTTCATCCTGAGCTGCGCCGGACGCGTGGCCCTTGGGCGCCATCAAAAGGCGGTCGTTCAGAATATCGAAACAGCCGAGGAAATCCCGGCCCATGCCGATCGGCCAGCTCGCCGGCGTCACGTCGAGGGCCAGGGTTTGTTCGATCTCGTCCAAAAGATCGAACGAATCCCGGGCTTCGCGGTCCATTTTATTGATAAACGTGACGATCGGAATATCGCGCAGCCGGCACACCTCGAACAATTTTCGGGTCTGGTTTTCGATGCCCTTGGCGGCGTCGATAACCATCACGGCGCTGTCGACGGCGGTCAGCGTCCGGTAGGTGTCTTCGGAGAAATCTTCGTGGCCGGGGGTATCCAACAGATTGAAAAGGCAGCCGTCATATTCGTAAGTCATCACCGAAGAGGCGACCGATATGCCGCGCTCGCGCTCGACCTTCATCCAATCGGAATGGGCGCGCCTGCTCTCGCCCCTGGCCTTGACGGCGCCGGCCTGTTGAATTGCGCCACCGAACAACAAGAGCTTTTCGGTCAGCGTCGTTTTACCGGCGTCCGGGTGCGAAATAATGGCAAAGGTTCGCCTGGCGGCGATGGCATCGTTTAATTCTGGCATAGATATTCAATATGGAAGATTTAACGTCCCGCGCAAGCGCCCATCAATGACGGCTGCGGCGGTCCATGAATGTGTAGCGGCTTTGCGAGGTGACGGATATGTCGATGTCTTCGCCGTCGCGGCGGAGATTGATGACAATCTCGGCGCCAGCCTCACCGGCGCCCCAAATCAGGCGGTACATATCGGCGAGCGACGCGGCGCTCTCGTCATTGATGCCGGTGATCAGATCGCCGGGCTCGACGCCGGCGGAATCGGACGGCCCGTCGGGGATGGTTCCCGATACGAACAGGCGGCCCATGGCCTCGGCCGTATACATGCCAAGCCAGGGGCGCATAGGGCCCTGGGCGCGGCCCATCGAAATCAGATCATCATAAATGGGCTGTAACAGATCGATGGGAACGAACATGTTGCCCTGGCTGTCTTTTTTGCCGCGCTCGGCATCGTTAACCCAGAGCGAGCCGACGCCGGCCAGCTTGCCGTCGCTGCGGATCAGGGCGGCGCCGGACCAATTGGGATGGATCGGGGTCGTGAAGATGGCCCGCTCCAGCATATATTCCCAGGAGCCCGCAAACTCGCGCCGGGACGCGACGGTGCCGGCGATGGCATGCTGGGCGGTGCCGTAGGGCGCGATGATGACCGGCTCTTTTTCATCCAGATCATCGGCCCTGCCCATGGGCAGGGTGGGCAGATCGAGGGGCTGCAAAGCGTGGATGATGGCCATGCCGGTCTCGTGGCTGTAGCCGACCAGCTCGGCCTCGACCTCCTGGCCGCCGCGCCCATTGAGGACAATGCGGCTGGCATCGACCACCAGATAGCCGATGGTGAGGATGAAATTATCGTCGTGAATTTTGATGCCGTTGCCCTGGCGCTCGGTGCCGAGGGTGCGCGCGCTGAAGGCTTCTTCCGGCACTTCGGCTGAAAGCCTGAGGACGCAGGCCAGGGCGTTTTCCAGATCGAACGAGAGCTCTTCCGCCTTGGGGTGCGGCGCAAGCTTCAAGGTCGGGTCGAGCAGATGTAGGAGCCCGCTTGGGCGGTGGCCGTTGGCGCGTTCAATAGGAGGCATAAATTACAAAACTCAGCTTTGATTTCGGATGGTGGGATCGGCCCCACACTAGCCGCTCGATAGCCAATCTGGCCAGCGCAATTTTACGCCTTTTGGGCCCGCCGTCTCAACTGGAAGGCGGGGTCAGCCCGGCGCTACCCGACGCGCCTTGCAATTTGGATTCCCGGCGCACGATATAGCTGGTCGCGCCGACGATCACGGCGGCGCCGATCCAGGTCCACATCCCCGGAAATTCGGAAAATACCAAATAGCCGATAATCGCCGCCCACAACAGTCGCACATAGGTAAACGGCTCCAGCGAGGAAACTTCCACGTGGGTGATGGCGCGCACCATTGTGATGTGGCCGAGCGCCGCCAATATGCCGACCACCGCCAGCCAGCCCAGTTGCGTCCATGTGGGCGTGGTCCAGAAAAACAGCGCCAATATGAAGGACAGGGGGGTTTGCAGGATGGCCACCCAGGCGCTGCAGGTGATGGCACTGTCCCATTTGGATAGATGCTTGGCGAACAGCTTGGTGCCGGCGCTGAAAACACCCGACATGATGACGAACATGAAACCGATATTGAGGGTCTCGAAGCCGGGCCGGATGATGATCAGCGCGCCCAAGACACCAAAGCCGATGGCTGCCCAGCGCCGCACTTTCATGGCTTCGCCCAGAAACAAGGCGGCGCCGATGGTCAGGAACAAGGGCGCCGATAGCCCGAGCGCGGCGGCGTCGGCGATAGGGATCAGCGCCAGCGCCATATACCAGGTGGATAACGACGCCACGTTGATGAACGAGCGGGCCACGTGCAGGCGAAATTTTTCGGTTCGCAATGTGCCGATGCTGATACGCATCAACAGCGGCACATAAAACAGGGCCGAAAAGAAGTTTGAGAAAAAGGCGATAACCAGCGGGTGCAGATCACCGCCCAGATGGCGGACAATGGCGTGGCTTGCCGTAAACACCAGCGCGCTGGTGATGGTAAAGCCGGCGGCGACGGGAAAGGATTCAGCGAACGGCACGCCGCCGCCGCTTGCCGAGCCGTTTGCGGAATTGGGCATGGGCCGGATTACTGGCCGCGCCGCCAAGTGTCAAGCTGGCGCGGGCTCAACCAAATTTATTTAGAACGCGTAGCGGGCGCCGAACATGAAATTATGGCTGGAATATTCGAAGGTGACCGGATCGCCGCTGGCGTCCTGCAGTTCCGGATCGAACGTATTGAAAAAGCGGTAGGACGCTTCCAGAGTGATTCTATCATCGAGGGGCATGGTTACGCCGGCGCCGAACTGCATGGCGAAAACGAAATCGTCGGAATTATAGAGAGCCACGCCGGACGAATTGACGCCGTCCAGGAACACGCCGGAGACGCCGACGCCGGCGAAAACATAGGGCGTCAGCAACGATTGCGGCGGCAATTCCATCACCAGATTGCCCATCCCGGAATAGGTAATCAGGTTGCCGGTGACGTTGCCGGTGCTGATGGATTGGGCATTGGCGGTGCCGATTACGGATTTCACCGACGAATTGGTGTAGATGAATTCCGCTTCGGCGCGAAAGCCGTTTTTCAGATCGATGCCGACGGCGGCGGCGCCATTGAAACCGGCGTCAAATTCCATTGTGTTGGTATTGCCGCTTCCGGTCATTTCCGCTTCGCGGGCAAAGATGCCGCCGAGCAAGGCGCGCCCATAGAACAATTTGTCGATCGCCTGGGCGGCCTGATCCAGGGTGCGGATCGGTTGCTGCGGCGTTACCACACCGGGCGGAAGCTGGCCGGGGAATGGCTGTGCGCCGGGCTGGCGCGGGAACGGTTGGCCCTGCGCCGGAATTTGCCGGGGATATTGCGGCGACGCCTGGCGCGGGCGTTGCGCCGGAACCTGATAGGGCAGGCGCGGCGGCGGCAGACGCCTCTGCGCCATCTCCACCGCCGCCAGTTGACTGGTTGCGGGCGGCAATTGATCATTGCCGACAATAGATGCGCCGACCAATTGGTGATAATTTGAGGGCGGCGAAACCGGCGGCGCGGGTCTCAGCCGGGCGGTAGGCGCGGCCGCTTTCGTGGCAACCGCGTCGATAACCAGCCGGTAGCCGCGCTTGCCCTTGGGCGGCACCAGGAACGGACGCTCGATACGGACCGGGCGCTTCATGAACAGCGAAAGCCGGCCGCCGCCGCTTTCCGATGGCGTATAGAGAAAATCGCTCAGCAGGGCGCGGGCGTGGCGCTTGGCAAAGGCGCCGGCCTTCCAGACCGAGGCGGGCATGTTTATGACCACCGCCTTGCCATCATCGGCAACCTCGAAGCCCATATCGGTGGGCCCGGATATATCGAGGACGATGCGCATTTTGCCCGGATGTACGCCGACGCGAATGGCGTTCACCGATGCGGCGCCGGTCTGTCCCGGCGCAAGGTTTGCGGCGATTTGGACCGGCGCCGGCGATTTCGCCCAGGGGTTGCCCGGTACGCTCAACGCAGCCAGTCCGATCAATGCAAAAAATTTGGCGGATTCAACGGAAATCCGTGCCATGGCCCACTCCCACTATCCCCAATCTATTGATGCTACTCTGAGCCCGCATTCCTTAATAATTGCATAACACCACAAGATATTGGGGCAATTAGGCAGAGATAGGCCTATCCCTCGTAGATCGGGGAGCCGGTCCCGGTCCCGGGCCCGGGCCCGCAATGCGCTTGTTCCGAATTGCAAAAAAGCCTAGAGATTTATTTGTTGAAATTTACCATATCGGGATCGGGGCACATGGCAAAAGCGGCGCAAATTCTTGTCGAAACTCTGCAATTACATGGCGTCGACCGGGTCTTTTGCGTGCCCGGCGAAAGCTACCTGGCGATGATCGACGCCTTTTATGACGCGCCCGGCATCGATGTGGTGGTCGCCCGCCAGGAGGGCGGCGCCGGTTTCATGGCGGTCGCCGATGCCAAAATTTCGGGCCGCGCCGGGGTTGTCTGCGTCAGCCGTGGTCCCGGCGCCACCAATGTTTCCATCGGCATCCATGTGGCCCAGCAGGACGCGGTGCCGCTGGTCCTGTTTGTCGGCCAGGTGGCGCGCGCCGATTTGGGCCGCGAAGCCTTCCAGCATGTGGACTACCGGACGATGTATGGCGGCATGGCGAAATGGGTGGCCGAGGTCGAGGATGCCGGCAAGCTGGCCGAAACCGTGCGCCGCGCCTTTCACATCGCCCAATCGGGCACACCGGGCCCGGTCATTGTCTCGTTGCCCGAAGACATGCTCACCGATGATACGGACGCCGCGGCGCTGGCGCCCAGCCCCTTGCCGCTGGCGCGCCCCCGCGCCGATGAGATATCGGAAATTTGCGAGCGGCTGGCGGCGGCGGAGCGGCCATTGATCATCGCCGGCAGCCAGATCGGCGGGGCCGAGGGCCGCGCCGCATTGGCGGCGGTGGCCGAGGCCTGGAACGTGCCGGTGGCGGTCTCCTTCCGGCATCAGGATTTGTTCGATAACCGGCATCCCAATTTCAGTTGCCACCTGGCTTTCGGCATGCCTGCGGTGTTCAAGGACACCCTCAACAAGGCCGATCTGATCGTTGCCATCGGCACCAGGCTCGGCGACGTGACCAGCCAGGGTTTTGCGTTGCCGGCGGCGCCGAAGCCGGGCCAGGACCTGATCCATATCTATCCCGATCCGCACCATCTTGGCCGCGTCTTCGAAACCCAATTGAGCGTCGCCGCCGATGCCACCTCCAGCTTAGCCGCCATGGCCGAGGTCAACGCGCCCGAGCCGCCGCCCGGCCGCGCTGCTTGGATCGAAACGGCGCACGGTCTGGCCGCCCAATTCGCGGACTGGGAGCCCAAGTTCGCGGACGACGGCCTGGTGTTCGGAAATCTGCTGGCCCATCTGAGCGAGGTCGTCGACGACGATGCCTTCGTCGCCCTGGATGCGGGCAATTTTTCGACCTGGGTGCACCGCCTGTTTCCGTTCAAGACCAGCCATTCATTTATTGGCGCCGCTGCCGGCGCCATGGGCATGGGCGTGCCGGGCGCTGTGGCCTCAGGGCTGCGCGCCGATGGCCGCCAGGTCATTTGCTTTGTCGGTGATGGCGGCTTTCAGATGACCGGCCTTGAATTTTCCATCGCCGTCGAGCGCAATCTGCCGATCCGGGTGTTTGTCTCCAACAATGGCAGCCTCGGAACCATCCGGCTTTATCAGGAAAAACTCTATCCGGCCCGGACCATCGCCACCGATTTGCCGGGCCTGGATGTCACTAAGATTGCCGAAGCCTACGGTGCCAAGGGCCTGAAGATCGAGACCGATAAGCACATGCCGGCCGTGGTCGCCGAGGCGCTGGCCCATGACGGGCCGGTGCTGATCGATGTGCGCACCAGCCTCGAATATATCGCCGCCTATACGACCATTTCGGACATCCGGGGCTAGGTCATGGGCTAGGCGCGGTCAGGGCGAAACTGGGCCGCGCTTGCATGCGCGCCAGCCAGTCGGCGAGCGCCGATAGTCCTTCCATCACCGTTTCGCCTTCCGGCACGGCGCCCATATAGTTGGCGATCGGCGTCAGCAGAAAATCGGCGGTGGATGGCTCATCACCGGCCAGGTAAGCCGAAGATTTGAGGGCTTCATCGGCCACCGCCATGCAGTGGCGGGCGTGCGGCACGGCATCGGCAATCATGTCCTCGTCCGGGGTGCCGCCACGGTTTGGCACCACCAGCCGCTGGATGACGATGCGCTTGGTGCACCAGTCGTAATAATAATCGACGATGGCGCTGTTCCATTGGAGCATGTTGGCCTGGCCCGCCGCGCTCGCCGGTGCCAGGGACGCACCGTCGAAGGTCTGATCGATATAGTGGCAGATGGCGGCGGTCTCATAGAGGGTCACCTCGCCATGGGTCATGATCGGGATTTTGGCGAAAGGATGCAGCGCCTTGTGGGCGTCCGATCCGAACTCGATTGGTTCGAGATCGTGGCTGATGCCTTTTTCCTCAGCGGCCATGCGCGCCGACCAGGTGTAAGAAGATGCCGGGAATCCGTAGAGGGTGATATCGCTCATGACAGGTGCCTGTCCAGGCTTTCGAAGCTGGAGACCCAGCCCTGATTGTGGCCGTCACGGGATTCGAGGCTATCGAACCCGGTATGGCTGACCACCAATCGGGTGCCGCCGTCTTCGGCGACGAATTCAAGGCGCACGATCGATTCCGGTCCCACCTCGTCTTCCATTTCCCAGGCCCAGGTGAAGCTGAGCACCTCCGGCGGGGTGATTTCCAGATATTTGCCGACCACCCAATGGGGGGTTCCGTCCGGCTCCATCATGCATATCCGAAATCCGCCGCCGACGCGGACATCCATTTCGCATTCGGGCACGGTGTAGCCGTCGGGGCCATACCACTGGACCAGCTGGTCGCGCTCGGTCCAGGCGGCGAACACGGCTTCTGGCGCCGCGGCAAAGGCTCGTTCAATATTGATGACATGATCGTTCAAGGCGTCTGGTGACATGATCGGCTCCTTTTCTATTTGGGATTGGGTTTGGCGGGTTTGTCGGGCTTGGTCTCTGTTTTATTTAATTCGTTCAGATAGCCGGCCAGGGAATCCAACTGGTCCTCCCAGAATTCCTGGTAGCGGGATATCCAGTCGGCGGCGTCGCGCAAGGGGCTGGCGTTCAAACGGCAGCGCCGGAACTGGGCATCTTTCTGGCGCTCGATCAGATTGGCCGCCTCCAGGACTTTCAAATGCCGCGAGACGGCGGGCAGCGATATGTCGAACGGCCCGGCCAGCTCGCCGACCGACGCTTCGCCCAAGGTCAGGCGGGCCAAGATCGCGCGGCGGGTCGGATCGGACAGGGCGGAGAAGGTCTGATCGAGATCGCTTGTCATGGATTGAGGCATCGTTTTATTTAACCAATATGTTAATTAACGTTTATGTTAAATACAGACGATATCACTGTCTGTCAACGGATATCTTAAAGAGCCATTGTCAGCGCCGCCAAGTTGGCCCAAAAAGGGGGATCGGTATTTAAGGGAGTTAGATTATGGCGGCCAAAACCATCGCAATCATGAGCCCCGGCGACATGGGGCACAAAGTCGGCGCATACGCCAGCGGCCTCGGCCATAAGATCGTGACGGCGCTGGCTGGCCGCTCCGACGTGACGCGCATGCGCAGCCAACGGGCCGGGTTCGAGGATCTGGGTGATCTGGCCGCCGCCGCCGGCGCCGCCGATTTGGTGCTTTCCATCATGCCGCCGGAGCGGGCGGCGGGCTTTGCCGCCGAAGCCGTTGCCGCCATGACGGGCATGGATAATGCGCCGTTGTTTGTGGACTGCAACGCCATATCGCCGGTGACCACCTTGGCCATTGCCGCCCTGTTCGAAGACGCCGGCTTGCCGTTCGCCAATGCCTCCATCATCGGCAGCCCGCCGGGCGGCGCCCAGCCGACCAAGCTTTACGCCAGCGGCGCCTTGTCGGGCGGGCTCGATATTCTGGACGGCGACGGTATTTCGGTGCGCCAGATGGGCCCAGATATCGTCCGCGCCTCGGCCATCAAGATGTGTTACGCCGGGCTGACCAAGGGTGTTATGACCTTGCAGACCTCGGTCCTGCTGGCCGGTGAGATGCTCGGTATCTATGACGAGCTGGCCGCCGAGTTTGCCGACAGCCAAAAGGCCCATTGGGAAGCCTTGGGCCGGCGCGGCCCATTTCTGTCGGCCAATGCCGGGCGCTGGGCCGGGGAAATGGACGAGATCGCCGAAACCCTCGGCGCGGTGGGACTGACCGATAATTTGCACAAGGGCGCTGCGGAAGTCTTCCGCTTTCTGGATGCGACGCCCCTTGGCCGGGAAACCCCCGAAACCCTGGACCGGGAGCGGTCTCTGGAAGCGACCATGAAAATCTACCGGGCGGCGCTGGAAGGGCGGGGCAAAGACAAGGCCGCCGAATAACGGCAACGAAAGGTCTCGCAAGCCGAAGTATAATTTCCTATAACGCCCCCTTGGAATTGATCTAACGAAAGCAAACAAAAATGGATTTGACCGGCGAATACAGGATTACGGCACCCCGGGAAGCCGTGTGGGACGCCCTCAACGATCCCGAAATATTGAAGCAGTGCATCGATGGCTGCGAGGAGCTGAACAAGGATTCCGATACCCAGTTTTCGGCCCGGGTCACCGCCAAGGTCGGCCCCGTACGCGCCAAGTTCACCGGCAAGGTGACGCTCTCCAATATCGATGCGCCCAACGGCTACACCATATCCGGCGAAGGCCAGGGCGGCGTCGCCGGCTTTGCCAAGGGCGGCGCCGATGTGTCGCTGACCGAAGATGGCGCCGTCACGGTCTTGAACTACGCCGCCAAGGCCGAGGTCGGCGGCAAGCTGGCATCCGTCGGCTCGCGCCTGGTCGAAGGCGTTGCCAAGAAAACCGCCGATGATTTTTTCGGCAAGTTCAGCGCCCTGGTCGGCGAAGGCGGCGCCGAAGACGTTGCTGCCGAAGGCGAGGCGCCCGGCGCACCCGATGCACCCGCCGCGGTGGCCGAAAGTGGCGGCTATTCACCCTGGGTGTGGGGCGTTGGTATTTTGCTGGTGATCGGCATTTTGTGGAGCGTGTTCGCAAACTAGGGCGGAAAAAGCCTAATATTGGGTTTTTTGGATCGTTCTATTTTTGTCCACAAATCACTGAATTATCACGCGAAGTTCATGTTTCGTGACCGTGTGTCAGCGGAATTTGCTTGATTTTTGACCGATTATTCCATAATATACGCTTCGTAGTCCGGCGGGGTTGCCGAATTCGGGACCCGGAAGCTGGTTCACCAGTCCATGTGGATGGTGTGACTTAAATGGCATATTGCTTCGATTGGAGGATGTGGCCGATGAAAACGAATTTCGACATAAGTCCCGTATAGGCGCTGAAAAAATCATGCCGGCTTGAAGCTGGCATAATCGCGGTCTCGCATCCCGAATGGGGATGACGTTTTTCAAGAGACCGAGCAACAAAACCAATTGCCCACGGGAGTACAGACAATGGCAGTAATGAGCTATCCAGTGTTGTCCGGCGAGAACGGACTGCAACGCTATCTCAAAGAAATCAGGGCTTTCCCAATTCTCAGCGCCGAGGAAGAGTATATGCTCGCCAAGCGCTATTTGGATTACGGCGAGACCGAAGCCGCCCACAAGCTGGTAACCAGCCATCTGCGCCTGGTCGCCAAGATCGCCATGAAGTTCCGGGGCTACGGGCTGCCGGTCGCCGATCTCATATCGGAAGGCAATATCGGGCTCATGAAAGCGGTCAAGAAGTTCGAGCCCGAGATGGGCTTCCGGCTGTCCACCTATGCCGTATGGTGGATTAGGGCATCGGTCACCGAATATGTGCTGCGCTCCTGGTCGATGGTCAAATTGGGCACCATGACGGCTCAGAAAAAGCTGTTCTTCTCTTTGCGCAAGGCGAAGCGGAACCTGGGCATTATCGATACCAGCGATCTCACCCAGGATCAGGCGGACGAACTGTCGGACCAGTTCGGTCTGTCGGCGGACGCCATTACCAACATGAACCAACGCCTGATGGTGCGCGATCTGTCGCTCAATGCGCCGCTGACCACCGAAGATGAAAGCATGGAGTTCATAGATGCGCTGGTCGATGAGGGCCCCTCGCCGGAAGCGCTGGCCGAGGATGGCCAGGAAGCCGACGCGCGCTCCGCCCTGGTGCGGGACGCCATGAGCGGCCTTACCAAGCGCGACCGCGAAATCTTTATCGAGCGCCGCCTGAAGGAGAGCCCGCTAACTCTGGCACAGCTCGGCATTCGATTTGGCCTCAGCCGCGAAAGAATTCGCCAGATCGAGAACAAGGCCTACGCCATGGTCGAAAAAGCGGTTCGCGCCGCGGTCGCCGAAAAAGCCTGAAGCCACCGGGCCGGGCAGCGGCGCCCGGTTGCCGCATTTGTTCGCCGCGCCCCTTGACGTTCAATAATTCCCGGCATAAATCATTGGCGCTTCCCTTTGAGGGAGCGCCAGGATTTTGCAAGATGCAACCGGTTCGGCTTTGCCGAGCCGGGCTGTAACCGAGGAGAAGAAAGATGGGATTTACCCCCCTGCATAACAACGTCGCGGTCGAGCGGCTCGATAAAGACGAGAAAACCGCCGGCGGCATTATCATACCCGATACCGCCCAGGAACGGCCCACCGAAGGCCGCGTGGTTGCCGCCGGTCCCGGCGCCCGCGGCAAGGACGGCAAAACCCACGATATGGATGTCAAAGTTGGCGACCGGGTTGTCTTCAGCGCCTACGCCGGCACCGAAACCACCATCGACGGTGACGATCTTGTGATCATGCCGGAAAGCGATATTATGGGCGTTATCGAATAAACGCTTGATATTCTGGGATTATTTTCTAGATTGAGGCTGTTAAACCTGGGGCTTATTCAAAACAGTTATTGTGGACATCGGATAAATGGCCCGGTGCGTGGCGTCTTGTGATCGCACCACGGCCCAGCCGGCATATGGTGATTTCCGGTTTCACGAGAAGTTGTCTACCAATTGGCGCCGATTTGAATAGATTGTCGGCGCAAACGCGATGAGGCGGTAATGGCAAGCAATGGCGAGATGATTATAATCGAAGGGCTGACGAAACAGTTTGGCGCGCTCACCGCCGTCAATAATGTTACGTTCAACGTTTCCAAGGGCGAGGTTCTCGGATTTCTGGGGCCCAACGGCGCCGGCAAATCGACCACCATGAAAATGCTGACCGGCTATTTGCCGATCACATCTGGGCGGGCTTCGATCTGCGGCTTCGATGTGGAAGACCAGCAATTGGATGCCCGCAAACGGGTCGGCTACCTGCCCGAGGGCGCACCCCTTTACGGCGACATGACGCCGGCGGCGTTTCTGGGCTTCATCGCCGAGGTGCGCGGCTACACGGGGTCTGTAAAAGCTGACCGGGTGGCGCTGGCCAGGGACCGGCTTGGATTGGATACGGTTTTCAACAAACCGATCGAGACCTTGTCCAAGGGTTACAAGCGCCGCGTCGGTTTGGCCCAGGCCATTTTGCACGACCCGGAAGTTCTGATCCTGGACGAGCCAACCGACGGCCTCGATCCCAATCAAAAGCATCAGGTGCGGAAATTGATCGGCGAAATGTCGGCGGATAAGGCGATCATCATCTCCACCCATATTCTGGAAGAAGTGTCGGCGGTCTGCACCCGAGCCGCGATCATTGCCGAGGGCAAGATCGTGTTTGACGGCTCGCCCGATCAACTGGCCGGGCGTTCGCCGACCCACAACGCGGTCACGGTGCGCGTCGCCGGCGGCGCCGATGCGATGAAGGCACAATTTGAAGGCCTCGACGCGGTCGAAAAAATCGAAGCGGCGGGCGACGGCGAGCGGCTGATCATCATCCCCAAGGACGGCGCCACGATCATCGAAAATGTCAGCGCTCTGGTGCGCGCCAAGGGGCTTGAGGTCGAGGAAATCTATGTCGACCGGGGCCAGTTGGACGACGTATTCCGGCAATTGACTTTGAACACCTGAAAGCCAAGGAAATATAAGAGATGCGCTATAGCTGGGTAATCATAAAACGCGAGTTGGGGGCCTATTTCGCGACGCCGCTGGCCTATGTGTTCATCGTCATATTTTTGGCCATGGCGGGTGCCCTGACGTTTTTCATGGGCGCCTTTTTCGAGCGCGGCCAGGCCGACATGTCGTCGTTCTTCACCTTTCATCCGTGGCTGTATCTGTTTCTTATTCCCGCCGTTTCCATGCGATTGTGGGCCGAGGAACGCAAGACCGGCACGGTCGAGTTACTGCTCACATTGCCGACACCCACCTGGACCATTGTGCTCGGCAAGTTCATCGCGGCCTGGATCTTTATCGGCATCGCCGTCGCCATGACCTTCCCCTTGTGGATCACGGTCAATTACTTGGGCGAGCCCGATAACGGCGTCATTGTCGCCAGCTATATCGGCACCCTGATCATGGCCGGCGCCTACCTTGCCATTGGCTCTTGCTTGTCGGCGGTCACCAAGAACCAGGTCATTGCCTTCATCATATCGTCGGTGGTCTGCTTTCTGTTCCTGATGAGCGGGCTGGAACTGGTGCAATCCTTCTTCCAGGGCTGGGCGCCCGAGTTTGTGCTCGACGCGCTGCGCTCGCTCTCGTTCCTGACCCACTTCAACACCATCATCCGCGGCGTCATTGATCTTCGCGACGTCATTTACTTTGCCTCGATGATCGGCGTGTTCCTGTATGCGAATGCCGCCATCGTGGATTTAACCAGAGGTTCGTGAGGCCGTCCCATGCAGTTCCTTAAATCCCTGGATCGCAGAACGCTGACTGTTTCCAGCCTTGTGATCGCGGCGTTGTTTTTGTTCTTCCTGAACGTGCTTTCCAACGCGGAAATTCGTTCGGCGCAGGTTGATCTGACCCAATCGAAGTTGTTCACCCTGTCCGAGGGCACGAAAAACATTCTGGCTTCGATCAAGGAGCCGTTGACCTTCCGCTTCTATTTTTCGCGCAAATTCGGCGAAATCTCGCCGGCCCACGGCAATTATGCGAAGCGGGTGCGCGAATTGCTGGAGACCTTCAAATCGGCGGCCGGCGGCAAGATCAATCTGAAGATCATCAATCCCCAGGCGTTCTCCGTGGAAGAGGACGAGGCGGTCAAATTGGGAATTCAGGGCGTTCCGTTGGATCAAAGCGGTGAGAATGGCTATTTCGGCATGGCCGCAACCAATTCAACCGACGACCGGCAATCGGTGGCCTTCTTCAATCCGCAGCGCGAGCAGTTTTTGGAGTATGACATCACCCGCATGATCTTCGAATTGGCGTCGCCGAAAAAGAAGAAGATCGGGCTGATGACCTCGCTTCTTATCGAAGCCGATCCGATGACCCAATATCAGCCTTGGCCGATCATGCGCCAGATCACCCAGTTCTTTGAAGTCAAAAGCCTGGACCCGGACGTCAAGCAGATCGATGACGATATCGCGGTCTTGCTGCTGATCCATCCCAAGATCATATCCAAGGCAACCGTGTACGCCATTGATCAATTCATCTTGCGCGGCGGCCGTGCCGTGATTTTGGTTGATCCCCATAACGAAACCGCGCGTATGTCGCCGCGCCTGCCGCCGGGCGCCGGCTCCTCGGACTTGAAGGAGTTGTTTGGCGCCTGGGGCATCGAGTTCGATACCGAGAAATTCATCGGCGATCGGGCCTCGGCGGTGCGCGTCTCGGCGCAGGTGCGGGGCCGCGATGTGATTGCCGATTATCTGGCCTGGAACGTGTTCGATCGGCGCAACTTGAACAACGACGATGTGCTGACGGCGCAATTGACGTCGGTTTCGGTGGCCTCGGCGGGCGCGCTCTCGCTGAAAGAAGGCTCGCCCCTGAAAATGACCACGTTGCTGAGAACCAGCCCGCTCAGCCAGTCCATCGATGCCGAGCTGGTGCGCGAAGAGCCGAACCCGGCGGAAATTCTGAAGCAGTACAAGCCCGATAACAAAATCTATACCCTGGCGGCGCGTTTCTCCGGCAAGGTGAAAACCGCCTTCCCGGACGGCCCGCCGCCGCCGGAAAAGAAAAAAGACGCCAAGGCGGACGATGAAAAGCCGGTCAAGTTGAAGCCGCATACGGCCGAATCCAAGGAACCGGTCAATCTGGTGGTGATCGGCGATACCGATCTGATTTCGGCCCGCTTCTGGATCCGCGAGCAGGATTTCTTTGGCCAGAAAATGTCGGTGCCGCTGTCCAACAATGCCGATCTTCTGATCAACGCGCTGGATAATCTGAGCGGTAGCCAGGATCTGATCCAGCTTCGCTCACGCGGATTCTCGGTGCGCCCGTTCTATAAGATCAATGATCTCAGGAACGCGGCGGAAGAAAAATTCCGCGACACCGAACGCCAGCTTTCCGATAAGCTCACCGAGCTGCAGAAAAAGATGAAAGAGCTGAATGTCGAAAATAAAGGCGGCAAGGTAATCCTGACCCAGGCCCAGCGCGATAATTTCCGCCAATCCCGGGTCGAGATGCTGGGCGTGCGCAAGCAGTTGCGCGACGTGCAATTGGCCTTGCGCAAGGATATCGAAAGCCTCGATACGCTCTTGAAGATCGTGAACATCTGGGCGGTACCGCTGATCGTCGCGGTTCTGGCAATCATCATGGCGCTCTATCGCCGGCGCCGTTACAACCAACAGGTAACCCAGGGCTAAGCCGGCACTGAATTACGGAGAAACGCTCCCATGACACCCAAATCATTTATTGGCTTTGCCGCCGTGACCGCCGTGATCATCGTCGCGGCCGGCTTTTCCATCGCCGAGCGTTATTCCACGGACGTCTTCGTGCTCACCGACGAGCCGATGTTTCCCGATCTGACCGCCAAGGTGAACGACATCACTGAAATCTCGGTCCAGGACAACGAAAAGACCGTGCGTATCCAGCGCAAGGGCGATGATTGGGTGCTGCCCGAACGTTCGGACTTCCCGGCCTCCAACGAGACCGTGCGCAAATTTCTGGTCAAGCTGGCAGAGCTTCGCGTGCGCGAGAAAAAAACCGCCGATCCGAAGCTGCACGCCCGCCTGCAGGTGCAGGATTTGAAGGGCAAGAAGGATTTGTCCAAGCGTCTGGTGGTCAAGGATAAGGACGGCAATCTGCTGGTCGATACCCTGATCGGGCGCCAGAACTTCGACATCGCCGGCACCGTCGATGCCGGGCGCTATGTGCGCAAGATGGGCGATCCCCAATCCTGGCTGACCGCCGGCACCTTCGATATGCCGGACGCCATCAACAAATGGGTGAAGCCTGAATTTATGAACGTCAACGCCAAGCGCATCGAAACGGTCACCGTCACCCATCCGGACGGCACGCATCTGACCGTGGAGCGCATCGATGTAAAGGGCACCAAGTTCAAGGCGCTGGATGTGCCTGCGGGGCGTAAGTTGGAGTACCAGATCGATGTCGACAATATGAGCGACGGCGTCGACCGCATCGAGCTGGAAGACATGCGCAAACCCGGCAAGATCATTTTCCCCGCCGGCAAGACCATCAAGACCGTGCTCCGCACCTATGATGGATTGGTCGTCGAGGCTGAGCTGTTTGCCACCGATGACGACGAAGAGTTCTGGGCCCGCTTCAAGGCGCGCACCGCCGATGACGCCAAGGACAAGAAAAAGATCGAAGAAGAAGCCGCCAAAATCAACAAGACCGCGTCCCAATGGGACTACAAAATCCCGGCCTTCAAATACCGTTACATGACGCGCAAAATGAAGGACGTGCTGGACCAGCCCAAGAAAGCGGCCAAATAGTCCTTTATTCCACCTACCGCCAAAGCTGCTTTGAGGCCAGTTTCGCGCCCTCGGCCAGGGACGCCAGCTTGGCCCATTGAACGTCGCTGTGGCAGCGCACGATGTTATAGCTTTGCGCAAAGCCGCAGTCCGAACCTGCAATGACATTTTCCTTGCCGACGACGCTGGCATAGTTGGCGATGCGCATGGCGATCAGCTCCGGATGCTCAACCACGTTTGTGGAATGGGTGATGACGCCGGGGATCAAAATCTTGCCGTCCGGGAATTTGACGTCCTTCCACAGGGTCCATTCATGTTCATGGCGCGGGTTGGCGCCTTCCAGCGCATAGGCTCCGGCGTTTACTTTTAAGATAAGATCGGCCAGCTTCGATAACGGGATGTCGGTGGTGTGCGGCGCGTTCCAGCTGCCCCAGCATACATGGTAGCGAACCTTCTCCGGCGGAATTCCTTCCAGCGCATAGTTGAGAAGATCGACGCACATCTCACAATGCTTGCGCACATCGGCCTCAGCCATCTCGCCCATGAGCCGGTCATATTCGTGGGCCAGAAATGCGTCATCCACCTGTAGCAGAAATCCGGCATCGACGATGGCCTGGTATTCCACTTTGAGGGCGTCGGCTAGGGCGACGTGCACTTCGTCTTCGCTGGCATAGTAGCTGTTGAACCAAAGCCCCCGGGCGCTCATGGGCGCGGCCACGGGAAGAAAGGCTTCGGTCACTTGCACCGCTTTCAAGGCGTCGCCGAAATTTGCAATATCCTGGTTGATATCCGCCTGGCCTTGATAGCTGATCGCCCCGGTGCAATCCCAAACCATGGTTTTGCCGTCACCTTTGTCAGCCGCCTCCGCCGGGGCTCTGCCGATCGGCGTTTTGGTCTGCTCGGGCGGCAGCCAATCGAGATACATGATCGGCAAATAGGCCGTATAGAAACCAGGAAACAGTTTCGATTCCGGCGTCAAATCAAACGGTGTTTTGAGTTTTTCTCCCGGCCTGATTTCGCGCACCTCCAGCCCGCTCAGTCGTTCCGACAAATACCGGAACCAGCCGGCTTTGCCGAATTCGCCGTCGCTGATCACATCAATTCCGGCGTCCGCCTGGCGCCGGACAACGTCTTTAACCTCGCGGCGCAACACCTCTTGATAATTACCATGGTCGTAATCGGCGCCGGTCTCCTTGGCGTCCATGACATCGCGAATTTCCAGCGGCCGCACAAGGCTGCCCACATGGGATGTGAGAATTCGGTCGGTGCTACGTTTCATACTTCTTTGCCTTTCTAAGCA
>CAUZTZ010000041.1:0-18094 GCA_963582805.1 Alphaproteobacteria bacterium
GAGTGAGTAATCTTTGCATATGGAGAGACTTTCGTTGATCTGAGAATCTCAAAATATGAATCACTTCAGGTGTTTATCCCGTTAAGTCGGGTACTGTGCTGATTTAGATATAACCAACTCCGATCTCGAGACTTTTAAGGCGAGATTCACCAATTTCGAAAACGCGCTAAAAGGTTCGGCGGCGTCTGACCAAACAGAAGATATTCTGGTCTATGCTGTTACACCGAAGGAAACCGTGCAGCGTGTTTCTGATGTGGGCAGCCACCGTGAATTTGCCCAGGACGTCTTCCGCTTGAGTGCTTTACTCGGAGCCGTCGGCTTGGATGCCGCTCTGACCAAGGTTCGTGACAGCCAGCTTCTGCTGCACGCCATCAGGCGTCAACCTT
The DNA here is from genome assembly GCA_963582805.1 of Alphaproteobacteria bacterium. GTDB lineage: Bacteria > Pseudomonadota > Alphaproteobacteria > Rhodospirillales > UBA2165. The sequence continues at coordinate 387 of CAUZTZ010000041.1, forward strand.
TGGTGGTCGGATTCACCGATCGGCACCAGATATTCGAAAAAAAAATTGGTGACATGGTATCAACGGCGAAGACCCGCGCCGAATTGGGGTGGCTCCTTGGACCGGCCTTGAAACTGGTCAAGGACGGCACCAGCAAATTCGGTGGAACCTTTGTCCAATTCGGGTTTCGGCAACTTAATAAACAGAATTCCCTGGCCGCGACCATTGCCGTTCCCAGCTGGTGGCCGTCGGTGACCCTCAAGGCCGCGGGCTGCTGGCGTCGATCCGTGGGTGGCGGTAAAGATAGCTGCGACGATATCTCGCTGGTAATCGCCAAGGCCATTGATTGGGATGCGAAACGGGCAGCGGACGGCGAGGTATTTAAAGCCTCGGTGAAAACGATACCGGTTGACATGCCGGTCGATGTGGCGGAACTGGACCGGATTTTGGTCACCGGACGCAGCCTCGGACCGGACCCGCAATTTGCTTCAGTGCGAGACGATATGGAAATCGGTAGGCCGGGGCGGATTTTAATCCCCGGCAACAATCTCTGGCGTAACGGAGTTGTCACCGTGGGAACGCAAGCATCCGACCGGGTGATCGTTTTTCCCAATATGAAAGGCATCATCGCCGAGTTTTCGACGGTGCTTGCGCCCGCCGGCTGGCGCACTGGCGACGGACCGGTTTCAAGGCCGATCCGGGTCTGGACCAGCGAAGGGCAGACGCTGGCGGGGTTTGCCAAGTTGCACGGCGTCGCACCAGCATCAGGCCGGGTCGTAGCGGTGAATGGTATTCATGTGATCCGCGAGCCGCTGGTCCTGGACGTGACGCCGGGCCTGATCCCTGAAAGTCACCATTCGCTGAACGTCGCGCTACGCAATTTTGCATCCGGCGGGGTAGGCAACTGGAAATTCATCGACAATCCCGAAATCGACCGGCTCAATGGCCGCGTCGCGGTCACTACCACAACTACCGATCTCTGCGCCCAATGCGAGAGCGGAACACTTGTGGAAGCGGCTTTTGTGGTCCGCCAACGCGCCGATATCCCGCAGATATTTTATAAGGCTTCGAATCTTTTTGTGCTGTATGAGGATGCGGCAAGCTCGAAGGCGCAATTGCTTTCTGGGATTAACGGCGATCCTGGCACACCAGCCGGAATTAAGGTTGCGGACTTGAATGCCGGCGTTGATCTGTTTCTGCTTTTGCCAGCAAACGCGAAACGGGCCTATGAAGGGTTTGCGGCTGAAGGCGCCCCCGTATCGGTGAAACTCGGCGGTAAGGATGTTGCCGCAACCGTGATATCGGCCAGCATCGGAAATCGCGACTGTCTGCGGCGTGGTGCCGGGGCAAAACATTTCGGGCGTCTTGTCTGCAAGATGACCGTGAAAACGTCCGACGAAGCGGCATTGAATGCGCTGATCGGCGCGGGCAAGAAAGCCGACGCGACATTTGGTTTTAATTTGGCCAAGGGCAAGGCACCGATTATAACGGAACAGCTGGAAATCAGCGCGCCCTAATCCACCGGTCCCCGTCCCGGTTGGTGCCGGGCGCCATTCTACAGGACCGCGCGGCGGGCTGCCACACCATCTCCGGCGCGCTACGCCGATCAAATTTGCCGCCATGGCGCCCTTCATTTAAGCTCCCGCCCATGCAATCGGAAGCGGGGAGGCTTTGATGCCGGAATGGTTGGTGGAATTTCCGAAGATGGACCGGGACGCACTGCGGTCTTTAAGCAAGGCCATCGATGAAGGCTATCGCGGCTTTTCCAGGGCCTATGGGCAAGGCATCGAGGATTTCTTCGATCCCTTATTGTTTGCCCTCGTGTGGTTCGAAAAATTGTTGCTGGGGGCGCCGTGGCTGTTGATCCTGGTGATCCTCGGCACCATCGCCTGGATCGCGGTGCGCAGCCTTAAACTCACTGCCGGCGTGCTGATCGCCTTTCTTGCCATCGGCTATTTCGGCATGTGGGATGACACCATGCGCACCTTGGCGATCATCTGCGTCTGTACCCTGATCGCCATTGCCATCGGCATCCCGGTCGGTATCGCCATGGCCGGATCGGACCGCACGCAAGCGCTGGTCACGCCGGTCCTCGACGTGATGCAGACCCTGCCGATCTTCGTCTATCTGATCCCGGTGGTCATGCTGCTCGGCCTCGGCAAGGTGCCCGGCGTCATCGCCGTGGTCATCTATGCCATCCCGCCGGTGATCCGGCTGACCAATCTGGGCCTCCGGCTGGTCGACAAAGACGTGCTCGAAGCCGCCGACGCCTTTGGCGCCAGTTCCAGGCAGCGCTTGCTCGGCGTGCAGTTGCCGCTGGCGCTCCCGAACATCATGGCCGGTGTCAACCAGACCATCATGATGGCGCTGTCGATGGTGGTCATCGCCTCGATGATCGGCGTCAAGGGGCTCGGCCAGCCGGTCCTGCGCGCCGTCACCAACCAGTATTTCGCGCTCGGATTGTTCGCCGGCGGCGCCGTGGTGGCCCTGGCCATCGTCTTCGACCGCACCAGCCAGGGCTACGGCAAGCGGCTGCAGAAATTCCGGGAGCTTTGATTCGTGCCCGAAACCAAGTCCGAAGCCAAGATCGCCATCAAGGGGCTCTACAAGATATTCGGGCCCGATCCGGCGGCGTCGCTGGCGCTGGCCAAAGGCGGCATGGGGCGCGGCGAGATGCTCGACAATCACGGCCATGTTCTGGCCCTGGCCGGCATCGATCTGGAAATCGCGGCGGGCGCCATCCATGTGGTGATGGGATTGTCGGGCTCGGGCAAATCCACTCTGGTGCGCCATATCAACCGCCTGATCGAGCCGACCGCCGGCGGCATCGAAATCGACGGCGCCGATATTTTGGGCTTCGATGGCGCCGCGCTCACCGATCTGCGCCGCCGCCGCGTCGCCATGGTGTTCCAGCGGTTCGCGCTATTCCCGCACCGTAACGTGGCCGAAAACATCGCCTACGGGCTCGCCATCCAGGGCCTGAGCAAAGCCAGCCGGGCGGAAACGGCGGCGCGCTGGATCAAGCGCATCGGCCTCGACGGTTTTGCCGGGCTCTATCCGGGCCAGCTTTCGGGGGGCATGCAGCAGCGGGTCGGCCTGGCCAGGGCCTTGGCGACGGAGCCCGAAATCTTGCTGATGGACGAGCCGTTCAGCGCCCTCGATCCGCTGATCCGGGGCGATATGCGGGACATGTTGTTGGAGCTGCAGGTGGAGCTGAACAAGACCATTGTCTTCATCACCCACGATCTGGATGAAGCTTTGGCGGTCGGCAGCCGCATCACGATCTTGCGCCAAGGCGCCATCGAGCAGACCGGCGCGCCGCAAGATTTTGTGCTTAACCCGGCCAACGATCACGTCGCCGCGTTTACCCGGGACATCAACCGGGGGCGGCTGCTGCGCGTGTCGGCGATCATGACAACCGGCGCAAATGGCGAGGGACCGGACATTGCCGCTGATACGGTCCTCGAAGACGCGGCGCACGCGCTGGCGGCTACGGCGTCGGATCAGGGCCGGGTGGTGGACGGTGCCGGTGCGGGCATCGGCAGCATCCGGTTGGACCGCATCTTGGACGTGATCGCCCACCCGGCGGTGGCGGCGAATTAGAGCCCGTATTTTTTAAGCCGGTTGCGAAACGGATGATAGCCGAGGCCGAGATGCGCGGCGGCGCGTTTCTGGCTGTGCCGGTTGGCCGCCAGGGCTTCGGTCAGCAGCCGCCGCTCCAACGCTGCCATTGTATCGGCAAGATCGATGGCGGTATGGGCGTTGACGCTTGTCGCGTCCGGCGGCGGCCGGGCGGCGGGCGCATCCTCAAGCGCGGGCGCCGGCCGGTAGGGCGAGGCAAAGGGATCGAATTCGATGGCGGCGATGGGCGTATCAGCGGTGCCATGCAGATAGACGGCGCGCTCCACCACGTTGCGCAACTCGCGCACATTGCCGGGCCAGTCATAGTCCGATAATTGCCGCGCCGCGCCCTTGGCAAAGCCCGGGAATCCGTCCCAATCCAGCTCAGCGGCCATGGCGCGGCCGAAATGAAAGGCCAGCAAGGCGATATCGGCGCCCCGGTGGCGAAGCTGCGGAATGGTCAGCACATCGAACGACAGCCGGTCCAAAAGATCGTGGCGAAAGCGCCCGGCATCGGCTTCCGACGGCAGATCGGCGTTGGTGGCACCGATGACGCGCACGTCCACCTGCAACGTCTCATTGCCGCCAACCCGCTCGAAGCGGCCATATTCGATGGCGCGCAGGATTTTCTCCTGGGCCTTCAAGGTGGCGCTGGCGATCTCGTCCAGAAACAAGGTGCCGCGATCAGCCAGCTCAAAGCGCCCGGCGCGGCGCGCGTCAGCGCCGGTGAAGGCGCCCGCTTCATGGCCGAACAGCTCGGTCTCCAGCAATGTTTCCGGCAACGCCGCGCAATTCAACTGCACGAAGGCGCCCTGCCAGCGCCGGGATTCGAAATGCAGACGGTGGGCGATCAGCTCCTTGCCGGTGCCGCGCTCGCCGATGATCAGCACGGGCCGCTCCTGAACCGCCGCCAAGCTGGTCCGCTCGGTCAGCTCCAGAAAGGCCGCTGATTCCCCCACCAGGGCCGGTAATTCGGGGCGCAATGTCATGATGATCATTATAGCGATTAAATATTAAAAAACACTATCTAATGACATAATATGCGATAATTTATTTTTCTAAAAATCGGGAAAATTTAATTTTATATATAAAAATCAATGCGCTATTCTAATAATCCCAACTTGGCATGCATCCTGCTATTAAAAGGGCAGGAACGCCGCAAACCAACCATTGGGAGCCTATGATGGGTATATTTTCGAGACTGAGCGATATCGTCAATTCCAACCTTTCGGCAATCCTCGACAAGGCCGAGGATCCGGAAAAAATCATCCGCCTGATGATCCTTGAGATGAAGGAGACCCTGGTTGAGGTACGCTCCGACGCGGCCCGCATCATCGCCGACAAGAAAGAGGCCGAGCGCACGCTAAGCCGTCTCGAAGGCGCCGGTGCCGAATGGCAGCGCAAAGCCGAACTGGCGCTGTCCAAGGAGCGCGAAGATCTGGCCCGGGGCGCGCTTCTGGAAAAAGCCAAGCTGGAGGAAACCGCCGGCCTGTTGCGCCACGACCTCGGCAGTTTGGATAGTGCTCTCGGCAAGCACGACGCCGACATCGCCAAGCTGGAAAGCAAGCTGCGCGAGGCCCAGACCAAGCAGAAAAGCATGCAGGCCAGGCAGAAATCGGCGGACAACACCCTCCGCGTCCGCCGCCAGGTGCACGACGGCCGCATCGACGACGCCTTCGCCCGCTTCGAGAAGATGGAGCGCCGCATCGATGATGTGGAGGGCCAGGCGGAAGCCTTCGATCTCGGCCAGACCAAAACTTTGGCCGGCGAGATTGCCGAATTGGAAGCCGATCAGGCGATCGAGGGCGAGCTGGCGGCCTTGAAGGCGCGCGTTGCCAAACAAGCTGGCGCCAAAAAGCCCGCTTCAAGCCGCAAATAGGAGCGCAAACAGGAGCCGTTTATGTCTGGATTTATGCTGATACCGCTCGCCGTCCTGCTGATCGTCGTGGTCCTGCCGATCTGGATCATCGCCCATTACGGCACCCGCTGGCGCACCAACCGGGTGATTACGTCCGGCGATGAAAAACTGCTCGCCGATCTGTGGGACACCGCCGGCAAGATGGAAGCGCGTATCGACACGTTAGAGCGCATTTTAGACGACGAAGCGCCCGATTGGAGGACTCGCTCATGAAAAATCCCTATCCCGATACCCAGCCGAGCCCCAACCGGCTGTATAAAGACCCGGAAAACGGCATGCTGATGGGCGTCTGCGCCGGCATCGCCGATTATTTCGGTGTCGCGCCCGCCGGCGTGCGCATCGCCGCCGTCATAGCCTTGTTTCTATTCACGGTGCCCATATTCCTAGGCTATATCCTCGCCGGGTTCTTGCTGAAGGCAAAGCCGGCGGGCCTCTATGCCAGCCCCGAAGAAGAAGACTTCTGGCGGCGCACGCGCATGGATCCCCGCCGCACGGTGTCCGACATCGGCCAAAAGTTCCGCGAGATCGAACGCCGCATCCGCGCCGCCGAGGCGCATGTGACCTCGTCGGAATTCAAGTTGAAACGGGATTTCCGGGAATTGTAGGCGGGCGCACGGGAATTTGAACATTTGGGCGTTCACCCGGCGCGCCTGGAATGCTATGTCGAGCCAGTAATTTCAGTTAACGGGAGGCGTCATGCCCAAATCCAGAAAACGCAAACGCTCAGGAAGCCACGCCTCGGGCTCCGGCGAGGTCAATTGGGGCGGGGCATCCAAGGGCGGCGTATCAACGAAGCTGATCATTGGGATTGTTGCGACGCTGGTGTTTGGCGGCGGCGGCATGTGGCTGTGGAATACCGCCCAGGCCAGCCGCGAGTTTGATGAACTGGCCGGTGCCGGCGGCGACGTGCTGGCGCGCGTCCAAACCCAGCGCGACGACGGCCAGCGGCACTTGAATTACGGCGAAAGTTTTCGCTATTCCCATGCCTACCCCACGTCCGGTCCGCACGCGCCGCAACCGACCCGGCCCGGCTATTACACCGAAGTACAGCCCCCTGTCGGCCTGGTGCATGCGTTGGAGCATGGCGCCATTGTCATCTATTACGGCGAGCCCGGCCCGGAAACGGTGGCCCGCCTCAAAGACTGGACCGGCCTTTACCAAGGCGTCTGGGACGGCGTCGTCGCCGCGCCGCGCCCGGGGCTAGGCCAAGGCGTCATGCTGAACGCGTGGCGCAAACGGCTGCCGCTCAAGACGTTCGATGCGAAATCGGCGGCCGCCTTCATCGACGCCTACCGCGGCCGCGGCCCGGAAAACCCGGTGCGCTAGATGGTCGCCATTGTGAAATCCGCCATGGGTGCGATTAATTTTGGCCTCGCGGTGCGGGCCGTGCTCATGACGGGGCGGGCGCATCCGCTTTTGATATTGGCGAATGTGCCGATGGTGTTTCGGGCGGTCAGGTGGGGGGTGCGGCGGTTGCGGGGGCGGCGATTGCGAAAAGCCGTGTGAGACGGCTATCATGCGCGCAAATCACATAGGAGGCTGCCATGACCAAAATCTATAACCCCGACGGCGTGACCGCGCCGCAAGCGGCTTATTCCCACGCGGCGCTGGTGCCGGCCGGCACCGAATTGCTGATTGTCGCCGGCCAGTTGGGCATTGATCCTGACGGCAATCTCGGCGACGGCATCGAAGAACAGGCGGAGCGGGCGTTTCGCAATATCGAAACCATCCTCGCCGCCGAAGGCATGACGCCCGCCAATATCGTCCGCCTGCAAACGTTTCTGACCGACCGCGCCTATCGTGGGCCGGCCGGCGAGGCGCGCCAGCGGGTGTTCGGCGATGCCAAGCCGCCGTCCACCTTGCTGATCGTTGCCGGGCTGGCGGCGCCCGAGTTTCTGATCGAGGTGGAGGCCATGGCGGCCCGGGACTAGCTGTCCGGGCAGGCCGGGCTTCAAATTCATGTCGCGCACCTTTATCCTGCTGATATTCGGGTACCTCGCGCTGGCCGGCGGCGCCGTCGGCATCATGTTTATCAACGGCATGTTCGCGGCCAAGTCGAACGCCGATAATGCCGAGCGCGTCGCCCAGGGCCTGGCCATCTATAGCGCCCATTGCGCCGCCTGCCACGGCAGCGACTTGAAAGGCGCGCCCGATTGGGAAACCCAGCGCGCCGACCGCACCTATCCGCCGCCGCCCCAAGACCAAAGCGGCCATACCTGGCTGCATTCGGACGCCGAATTGTTCGATTATATCCGCGACGGCGGCGCCCGCTTCGAGCGGCGCGCCTTCAAAACCGCCATGCCCGGCTTCGGCGGCACCATCGACAGCGCCGATATCTGGGCCGTCATCGCCTATGTGAAAAGCCGCTGGCCAAAAGAATTCGTGGCCAAGCAGGCGCGCGCCAATTTCCTCGGTGGCCTGCACAATCATTAAAATTTAAGGCGCGTAAGCCATTGAAGGGTAATCAGAATTAAAAAGTTGCTATTTTGTTCTAAAGGGGTTATTGTTGTTCTCAACGCCAACGATAAATCAAGCGGGAAGGAACAAAGCCATGGAAGTTTTCGAATACGTCAAGGATTTCACCGCCCTCGCAATTCTATTCAGCGCCGCTTATGTCTGGATGATGATTATGTAGCCACACGGGTCCGTCTTGGCACCTCGGAATGTCGGCGGCCTCATGCGGCAATGGGATCACCGGGCCACTTGCGAAGATCGCTTCGCGAGCTATATGTAAGTGTGTGCTCTTGGACATTATGAATAGGGCGTTTTGATCGGCCGGCGGGTGCCGGGCGTGCGTTCGTATCTGATACGGCTGCCGGGCGGCGTTGGTTTTAAGAATAAGAAGTGGAACCACAGAGACGTTGAGACGGTGAGAAGGAAAAAGGGAATAAAAGGGTTTGAAACACAGAGATCACAGAGGACACAGAGATTTTTTGCCGCGCGCAGCGCATTCTCTTTTTCTTCCTCCTCAGTGTTCTCTGTGATCTCTGTGTTAAATCCCCTTCTTTCTGAACGTCTCTCTGTGGTGAAAATATGGGCCGTAAAAACCGGTATAAACCGTAAGGAACCGTAAGGAATGCTCATGAACCGGTATGGTCAATTTTTAGAAAATATGTCGCACCGGTGTGTCGCATTCAGGCGCGGCATACCAGGACTGGTACGGTATGGGGAGCGTCATCGAATTCGAGCTGCCGGCACGAACGCCGAGCCGATTGCACTCCGCTCACAGACAGGTGCCAAGCCGGACGCCGGTCTGGCCGGCCCGGCCATCCCCAGACCGGCTGGGTCGACGCGGCCCGGGCGCGGCGCCTCAGTTGTCCGGCACCGGCCGCGGTTTGCCGTCCTCGTCGAGGGCCACAAAGGTGAACACGCCCTCGGTGACCTTGGTCGGTTCGGTCTGGGTGTAATGGTTGGTGGTCCAGGCTTCGATGGCGATGGTCAGCGAGGTGCGCCCGACGCGAACAATTTCGGCGTAACAGGTGAGCCGGTCGCCCACCTTGACCGGTTTGTGGAACTCCATCTCCTTGATGCCGATGGTGGCGGTGCGGCCCTTGGCGCGGCCACTGGCGGCGACACCGCCGGCGATATCCATCTGCGCCAACAGCCAGCCGCCGAAAATATCGCCGGCCGGGTTGGCGTCGGCGGGCATGGCCACGGTCATGATGGCAACCTCGCCCTTAGGAGATTCAGTGGGCGTATCAGTGGCGGTGGCGGCGGCCATATCCGGTCCTCCTTTGGAGAATTAATTTGGAGTCAAGTGATACCATATATTGACATGTTCGCTCCACCAAACACATTATCCGGTTGTGGCAACGGTGATTCCCTGGCGCTCGTCCCAGGGTTGGGACAATCGCCGGTAACCCTCGGAGTAAAGACAGCAACATGACCGATTTGTTTGCGCAATCGCCGTCCAAGCCGACGAAAAAAGGCGGCAAAACCTATTCCGCCAAGGATATTGAGGTTCTCGAAGGGCTTGAGCCGGTGCGCCGCCGGCCGGGCATGTATATCGGCGGCACCGACGAGCGCGCCGTCCACCATCTGGTGGCCGAATTGCTCGACAACGCCATGGACGAGGCGGTGGCCGGCGAGGCCAGCCATATCGATCTGCAATTGGACGCCGATCAATGCGTGACGGTGCGCGACAATGGGCGCGGCATTCCGGTTGACCCGCACCCCAAGTTCAAATCCAAATCGGCGCTCGAAGTGATCCTGACAACGCTGCATTCGGGCGGCAAATTTTCCGGCAAAGCCTATGAGACATCGGGCGGCATGAACGGCGTTGGCTTGTCGGTGGTCAACGCGCTCGCCGATACGCTTGATGTGGAGGTGGCGCGCGATAAAAAACTGTGGACGCAAAGCTATGCGCGCGGCAAGCCGGCCGGAAAACTTAAAGATTTGGGCAAGGTCTCCAACCGGCGCGGCACCACCATCGCCTTTCATCCCGATCCCAAGATTTTCGGGCCCAAGGTGCATTTCCGCCCGGCGACCCTCTATCGCATGGCCCGCTCCAAGGCCTATTTGTTCCGGGGCGTCGAAATCCGCTGGTCCTGCGCGCCCGAACTGCTGGCCGGTGATGCGGAAACGCCGGCCAAGGCGAGCCTGCATTTCCCCGGCGGGCTGAAGGATTATCTGGGCCTGACCCTGGCCGGGCGGCGCACCATCACGCCGACGCCGTTTGCCGGCCGGGCCCAGCTTAACGGCGGCACCGGCAGCGTCGAATGGGCCGTCGCCTGGCCCGAGGACGAGGACGAATATTTCAATTCCTATTGCAACACGGTGCCGACGCCCCTTGGCGGCACCCACGAATCGGGGCTGAGGACGGCGCTTTTCAAGGGCCTCCGCGCCCATGGCGAGCTGATCGGCAACCGGGCGGCGGCCAAGATCAACGCCGACGATGTGGTCGGCGGCGCCTGTATCATGCTGTCGGTGTTTATTTCCGAGCCGCAGTTTCAGGGCCAGACCAAGGAAAGACTGTCGACCGTGGAGGCCGCCAAGCTGGTCGAGGTTTCGCTCGGCGATCACTTCGATCATTGGCTGTCGGGCGATCCGGTTACCGCCGGGCGTTTGTTGGAGGCGGTGGTCGAGCGCTCATCTATTCGCATGAAACGGCGCCAGGAAAAGACCCTGAAGCGGCAATCGGCGACCAAGCGGCTGCGCCTGCCCGGCAAGCTGGCCGATTGCACTTTGAACGCCGCCGCCGGTACCGAGGTGTTTATCGTCGAGGGCGATTCCGCCGGCGGCTCCGCCAAGCAGGCCCGCGACCGCAAAACCCAGGCGGTGCTGCCCTTGCGCGGCAAGATCCTGAACGTCGCCAGCGCCACCGCCGACAAGATGCATGCCAACCAGGAGCTGAACGATCTGGTGGAGGCTTTGGGCTGCGGCACCGGCGCCCGCTACCGGGATGACGATTTGCGCTACGACAAGGTCATCATCATGACCGACGCCGATGTGGACGGCGCCCACATCGCCTCATTGTTGATGACCTATTTCTTTAAAGAAATGCCACAACTCATTGAAAGTGGGCACCTTTATATTGCGCAGCCGCCTTTGTACCGGCTCGTCCAGGGGGGCAAGACGGCCTACGCCATGGACGATGCGCACCGGGAAGAGCTGCTCGAAAAAGCCTTCACCGGGCGCGGCAAGATCGATATCAGCCGCTTCAAGGGCCTCGGTGAAATGCCGGTGCAGCAGCTGCGCGAAACCGCCATGAGCGTCGAGACCCGGACTTTGTTACGGGTCACGGTGCCCTTGCGCCACACCGACGACGAAAAGCGCGAAGCCCGGGACACCGAAGACCTGGTCGAGCAGCTCATGGGCAAAAAGCCGGAACTGCGCCTCGCCTTCATCCAGGAACACGCCAAGGAGTTGGAAGACGGGCTCATCGATGTGTGAGCGGGGGATGTGCGAGGGTTGCGAATATCAGCCGGCCCGCCAGACGACAATCGAATAGGCCTCATGAAAGGTGCTGCCGAAGCCGGAGCGGTGGATTTTGAGAATTTCAATGCGCCCCGCCGCCGCGTGGGATTTGAGGGCGCCCAGCAACCCCGTCAGGTAGCCGCGCTTGGCGTGATAGGCGAGGGCGGCGGCATCGAACGGATTGCTTGCATCGTACAGCTCGGCGATCGGTTCCAGGTGCAGCACGATGGCCGGTTTAAGGCCGATCAGGTAATCCAGGAACGGCGCGAAATTGGCGCCCAATTGTTCCATTGCGTGCAGGGTCATGATGCCGGCGCCGGGCTCGATGGCGAGGTTTTCAGCGCCCTCCAGGCTCGCCATATCGAAGCGGACGCCGTCCATTGGGGCGTTTTCAGCCCGCCCGATCAGGCGTATCAGCTCTTGGCTTGGTTGCGCCCAATCGGCGCCGGTGAGGCGGAGGCCGGGCAGAAGCCGATGCAGCTGGTAAAGGTTCTGGCCGGTGCCGCAGCCGAACTCGATCACTTCGCTAAGGCCGGCGAACAGCTGCTGGAACAGGGCGGCGCGCATGGCGGCGTAGAGGCGGGGCTCGAACCCGGTGTCGGCGGCGCGGATATAGCGGCCATCCAGGCGCAGCACGTCGTGGCGGAAATATTGCGGCGCCAGGGTGGCTTCGGAGACGCCCATCTCGCGCACCCGCTCCAAAATCTCGCCCCAGCCGCGCTGCCAGTTGCCGATCGTGCCGGGCCCGGCGGCAGTCAGTTTGGCATCGCGCAAGATATCGCGGGCGCGTTTTTGGATGACCGCCGTCTCGGCCGCATCGAGGTTTTGGTATTCGAGGCCGCTGGGCACGGCCTCACCGGCGGGCGCCGCTTCACCGGCGATCTCCATATCCAACAGCCGCGCCAGGTCCCCGGCGGTGATACGCCGGGGCTCGCCATCGATGAATTTGATCGGGAATTGGGCGGCGTAATCGTTGGAGGTGGCCAGATCCGGGCCGTCATAATCGGCAAGGGGTGCGTCCGACGTAAGCACCCGCCCGGTGCCGATATCGGCCCAATCTTCCGGCGCCAAATAGTTGTCCAGCCGGGTGCCCGGCGCCAAATCGTCGCTGGCCAGGGTCTCGGCCGGCAGGAAGCGGAAATCGATGGACAAGCGCAGATTATTGGAGTTTTTCTGCGTCGCGTGGATCAAATAGGGATCGGCCAGCAGCAACACGCCGGGGGTAAGCCCGCAATCATATTCGCGCCCGCCCTCGGCCAGATGCGCGCCGGCATCGAAATCATCCAACGGGCCCATGAGCGCCTGCGGGAAGGACAATGGCTCGATCCATTTGATGCCGGTATTGCCGGCGGCGCCGAATACGGGGAGGAACACCATGATGGCGCCCGCCGGCTCGCCGGCCCACATGTCCGAATGCATTTTCGCCGATGCCCTTGGCCGGCCGTCGATGGCGGCATCGGGGCGGCCGTTGACCAGGCGGATATTCACCGGCGCGTGCACGGCGCGGGCATGATCGGCCAATCCAAAGGCGGTGAATATTCCGGCGACGGTCTGGTGCACCAGATTATAGGCGGCAGCGGTTTGCCGCTTCGGCAGGACCAGCCCGTTGGGGGTGATATTGGGAAGCCCGGCAAGGGCGCCCCGTTCGGTTTTGAGAAAATCACCGCCGGGATCAAATTTCCGGTCCTGGTAGTAGGCGTCGAGGGTCACATAGAGGTAATTATTGACCGCGTCCCGAAGCCGCCCAAACAGGGCCGCATCCAGGGTAAGCGCCTTCAAAAGCGGGAAATCCTGATCCAGCGGTCCCGCATCGCATATGCGGGCGAGGCGGCCGGCGCGCTGCGCAAAGGCGGTCTGGGTTTTCATTGCCGCTGGGGCCTCTAGCCGGCGCTCGCCAATTGGCGGAGGGCTTCGAGGGCAACCGGTTCTAGCTGCGGTGACATATAATCCTCAATGGCGCCGAAAAATGATTTCACGTACAACAAGGCGCTGGCATCCAGCCCGGCGCTACGGGCCGCGATCACATCGATAAAATCATAGCTGGCGTCCAGGAGCAATTCCGATTGCGCCGTCACCTTGGCCAAATCGGCATGCGCCTCGCCGGCATGAAAATAGATCGGCACGTCCGCGAACAAGCGGTGCCGCCGGTTGGTGCAGCTCAGTAGGAACAGGGCCAGATTTTCCGGGCTCGGCGGCGGCCCGGCCTGGCGCGCCGCCTGGTGATCGTCGCCGCTGAGCTTGGCGACCAGCATTTCATCCGAATCGGCGGCCACATATATCCGATTGTCGGTGGTGGTGCGGAGCGCCATGTCGTAATCCATGGTGCTTTGCGAGCGCGCGATTTCAGGCGCGAGGGGCACCATCAGCGGGTGCGGCAGGAAGGCGCGGGTGAGCAGACCATCATCCCCGACCGGCCAGATAAGCTGGCTCGGATAGGGGGTGAAGCGCTCCGCATCGATGTAAAAGGCTGCGGTGAAATGGTGCGGCGCTTCGAGGCCGATAGCGACCAATTCCCGCGGACCCACACTTGCGTCACCGCCAAGCCGGCCCAAGAGCATCGGCTGCGCCTTGGGCTCCGACAATCTGAGCACGCTGACGGCGGCGGCTTCAAAGCCTTGCAGGCGGCGCTGATGAAGGGCCGCCAGGCTGCCGTCCGCCAGGATAAAATTGGAATCCAGGAATATGACCGAAGCTTTGACATTGCCGTGGCCGCCGTCCTTCACGGTCTCATAGAGATGGCGCACGCATTCCCGCTGCAGGGCGTATTTGTATTCCGGGAATGCAATGCCCTCGGCGTGGGCGAGGGGCGAGGCGCCGCGCACCCGGATGTCTTCCAACACATGGATGCGCCGCCGGCAATGGGCATCCAGGCAGGCGCTGCCCGCATCCAGCATGGGCTGCGTGGCGCGGTCCGTGTAGATATGGAAATCCACATCGGCGCCGGCGGCCAGCGCCGGCAGATTGCCCGGCATCATCAGGAACGGCAGCGCCATTTCCAGATGCGCCGCCGCGAACGGCTGGCCCCAGACCAAAACGAAGACGTGATACTTCACGGGGCATCTCCCATCAGGCGGGCCGCCGGCCCAATGGCGGGCAGGGCGCGCGCCAGAACCAGCCGCCAGAACGCCCCGGCGGTATAGTTGGCGCGGGCGTGGGCGGCGCCGGCGGCGGCGATTTCGGCGCGCGCCGGCGCATCGGCCAGGTAATGGCGAACCTTTGCCACCAGATCCCGCTCGCCGGTGAAGGCCGCGTAATGGACGCCGGAGGTGAGCCATTTTTCGGTTTCCGGGTTGGCTTCTTCCAGCAAAAGCGCGCCGGACAAAGTGGCTTCGATCACCCGGCCCTTGCATTGATGGCCGGGCCCATCCATGGCCGGGCCTGAAAAATTGATGGTGATCTTGGATTGGCGGAAGAGGCCGGCATAGTCTTCGGGGGCCAATCCGCCCTCGATCTGGCCGCCGCCCTGGCGCACCTGGATGCCGGCCTCGGCCAGCATGCCAAGCGCCAATTTGCGCCCCGGATAGGCGCGGGTGCTGCCAAGGAAACTGACATCGATAGGGCGGGCGCCGGTACCGGGGACGTAGAGGTCCGGGTCTTGCGGCGTCCAGGTGGGCAGGAATTTGTCCGGGAATGCGCCGTTGGCGGCGTAGTTGGAATAACAGTCGACGATCACGTTGACGTCCACGGCGGGCGCGTAGCGGTCGATCCAGTCGATGGCGTAGGCGTCGGTGGTATCGAAATAGGCCGATATGATGGCAATGCCCAGCTCGCCCCGGATGCGCGCCAAGGTATCGGGCGCCGGGTTCAGATCGGTGCCGCGCACCATGGTGAGGAAGATCAGATCGGCGGGCCGCGCCCGGCAATGCTCGATCAGATATTCATCGCACCGCTCCCCTGTCCGGTGCGCGACTTCATCGAAAAAGAACGTATCCACCTCGGCCAGCCCCGACGATCGGAGCGAGCCGATAAAATTATGATGCACGTTCGACAGGCCGTGGCTGGGATCACACTCGGCCCATTTTTCGGTGACGCAGAGGATGCGCGGAAGGCTCATGGCATCAGCAGCCCTTGTAATCCGCATTGACCCAGAAATTGGCATCGCCGCGCCGTTCGGGAAAGCTGGCGGTCAATATTTGGCTTTCGCATTTCTTCAGGTTCTTCAAATACAGCGGCGGGATATCACCGGGCCCCTGGTGGCCGGTCTGGTGGTTTTGTTCGAAAAAGATGCCGTCGTTGCCAATCATGGCGCTGGCGGCTTTGCAGTAATCGTGGATCTGCGCATCCGACATTTCCGACAAAGACAGGGTGTTGATCACCAGATCGGCGGACATCTCGCGGGCAAGCGTATTGGGCAAAAACGAAAAGCCGGGTGTATCGGGTAAGCTTACCGGTCCCTCTTGTTCGAACCGGTTGTCCAGGGTGGGGAAAAGCGTGCCGCAATAAATGGAGGAAAACGCCAATGATTCCGGGATATCGATGATCCCATAACGGACTTGCTCGCCAAACAATTTCATCAGATGGCAGGCGAGGCCGCCGAAGCCGCCGCCGATCTCGACAATGGAAAGCACGCTGCCCACACCCTGGCGGGCGCGCAAATGATCGATTAGCCCGTTCTCATGCATCAGGCAAAGCCGTTCCAGATAGGCGTAGGTGTCGTCGTTGACGATGGCGCCATCGATCAGCCAGCCGATCTCGCCAAACTTGCGCGGCGGCGCGGCGCCGAGCTCAGCCGGCAGGGCGCCGGCGACGGCCACATAATCGAACACCGCCTGATCCGGCGGGCCGGCCAAAAAGCTTAAAACCTGATCCCAATTGTCCGGCAATTTCTTGGAAAGCCAGGGCCGTTTGCCGGCTAGCTCCAACGTCGCCAATTGATAGCCGGTGAAGGAATGGCCGTAGAGGCGCATCTTGGCAATGATGTCCCGCTCGCCACTGGCCAGCAGATCATACGATGTCTGCGCGTTGCGGGTAGAGCCGTCCAATTCGAAACTGGGCTGGCTGTCCGGATGCCAGCCTTCGTCGGGCATCAAAAGTGCGGCGCGTGCGGGATCGGCGTTGATCAACGCTGTGCGCGCATCGATGGCCTCCTTGGCCGCGTCCAAACAGGCCAGCGCGTACCGGTATTCGGCATCGCTCAACTGGGACGTTTCATCGGAAAAAACAAAACCTTGGAACAATATTCACCACCCGGGCCGAAGTCGCTTCAGCTTCATTATAGACTGCCACGGCCGGTTTAATATCCGGTAAAATATTGGCGGCAGCCGGAGCTCAAAAGGCGGGACTACTATCCGCCCGATTATTTTCACCGCAGAGACGGTGAGACGAAACGTGCAGCTGGCGAGACAATAAGTATCGGCCGAGGGCGGGGGATGGCATGGTCGGCCCGCCCGTGCTGCCAGGCACTCTACTTTCGCTTCCCGACGGTATTCCCGCAAAATTAGGCCTCTGGCAAGAAAAAGGTTTGAAACACAGAGAGCACAGAGGACACAGAGAATTTTTGCCGCGCGCAGCGCCTTCGCTCCCTTTTCTCCTCTGTGTTCTCTGTGATCTCTGTGTTGATATTTCTTCTACTTTTCTTTTTCATTTCTCTTCTCTCCGCCTCATTGACTCGGTTGTAAATCTTCATCCTATTCGCGCGACATGTTTTTGTACCCCCCTTACGGTTATGACTGTTTATGACGGTTTATGACGCTTTGTTACGGTTTTACCCCTCTGCGCAGGCCACGAGCACGGGTAGCGCCCGGCTGAGGGACCAAAAATTCCTATTCATATTGGTCAAGAGCACCCTACCTAAATAGTCTGTACGCGGGCCGGTGCAAGGGGCCATCGGGATTGTTTTGGATTTCGGGACGGGGGGCCGAGATAAAGCCGCGTTTGACCATGGGCGGCGGGTCACCTTAGAGCGCCCAAACCCAATGGCGAATGTAGCGCAACGCATCGGCCCAGCCGGTCTGGGGATGGCCGGGCCCGGCCGGCGTAGCCCTTTCGGCGAAGCCGGCTCGGCCAGCCGGGCGTCCGGCTTGGCACCGGTCTATGATCGGAGCCCAGGCTTGACCATAGGGAGCGGCGGGTCTACTTAGAGCGCCCAAACCCAATGGCGAATGTAGCTCAACTGGTTAGAGCACCGGCTTGTGGTGCCGGGGGTTGGGGGTTCAAGTCCCCTCGTTCGCCCCATTTTTTCAACTCTTTGTTGGCGCCCGCCGGGGCGTTTCCAACTTTTTACCGTTTTTTGTTATCTTTTCGTTTCTCACGCGCGTTCTGGGCCATAGTCGCA
>CAUZTZ010000042.1:0-18091 GCA_963582805.1 Alphaproteobacteria bacterium
GAATTTCCACCGTTTCATCGTTGAGGATATGGCCGTCCACCAAAAGCCCGTCATGACCGTCGGAATTGAACGGATCGAGCGCCGCATCGCAAATGACGCCGATATCGGGATAATCGGCTTTCACCGCCCGGATCGAGCGGCACACCAGATTGTCGGTATTGCAGGCCTCGCGGGCATCGGGGGTTTTCGACGCCGGATCGACCTCGGGAAATATGACTATGGCGGGGATTTTCAATTCCGCCACTTCGGCAACCACTTCGCGCAAAAGATCGACCGAAACCCGGTCGACGCCGGGCATGGATGCCACCGGCTGGCGCAAGCCCTGACCTTCGGTGACAAAAATAGGCAAAATCAAGTCGTTGGCGCTCAGGGTATTTTCGGCGACCAGGCGCCGGTTCCATTCGTCGCGGCGGTTGCGGCGCATGCGCGTCGCCGGATATCGGCCCAAAAAATCCATCGCATCAAACTTTCTGATCTTGTTTAAATTTTGCTAACACTATCGATCTATGCTCTGCAATGAAACCGGTGAATTTGACGGAAATTGGCCGGAAACAGATGCAAAGGTAGCGCTATGTCCGCGCACGATGTCCGGTTGGGCGAGGTTTTATTCGAGTTCACACCCAATGGCCGCTTCATCAAGGTGGTCGCCATCGATCCCATATCCATGGAAGAGATCTCCATGGTCGGCGACCGGAGGGCTAGCGTCGATACCCTCGAGCGGCTGGCCATCAACAAGCTGCGCTATGTCATTGCCAAAAAGCGCGGCGCAGCCGGCCAAGCGGGCGGCTTCCGTACCGTCTGATCGGATTGGCGTCAGCCGGAAGCGGCTGGCCGAGGCGATATGGCGACCAAGATTCTGCTGGTTGGGCGGCACCATCTGGCCGATGGCGCCGATCCATTCCGGCCGGGACCAGGATATTTTAAGCCGGCTGGATGCGCCGCCGGCTTCCATTTCTGCCGAGCCCGATGGTCTTGGCAAACTCGGAACGCTGCTTCGCATAATTCGGCGCAACCATGGGGTAGTCATGAGGCAGTCCCCATTTGGCGCGGTATTCATCCGGTGTCATGGAGAAATTGGTGCGAATATAGCGCTTCAGCATTTTCAGCTTTTTGCCGTCTTCCAGACAAATAAGATGATCCGAGGTAACCGAACGGCGGATCGAAACAGCCGGCTTCTGGCTGTTCGCGGCGGCTGCGTCCTTGGCACCATCCAAATCGTTCAGGGCTGAAAATACGGTATTGATGAGCCCCGGAAGACCTTCGCCGGAGACCGTGTTTCGTCCCACATACGAGGCGACAATGTCGGTCGAAAAGCGCAATAAATCGTCTTTCGAAACTTCCCCTATTTCTTCATTTGCCATCAAATTTTTTCCAAATTGCCTTGGTGAACGGAATATTTTGCGCGTTTTATTAGGCTGAAAATTAAAGCCAAAAATCGAAACGAATCAACAATTAAATAGTAACAATTGGACCGCCGTATATCCGCGTTGTTTTTCAACGAGATGGCCGGAACCGCTCTAGCCGGAGGACTGCCGGGCGCCGCTTGTGGCGGACGTTCACGGCAAAAATAATTACCGGCAAAATTCCCGGCCAACCGACAAGTTGTGTTGCACTGGCGCTAAACTCCGATATATAGTGACGCGCTTTCGGATGTCACATCGCGAAACCATCACTTTTTTATGGAATTCGAATGAATCAGACCATTGCCATCGGTTCCGATCATGCCGGATTCGCGCTCAAGGAAAGCCTTGTTGAGACCTTGACCCAGTTGGGTTATGCGCCCATCGATTTGGGCACAAATGGCCCAGATTCCGTGGATTACCCGGACTTCGCCCACGCCGTGGCGGGGGCGCTGGGGGCCGGCGAGGCAGGCAAGGGGGTGTTGATTTGCGGGTCCGGTATCGGCATCAGCATGGCCGCCAATCGCCATCCCGATGTGCGCGCCGCATTGGTGCACGATGCGCTTGGCGCCCGCATGTGCCGCCAGCACAACGACGCCAACGTTATCGTATTCGGAGGCCGCATGATCGGCATTGAAGTTGCCCGCGACTGCCTGGAGATATTTTTGAAGACGGAGTTTGAGGGCGGCCGCCACCAGCGCCGCATCGACAAGATAACGCCAGCGTAAAATGCGCTGCCGGTAATATTTCTGATTAGGACTTATCGTTAATGACGCTCGTAAATTCATCTTTCGCCTCTACCAGCCAAGAGCAATTCTTTACCAATTCGCTGGCCGAAGCCGATCCCGATATTTTTCGCGTGGGCAAATTGGAATTGTCCCGCCTACAAAATCAGATCGAGCTGATTGCGTCGGAAAATATCGTTTCCAGAGCCGTACTGGAAGCCCAGGGCTCGGTCCTGACCAATAAATATGCCGAAGGCTACCCGGGCCGGCGCTATTACGGCGGCTGCGAGTTTGTCGATATTGCCGAGAATCTTGCCATCGACCGGGCCAAGGAATTATTCGGTTGCGCCTACGCCAACGTCCAGGCCCATTCCGGCAGCCAAGCCAACCAGGCTGTCATGGCCGCTACCGTGATGCCGGGCGACACGGTGATGGGCATGTCGCTGGCGGCGGGCGGGCATCTGACCCATGGCGCGCCGCCGAACCTGTCGGGCAAATGGTTCAATGCGGTGCAGTATGGGGTGCGCCGCCAGGACGCGCTGATCGATTTTGATGAGGTTCGAAGCCTCGCCAAGGCGCATGCGCCGAAACTTATCATCGCCGGCGGTTCCGCCTATCCGAGGATTATCGATTTTGCCGCCTTCCGGGAAATCGCCGATGAGGTGGGGGCGCTATTGATGGTCGATATGGCCCATTTCGCCGGCTTGGTTGCCGCCGGCGTGCATCCGAGCCCATTGGACCATGCCGACGTCGTCACCTCGACCACCCACAAAACCCTGCGCGGGCCGAGGGGCGGGCTGATCCTGAGCAACGATTTGGATTTGGGCAAGAAAATCAATTCCGCCATATTCCCCGGGCTGCAAGGCGGCCCGCTCATGCATGTGATTGCCGCCAAGGCGGTGGCCCTTGGCGAGGCTTTGCGCCCCGAATTTTCCGCCTACGGAAAAAACGTGGTGGAAAACGCCAAAACCCTGGCCGCGACATTGAACGAAAGAGGCTGCGATATTGTATCGGGCGGCACCGACACGCATCTGATGCTGGTCGATCTCCGTCCCAAAAAACTAACCGGCAAGATCGCCGAGGCGTCGCTGGAGCGGGCCTCAATTACTTGTAACAAAAACGGCATTCCGTTCGATCCGGAAAAACCGGCGGTAACCTCCGGCGTCCGCCTGGGAACGCCGTTCGGCACGTCCCGGGGGTTCGGTCTGGCCGAGTTCGCCAAAATTGGGGAGATGGTTGTCGAGGTGCTGGACGGCCTGGCCGCCAATCCCGATGACAATTCCAAAATTGAAACTGATATCGCGGCGAGAGTAAAAGAGATGTGCGAACGCTTTCCCATTTATCAGGACATTCATAGCTAAAGATCTAGGGAGGATCGGCCATGCGCTGCCCATTTTGCCACCACGACGACACACAGGTTAAAGATTCCCGGCCAACCGAAGACAATGCGGCTATTCGCCGGCGACGGTCGTGCCCGGAATGCAGCGCGCGCTGGACGACCTTCGAGCGGGTTCAACTGCGCGAATTGTCGATCCTGAAAAAGAACGACAAGAAAGAACCGTTCGAGCGGGAAAAGCTGGCTCGGTCTTTAAATATGGCTTTGCAAAAACGCCCGGTCGATGAAGATCAGGTCGAACGCGTTGTCAGCTCGATCCAACGCCGCCTGGAAAGCCTGGGCGAGGCCGAGATACCGTCCAAGGTCATCGGCGAAATCGTCATGGATGTGCTCGCCGATCTGGATCAGGTTGCCTATGTGCGCTTTGCCTCGGTCTACCGAAATTTTCGTGAAGCCAAGGATTTCGAAGCTTTCGTCGGTACCTTGAGTGACGAATAACCAAACCGGATCAGCCCATTCAAACCATCCCGCCGGGTTCATGCGCCTGGCGATTTCGCTTGGGCTTCGCGGCCTCGGCAACACCTGGCCGAACCCGGCGGTCGGCTGCGTGCTGGTCAAGGACGGCCGCATCACCGGGCGTGGCTGGACCGCCGATGGCGGGCGCCCACATGCCGAAACCATGGCAATCAAAAACGCCGGCGCAAATGCAAAAGGCGCCACCGCGTATGTCACGTTGGAGCCGTGCAGCCACCAGGGCGAGACGCCGCCCTGCGCCGAAGCGTTGGCCGATGCCGGTGTCGTCCGCGTTGTCGCCGCCATCATTGACGCCGATCCAAGGGTTTCAGGCTCGGGCCTGGCGCTTTTGCGGGATCGCGGCATCGACGTTGAACATGGCCTCTCATCCGCAGCCGCGCGGGATGCCAATCAGGGGTTTTTCACCCGCGTGGAGCTGGGGCGGCCCGCCTTCACTTTGAAAATGGCCGCCACCCTGGATGGCCGCATTGCCACAGCAAACGGTGACAGCCAATGGATCACCGGCGATCAGGCCCGCGCCATGGCCCATCAATTGCGCGCCCGCCACGATGCGGTGATGATCGGCAGCGGCACCCTGGCCGCCGACAATCCAACCCTGACGGCGCGCCTCGGCGGGATCAGCAACGCCCGGCGGCCGCGCATTGTCCTTGATGGCCGGCTGCGCATCCGGTTGGACAGCAATCTTGTCAAATCGATTGTTGAAGCGCCGCTATGGGTGGTGACCCGGTCCGGCGCCCATGACGAGGAAAAGTTGAGCCAGCTCCGCGGCGCCGGCGCCGAGGTGATCGAAATCGCCGCCGGCGCGGATGATCAGATCGATCTCAAAACCTTGGCGGCGTATCTCGGCGGCCTTGGACTGACCAATGTATTGGTTGAAGGCGGCGGCATGGTGGCGGCATCCATGCTGCGCGCCGGCCTGGTCGACCGAGTTGCCTGGTTCCGGGCGCCGTCGATTTTGGGCGGCGATGCGATGCCGGCAATCGGTGCGCTGGGCATCCAGGGAATATCGGAAATGTTTGAGTTTTCCAGGAAATCGTCTATGTCAGCAGGCCCGGACGGGTTGGACATTCTGACCCGCAAGATTTGAGGCCCGAAATGTTTACCGGCATTATCTCAGATGTGGGAACCGTAACGTCTGTGCTTTCCGGCGGCGTAACCCGCTACCAGATCGAAACCGCTTACCATCTTGCCGGCGTCGCCATCGGCGCATCAATCGCCTGTTCGGGCGCCTGCCACACGGTAGTGGCGAAGGGCGCCGGCTGGTTTGCGGTGGAATCGTCCGCCGAAACTTTGGCCAAAACATCGCTGGGAACCTGGACCACCGGCACCCGGGTCAATTTGGAGCGCCCGTTAACGCCCGCCGATGAGTTGGGCGGGCACATGGTGAGCGGCCACGTGGACGGCACCGGCGCGGTTTTGAGCATCATCCCGGACGGCGATTGCAAGCGCTTTACTTTTACCGCGCCGGACGATTTGATGCGTTTCATCGCGCCCAAGGGATCGATCACCGTCGATGGCGTATCGTTGACCGTGAACGAGATTGGGGCGGACAGTTTCGGCGTCAATATCATTCCGCATACCGAAGCCAACACCACCTTTGGAGACTTTGCGGAAGGCAGTGCGGTAAATCTGGAAATTGACCTCGTGGCGCGGTATGTTGCGCGGCTTCTTGAGAAAGACAATGCCTGATACATCATATAAAAGTTACCTGGCTTCCATCGAAGAAATTATCGAGGACGCCCGCAACGGTCGCATGTTCATCCTCGTCGACGAGGAAGACCGCGAAAACGAGGGCGACCTCGTGATCCCGGCGCAAATGGCCACGCCCGACGCCATCAACTTCATGGCCACCCACGGGCGCGGCTTGATTTGCCTGTCGCTGACCGAGCAACGCGTCAACGAGCTTGGCCTCAACCTGATGACGCCGAAGAATGAAGCGCTGCACGAAACCGCCTTCACGGTTTCCATCGAAGCCCGCGACGGCGTCGAAACCGGCATTTCGGCGCCGGACCGGGCGCGCACCGTCGCCACGTCGATCGATCCCTCCAAGGGCGCGGCGGATATCGTGTCGCCGGGTCATATCTTCCCCCTAAAGGCGCGCGAGGGCGGCGTGCTGGTGCGCACCGGCCATACCGAAGCGGCTGTCGATATTTCACGCCTGGCTGGGCTGACCCCGGCGGGCGTCATCTGCGAGATCATGAAGGACGACGGCACCATGGCGCGCATGCCGGACCTGGTCGCCTTCGCCCAGAAGCACAATCTGAAAATTGGCACCATTGCCGATCTGATATCCTACCGGCTGCGTCACGACCGCATCGTCAAGCCGCGCGTCGAGGGCAATTTCAGGACCCTCAATACGGCGGAGTTCCGCACCATCGTCTACGCCAACGATGCCGAAGCGACCGAACATATCGCGCTGGTTAAAGGCAATCTGAGATCGCCGGGGCCGGTTCTGGTGCGCATGCATGCGTTCAATATCTTTGACGATATTTTCAGCGCCCAAAAGACAATCGAATTGCACCGGGCGATGGAGATGATCGAAGCAGAAGGGCGCGGCGTCATTGTGATGATCCGCTCGTCCAACCAAACGGTTCTGTCCGACCGCTTGCGTCAATCGATTGAGACCCAGGAACATCCATCGACGCCGTTTCGCGAATATGGCGTCGGCGCACAGATATTGCTCGATCTCGGCGTGCACGAAATGATTTTGCTTTCCAGCACCGTGCGCAGCATCGTCGGGCTCGAAGCCTATGGCCTGACCATTATCGAGCAGCGCGCCATCACCATTCCGAAAGACTACAAATTGCCGGTACTGGATCAGATTTATGGCTGAGACGGGAAAGATTCTAATCGTCGAGGCGCGCTTCTATGAAGACATCACCGACACCTTGGCCGAAGGCGCCAAATTGGTGCTCACCGAGGCAGGATATGGGTGCGAGCGCATCGCCGTTCCCGGCGTCTTTGAGATACCGGCGGCGGTAAACCTGGCCTGGGGCTCGGGCGCCTATGCAGGTTGCGTGACCCTCGGCTGCGTCATTCGCGGCGAAACCGATCACTATGATCATATCTGCCGGGAAATGAGCCGGCGCCTGATGGATATGAGTGTCGATCGGAAGATGCCGCACGGCTTTGGCGTGCTCACCGTCGAGAGCCGGGAGCAGGCGGAAAAGCGCGCGGCGTTGACGGATCGCAATACCGGCGGGCGGGCGGGCGAGGCCTGCTTAGCCATGATGGCGCTCAAACAACGCTTCGCCTGATACCATTGGAGAAGCAAAATCGGCGGGCATTGGATTTGGCGCGCCGAAATAGAGATTAACGGAACTGGGGCGAATTGGTGGTTGGTTCTGGCAGCACAAACATGGCGCGGCTGATATCAGTCCAGAGCCTCTATGAGATGGAGATCGCCGGCGCCTCCTTCGACGATGTGATGCTTAGCCATCTTGAAAACCGCTGGGCCGGCCAACTGGACGACGAGGGCAAAGTTCGCACCGGCGCGCGCCGGCTGGCCAGGACCGACCGCAAGAAATTTGCCGACACCGTGCGCGGCGTCATTCGCGACCAGGAACGGCTGGATGGGCTGGTGAGCGGCGCACTACCCGACGGCGAAACCATTGAGCGGTTGGATATGATCTTGCGCATTGTGCTCAGGGCAGGGGCTTATGAGCTTTATTCCTATCCGAAGGTCCCGGCGCAGGTGGCGATATCGGAGTATGTGGATATCGCCAAGGCCTTCTACCACGAGGGCGAGCCCAGTCTGGTCAACGGCATTCTCGACCGCATCGGGCGCGTATTGCGCCCCTCCGAGATTACCGGGAACACCGGTGATGGTTAAGGGCACGCCCGAACGCCTCGGCGAGTTCGGATTTATCGAAACCTATATGGCGCCGCTGGCGGCCGGCAACGAAGGCGCCCTCGGCCTCAAAGACGACGCCGCCTTGTTCGATGTTGCGCCCGGCCATCGGGCCGTGGTGACAACCGATGCCTTGATCGCCGGCGTTCATTTTCGGGGTACCGATCCGCCGGACAGCGTCGGCGCCAAGGCGCTCGCCGTGAATTTGTCCGATCTGGCGTCCATGGGAGCGGCGCCCTTGGGCTACACCTTGATGTTGGCGCTGCCCGCAGACTGGACCAGCGATTGGGCCGCCGGGTTCAGCGCCGGCCTGGCGGCCATGCAACAACGCCATTCGCTGCAATTGCTGGGCGGCGATACGGTGGCCGCCAATGGCCCGCTGAGCATCGGCGTTACCGCCTTTGGATCGGTGCCGGAGGGGCGCCAGATTATGCGCTCCGGCGCCGGGACAAGCGATGATATCTGGGTTTCCGGCAGCATCGGCGATGCCGCCCTGGCATTGGCTATATATAATGAGGGCGATACCGGCCGCATGGGGTTGCCGGAATATGGGGCGCTTCTGGACCGGTTGCAGCGGCCGGAGCCCCGCGTGACGCTCGGCCAAAACCTGATCGGGCTGGCCACGGCGGCCATTGATATCTCCGACGGCCTGGCCGTCGATCTCGGCCATCTTTGCCTTGCCTCGAATATCGGCGCCGACATCGAAGCCGGGCGCATTCCGGTGTCGGCCGCCGCCCAAAGCTGCCTCGGCGCGCCGGAATATGGCATGGATGTTGTAATCGGTGGCGGCGATGACTACGAACTTTTATTTACGGCGCCGCCCGCCATGGCCAGCCGCGTCATCCAGGCGGGCGAAAGCTCCGGTTGCGCGGTCACGCGAATCGGCCGCGCAAATGCGGAAACCCGGGTCCGCTTTGCCGCGGCCGACGGCAAAGAGATGGAAATCAAAAAACCCGGTTGGGCGCATTTTTAGGCGACCGGTTTAACGGCTGGAATGACAGCGTCTTCTCGGCTACCATTTGATCATGCCGAAAATACTTATATTCATAATTGTCGGGGTGCTCCTGCTTGCGGGCGGCGGCGTCACTATTATGCAGCAAATGGAGCTTGGCCCGTTCGCTCCCGATCCGGTGGAAGGCGCCGAGGCCGGAGCCGAAGCCGGGGACGGCGCTGCAAAGCCCAAGAAGCCCAAAGAAGACGAGTCCGACCCGCCCCTATATCTGACCCTGGAGCCCGTGGTTATTCCCATATTTCAAGGGGATAAGCTGAACACAAATATTCAGCTCACTATCCAGATCGAGGTTGCCAGGAAAGACGCCCCCGAATTGCGCAAGCGCATGACCAAGCTCAAAGACGCCTTGCTGCGCGATATGATGGGGTTCGTTCCGCGCCATTTGCGCGATCACAAGGAGTTGGACATCGATATTCTGGGCCGCCGGCTGATGGTTATCGCCGAGCGTGCCGTCGGCAAGGGGCTTGTCGATGGCGTTCTGATACAAGGCATCCTCGACCGGCCGGCCAATTAAATACCAGCCTTTCGGCATAGCGGATGCAACGGCTTCGATCGTCCGGTTGCTTTGCCGGGCCGTATCTGGCAAAAGTTCGCCGCCGTTTGACCGTACCCAATCATTGCGGTGCGCAATCCCACACAGGTAATTTCAATCCAAAAAGGATCAGTTGGAATGGACAACGTCTCGATATTAATTATTGCATGTGGCGTACTCGCCTTGCTTTACAGCGCCTATGCGGTTCGTTCCATCCTGGCAGCCGACGCCGGCACGGAACGGATGCAGGAAATTGCCGCCGCCGTACAGGAAGGCGCGCGTGCCTATCTTAATCGCCAATACCTGACCGTCGGCGTCGTCGGCGTCGTTGTCGGCGTCATCCTTGGCTTGTTGCTCGGCCTGCCGACGGCGATCGGGTTTTTCATCGGCGCCATTCTATCCGGCGCCGCCGGTTATATCGGCATGAATGTTTCCGTACGCGCCAATGTGAGAACGGCGGAAGCGGCCCGGTCCCAGGGTCTCGGCGCGGGCCTGGAAATCGCCTTCAAGTCGGGCGCCATCACCGGCATGCTGGTGGTCGGCCTGGCGCTTCTCGGCGTCACCATTTATTTCGAGGTCTTGCGCGGAACATTCGAGCTGTCGAGCTCCGAGGGCTCGGCGGAAATCCTTAAAGCTTTGGTCGGGCTTGCCTTTGGCGCCTCGCTGATTTCCATATTCGCACGCCTTGGCGGCGGCATCTTTACCAAGGGCGCCGATGTCGGCGCCGATCTGGTCGGCAAGATCGAAGCCGGTATCCCTGAGGACGATCCACGCAACCCCGGCGTCATCGCCGACAATGTGGGCGACAATGTGGGCGACTGCGCCGGCATGGCGGCTGATTTGTTTGAGACCTACGCCGTGACGATCGTTGGCACCATGCTGCTGGGAGCGCTGTTTTTCACCGGCGCCGACCGTGAAACCCTGATGACGCTGCCGCTATTGATCGGCGCCACTTGCATCGTTGCTTCGGTAATCGCCACCTTCTTCGTCCGCCTTGGGGCAAGCAACAATATCATGGGCGCGCTCTATAAGGGCTTTATCGCCAGCGCCGTCATCTCGGCCATCTTCATTGGCGGCATCATTTCCCTAAGTGTCGGCTGGGATACCGTCTTCACCACCGATAGCGGCACATTCACCGGCACCAACCTATACATCTGTGCCCTTACCGGGCTGGTCGTCACCGGTCTGATCGTCTGGATCACCGAATATTACACTAGCACCGAAACCCGTCCGGTACGCAGTATCGCCCGCGCCTCCGAGACCGGCCATGGCACCAACGTCATTCAGGGCTTGGCCATTTCCATGGAATCGACAGCGCTGCCGGTGATCGTCATTTGTGCCGGTATTATTGTTTCGTTCCTTACCGCCGGCCTGTACGGGCTATCCATCGCCGCCACTTCGATGCTGGCGCTGGCCGGCATGGTGGTGGCGCTCGACGCCTTCGGTCCGGTCACCGACAACGCCGGCGGCATCGCCGAAATGGCGAACTTGCCCGATGAAGTGCGCAAAACCACCGATGCACTGGACGCCGTCGGCAACACCACCAAAGCGGTGACCAAGGGCTATGCCATCGGCTCGGCCGGCTTGGCGGCGCTGGTATTGTTCGGTGCCTTTAACCAGGAACTGCAGTCCGCGTTCCCGGATCTCAAGGTAAGTTTCAGGCTCGATGATCCGTTCGTCGTCGTCGGCCTGTTCATCGGCGGCTTGCTTCCCTACCTGTTCGCTTCCATGGGAATGATGGCCGTCGGCCGGGCGGCCGCCTCCGTGGTCATCGAAGTGCGCCGCCAGTTCAAGGAAATTCCGGGCATCATGGACGGCACCGGCAAACCCGAATACGGCAAATGCGTCGATATGCTCACCAGGGCGGCGATCAAGGAAATGATCGTGCCGTCATTGCTGCCCGTTCTGGCGCCGTTCGTCGTATATTTCGTGATCCTGCCGATCGCCGGCCAGGCGGCGGCATTTACCACCGTCGGCGCCATGCTGATGGGCATCATCGTCACCGGCCTGTTCGTCGCCATATCGATGACCTCGGGCGGCGGCGCCTGGGATAACGCCAAAAAATATATCGAGGACGGGAACCACGGCGGCAAAGGCTCCGACGCCCACCACGCCGCCATCACCGGCGATACCGTCGGCGATCCTTACAAAGATACAGCGGGACCGGCGGTCAACCCGATGATCAAGATCACCAACATCGTCGCCATTCTGCTTATTGCCATCCTCGCCGCCTGACCAGAAAGCCAAACAAACAAAAAGCCCTTCGGGAGCGTTCCTCCCGGGGGGCTTTTTTGGTGATTGCCGCCGCCTTATTGTCCGCCCGAATTCTTACCCTCGAAGCGGCCGATATTGCCGAACAATTGGCGCAAAAGCCCCAACTCGTTACCGGCGGTTGGTGTTTTGCGTTCAACCATTTCCATCTTCCGGGCTTCTTCCAGACCGAACGTTTTGAGCGCCGTCACGATACCGCGCTTGTTGAAGCGGATAACAATGACCTTGCGTTCAATAATCTCGGGCGCGAAAAAAGCGACGGTTTTGGTCTTCTCGCTGACGTAATACCAAACGTTCCCGTCGAATGGCGCCAGGCTGGAAGGCGATCCCAAAATCTGCACAACATCGGACTTATTGACTTGGCCGACCTCGACTTCCGCCAGCAAATCGGGGTCGGGCAGATTACCATGAGAATTTATGCGCGGCGCACAGGCGCCAAGCGCCGCCGCCAAAACAGCGGCTGTAAACAAAGGTGATCGACGGCCCATGGAACTTGGTTTTTCCTTCTACGCGAATATTTTGCTCGCCCGGCTGGCGCGCGGGCGATGAACGGACTATATGGTAGCGGATTATAGCACAAGCCCAGCCACCAAAAAAGCGTCACGCGGGCGGCGCGCTTTGCGGGCGCCACACGGTTTTGGGCAAAGGAAGATAGCGTTTCCCATGGGATTGTTTGATTTATTCCGGCGTCGCCAGGATCAGGCCGCCGATTACCGGCTCTACGGGGTCATCGTCGATCAGGCGCGTCTACCGGCCTTTTACAACGATTGCGGCGTGCCTGATACGGTCGGCGGGCGTTTTGATCTGATTGGGCTGCATGCCTATCTGGTGATGCGCTGCCTCAAGGAAATGGCAAATGAACGCAGCGCCAGCTTGTCGCAAAGGCTGTTCGATATCATGTTTGCGGATATGGACCGCAACTTGCGCGAAATGGGCGTCGGCGATCTTGGCGTCGGCAAGAAGGTCAAGGAAATGGCGAAAGCCTTTTACGGGCGCGTCAAAGCCTACGACGAAGGGCTTGCCGGCGGGCCCGATAATTTGAAGGACGCATTGCGCCGAAATTTGTTTATCGAAACCGAGCCCAGCGATGAAAACGTGGCGCAAATGGCCGCCTACCTGGTGCAATCGGTAGCCGCTTCCAATGGCTGGACGATCGAGCAGTTGGAGGAGGGCGGGCTGCAATTCCTTGCGCCGCCGCCGATGACCGAAGCAACCGGC
Source organism: Alphaproteobacteria bacterium (assembly GCA_963582805.1). GTDB lineage: Bacteria > Pseudomonadota > Alphaproteobacteria > Rhodospirillales > UBA2165. Next base: position 12,879 of record CAUZTZ010000042.1, read on the forward strand.
GCCGCTGGGGAGGGAAACGCATGATGGAAATCACCGCCCCGCCCGAGCCGGAATTTTCGCGGCTGCTGGCCGCCGATCTGGCCAGCGCCAAGATCACTATCGAACAGCTCAGCGCCAGTCCTGCCGAATGCGCCGCGTTGGCGAAGCGTTTCGGCGTCGAGGCCATTCAGGATTTGCGCGCTGATTGCCGGCTCGCCAGTTTGGCATCGGCCAACCGGTTGCGGCTGGAAGTGACGTTCAGCGCAGAGGTCCGGCAATTGTGCGTCGTCACACTGGAACCGGTGGTCACCAGCATCACCTCGGAATTTGCCCGAGAATATATACCACCCGCCTTTACCGAAGATGCCCAAGAGATTGTCATCGATCCCGACGCCGACGATCCCCCGGAAGCCATTCCCGAAGGGGGAATCGATGCCGGCGAGGCGGTTGCCGAGCAATTGGGGCTGGAAATCGAGCCGTTTCCGCGCGCTCCCGGCGCCGAATTTGAAGAGATTAACGAAATCGAGCCGGCGGATCATCCGTTTGCGCAGCTCAAAAACCTTAAAATTGATGGGAAATGAGTTGAATTGGCGCTCAATACCGCTGAATTCCGCCGCTTGCCCAATTAACATTTATCTGGTTTAAGTAGCGCCGCTTTTCATGGGCGGAAACATAGACGCCCGATTTCAAAAAATCAGAGTGAATTCAAGATGGCTGTTCCAAAAAAGAAAATATCGCGCTCGCGCCGCGACATGCGCAGATCGCACGATACTTTAAAAAGTCAGGCACACGGCGAGTGTTCCAACTGTGGTGAAATGAAGAGGCCGCACCACGTTTGTCCTTCCTGCGGCTATTATGACGGACGTGAAGTTGTCGACGTAGACGCGGCTGTTTAACAGACCTGGGTCCGGAGAGATTGGATCTGATGGCGCAGACCATAAGAGTCGCAATAGATGGCATGGGTGGTGACAATGCTCCCGACATGATTGTCGGCGGTATTGATCGTGCCTCCAAAGTGCTGGACGACGTCGAATTTCTTTTGTTCGGTGATGAAGCCCGTTTGCGCCCGCTGTTGGATGCCTACGCTGGCGCCAAGGCGGTTACCGAAATTCGCCACACCGACGACGCCATCTCGGCCGAGGAAAAACCGACTGTCGCGCTCCGCACTGGAAAAAAATCCAGCATGCGGCTGGCCATCGATGCGGTCAAATCGGGCGAGGCGTCTGCCCTGGTTTCAGCGGGCAATACCGGCGCGCTGATGGCCATGGCCACGGTCGTGCTGCGCACGCTGCCCGGCATCGACCGCCCGGCAATCGCCGCTGCCCTGCCGACCCAGCGTAGCCAGACGGTGATGCTCGATCTCGGCGCCAACATCGATTGCAACGCCGACAATCTGGTTCAGTTCGCCGTCATGGGCGAGGTGTATGCCCGCGCCGAGATCGGATTGGCGCAACCCTCCATCGGCATTCTGAATGTCGGCGTCGAGGGCCTCAAAGGCAACGATGCGGTCAAAGAGGCCAGCGCCATCCTGCAATCGTCGGATTTGCCGATCAAATTTTACGGCTTTATCGAGGGCGATGATATCGGCAAGGGGACCGTGGATGTGGTCGTCACCGATGGATTTACAGGTAACGTCGCCTTAAAAACCGCCGAGGGCGCGGTAAATATGTTCACCCATCATTTGCGCACCGCCCTGAAATCCAGTCTGCGCACAAAGATCGGCGCCTTATTGTCCCTGCCGGCGCTGGAAATCGTAAAAAACAAGTTCGATGCCAGGCGTTACAACGGCGCCATGTTCGTCGGGCTGAACGGTATTTGCATCAAGAGCCATGGCGGAACCGATGCGGTCGGATTTGGCAATGCGCTAGGTGTCGCCGTCAATCTGGTGCGCCGTGATTTCAACAAAGTGATTAAAGAAGATTTGAGCCGCGTAATGCAAAATGATCGACCCGAGATAAAGGCCGCGGTGAACTGATGAGCTTGCGCACCAGATTTATCGGCTGCGGCTCGTACCTTCCGGAAAACATCCTCACCAATCAGGAACTCGCCAAAACCGTCGATACCTCCGATGAATGGATCATGGCGCGCACCGGCATCAAACGCCGCCATATTGCGGCCGAAGGCGAATACACTTCTGATCTGGCCCGCCAGGCGGCCTTGCGGGCGCTGGACAGCGCCGGCCTCAAACCCAACGATCTGGACCTGATCATCGTCGGCACCACCACGCCGGACGAGGTATTTCCAGCCACCGCGGTAACCTTGCAGGGTCAGCTTGGCCTGACCGGCGGCGCCGCATTCGATATCCAGGCGGTTTGCTCCGGCTTTATCTACGGACTTTCCGTCGCCGACGGCATGCTGCGCGGCGGGACGGCGAAAACCGCGCTGGTGGTTGGCGCCGAAACCATGTCGCGCATCCTGGATTGGGAAGACCGGTCCACCTGCGTGTTGTTCGGAGACGGCGCCGGTGCGGTGGTCCTGCGCGCCGACAACGGCGCCGATGAAAGCAACGAGACGCCGGGCATATTGTCGACCCATATTCATTCCGATGGCAATTTGCGCGATCTGCTCTATTGCGCCGGCGGCCCCTCGACGACCGGCAATGCGGGGGTTCTGAAAATGATGGGCAGGGAAGTCTACAAGCATGCCGTCACCAATCTCGCCAATGTGGTGGTCGAAGCGTTGGAGGCCAACCAATTGAACCCCGAAGATATCGATTGGCTGGTCCCGCATCAGGCCAACAAGCGCATCATCGACAGCACCGTCAAGAAGCTGGGATTGGCCGAAGACAAGGTGGTGATGACCATCGCCGATCATGCCAATACCTCGGCGGCATCGATCCCGCTGGCCCTCGACGTCGCCATAACCGATGGCCGCATCAAGAGCGGCGATCTCATATTAATGGAGGCGATGGGCGGCGGTTTGACCTGGGGCGCTGCGATGGTGCGCTGGTAGGCCAAATTCCAATGGTGAAATTTAGCGTTAAATTAGCAACCTATCCCGTTGAAATTGATAAATTTCTCACGTAAAATAGCCTCAATCAAAGAGGTCGCGTCACATCAGGGGAAGCTTAGGCGATGGCTGGAAATACCATTACCCGTTCGCAGTTGAGCGAAGCCGTCTACCAGGAAGTCGGACTATCGCGCAACGAATCCGCGGATTTACTCGAATCTGTGCTCAACAAAATCTCGGGCACTTTGGCTGGCGGCGAATCAGTCAAGATCTCTTCCTTCGGCAGTTTTTCGGTCCGCGAGAAAGGCCAGCGCGTTGGCCGCAATCCGAAAACCGGCGAGGAAGTACCCATATTGCCGCGCAAGGTTCTGGTATTCAGGCCGTCGCAAGTCTTGAAGAGCCAGATCGCCGATTCCGGCTCGGACCCGATTTCCTGATAACGCCGGGTTGGCATGGCGCTATCGGCGGAACAGCTTTCATCAAATCGGCGGGACGGCAAATCCGCCACCGCTTTTCGCACCATAAGCGAAGTTGCCGGAGCCCTTGATCTGCCGCAGCACGTGCTGCGCTTTTGGGAAAGCAAATTCCCGCAGATCAAACCCATGAAGCGAGGCGGCGGGCGCCGCTATTACCGGCCCGAGGACCTGGAGGTTCTGCGCCGCATCAAAGGTCTCTTGTATGATGACGGCTACACCATCAAGGGTGCCCAGAAGCTTTTGCGCGACGGCGGCGAGGCAGCGGCAGATGAAACAGCCGGGCCGAGCGCTCCTGCCAAGTCCGCCGAGGCGGCGGCCACAGGCGGCGCCGATAAGGAAGCGCTCCTGGAAGTGTTGGCTGAACTCGAAGACATCAAAAAACTGCTCTAACCGCCAAACGCCGATATCCGGATAGGCGGCGTGCGGCTGCAAACGCAATCCCTTCTATTGCCGTGTCATTGTTTTTAATGATGTGTTCTGCGGCAGTGCGCGCCCTTTTCGCGCACGTCTCGATCAGCTCTTGGGTGTCCAGATCGCACGCCGGCTGCCCGGTGCGGATCGATTGCACCGCCGCCTGCGACCACCAGGTCATAATCCTCGTCGACCGGGATATCCCGGAAAAACGGAATGTCGTCATTAGTTCTTGCTGCTGGACATAGGGAATTTAATCGCTCAAGTCACCAGGGGCCAACATATGCGATCGCTGGGCGAATGATTTGCGGCGCCCGATCCTGGACGTTATAGTGCGCCCGCTTGGCATCGATTTTGCTGGCATTCGTCGGGGAGTGGCGCAGTCTGGTAGCGCATTCGACTGGGGGTCGAAAGGTCGGAGGTTCAAATCCTCTCTCCCCGACCAATAATTCTTAAGGGCACCAACCCCCGGTCCCTTATGACAATCCGGAAACCGTACAATCCCGAAGCGCTCTGTCGGTGGCTCGGAATGTTCGAATTTACATTTTTTATCGGCATTGAATGTTATTTTCTCGCGCGGCAATTTTTTTACCCCCCTTACGGTTATGACTGTTTATGACGGTTCCTTACGGTTTATGACGGTTCCTTACGGTTTATGACGCATTCGGCGCAGCCCACATGGGGATGACACACGAGCCCAGCCGGTCTGGGGATGGCCGGGCCCGGCCTTCGCAGCCGAAGTGGCTGCTTCGGCGGAGTATGCTCGGCCAGACCGGCGTCCGGCTGGGCACCTATCTAGGCTCGGAGCACAATCGGCACGGCGCCCGTCTGAGGGACTCGTTCCCCCAATCGGCTTGAATGCGACATGCAACACCCGAAAAAACATCCTCATCATCGTCATTTGTGTACATTTATCATCATTTAGAGCCAAATTTTTGACATCGCGGAGGCCGTTAAGCGGTGAGGAATATTCGATTTTACAACGACTGCCTGTATCGAATGATTTTCCTCGTGCGACATGGTATTTACCCCCCTTACGGTTATGACTGTTTATGACGGTTTTCGTAGCAGCCCACATGGGAATAGCCCGGGCCTGTTCGGCGAAGCCATTTCGGCGAAGCCGGGTCGGCCATGTGGGCGTCGATCTCCACACCTGACTGTGAAGGGACCTACCAGGCTTGGTATACCGCCGCCGAATGCGACACACGGGTGCGACATATATTCCAAAAATCGACCATACCGATTCATGAGTATTCCTAACGGTTCCTTACGGTTTATGACGGTTTTCGCCGTATTCGGCGTCTGTCTTGGACCCTCGGTTTATCATTCGCTCCCAACACGCCATGGCCCACACGAATAAACCTCGCAGATCGGCCTTATCGGCTCGGATTTTCTTCG
>CAUZTZ010000043.1:0-17836 GCA_963582805.1 Alphaproteobacteria bacterium
TTCCCTGTCGGGCCATCCCGGTACCGCCAGCATGGGCGTCCTGCTGACCATCGCCATCACCTTGACCCTGGTCTCGGCGCTGACCGTGCTGCCCGCATTGCTGGCAATATTCCCGGTCGGCAAATCTCAATGAGTAAGCCGGAGCCCTTGCAGGTGGCCAAACCCCGGACCTTGTTTCCGCTGATCCGCCATGCGTCGCGCCCGGTGTCGCTGGTTTTGATCCGCACCCGGCTGACCGCCAATCAAGCCACGTTCGCCTCGATGCTGTTCGGCATGGCCGCCGCCTATTATTTTTCCAGCGGCGAATTTGGCGCCGGAATTTTGGGCAGCGCCTTACTGTTCGTCAATTACCTGCTCGACAATTGCGACGGCGAGATTGCCCGCGCCAAAGGCACATCGTCACACTTCGGCCATGAATTCGACACCTTTGTCGACTGGATTGTGCACACCGCGTTGTTTGCGGCAATGGGGTTGGGGGCCGAGGTGCAGACCGGGCAGGTGATCTGGCTTTGGTGCGGCCTCGCCGCAGCCGCCGGCGGCACGATCAACTACGTGCTGCCGCGCTATTGGAAGTGGCGAAACCGGAACGGTGATGCGGAACCGGATAACCGAGCGCCCGAGCCGGAACTGGCGGCGCAGAAGAAAAGCTTGAAAAGCGTCCTGATCGACGCCTTTCGCGAGCTGGCGCGGGCCGATTTTTGGTTAATTGTGCTGGCATTGGCGCTGGCCGACTGGATGCGGTATCTATTGCCGTTGGCGGCGGTCGGCGCGCAAGTCTATTGGATATTGCTGTTCGCCGTCCGCGATGAAGACAATCACGTATAACCTCTAAATGCAGCCAAGGGCCGGGCCGAGCGTGAGCAAACTGAAAACATTATTTTTCCTCGCCGGGGCGGCTTTGTTGGCCGGCGTAATCTGGCGATCCGATTTTCAAGGGGCGCTCAACCTGGCCGGCAATATGGGCGCCGGCTTTGGCGTGATATTGGCGCTCTATTTCGCGGCCTTCCTGGTCGATGCGCTGGCCTGGCAATTGACTGCACCGACGGCGCCGGTCAACTTGGTCTGGCTGTACCGGTTCTATCAGGTGCGGCTGGTCGGCGAAGCGTTCAACACGATCACGCCAGCGGCCAGCGTCGGCGGCGAGCCGGTCAAGGCGATCCTGTTGAAGCGCTGCTATGGTATCGATTACCGGGAAGGCATCGCGTCCTTGATCCTTTCCAAGACGCTGATCGTGTTCGCCCTGGTGGTGTTCCTCGGCATCGGCTTTGCGATGATGATCGGATCCGAAAAACTGGCGGCGTATTCGGTACCGGCGTTGACCGGCTTGATCGTTTTTTCGGTTTCCGTGATCCTGTTTTTTGTCATCCAGCGCTATAAGCTGGCGAGCGTGATCGGCGCCAAGCTGGCTGCCCGGCCGGCCTTCGGTGCGATAAAAGGCGTCCTCGACGGCATCGAAGATGTGGACGGCCGATTGGTGCATTTTTACACCAACGAGCGGGCCCGGTTCGTTGTCGCGCTGGCCTTGTCGTTCCTGAACTGGGTGCTGGGCGTTGCCGAGATTTATTACACCATGAAATTCATCGGCCATCCCATATCGTTCTGGGACGCCTGGATAATCGAGGCGGTGGCGCAGATGGTCCGCTCGGCATTGTTTTTTATTCCCGGCGCGATCGGCGCCCAGGAAGGCGCCATGGTGCTGATCGGCACCGCCATCACCGGCTCGCCCACCCTCGGCCTGGCGACGGCGCTGATCCGCCGCTTGCGGGAAATTATATGGATCGCTTGGGGATTGGCCGTATTTTATATCTTGAAGCCGGCGGAGGCCGAAGAGGCGTTGCGCACGCGCACAGGCGTGGATTAGCGGCCCAGAATCTGGTCGGACTTTTTGTCCAGTATCTCCGCCAGCACCTTGAGGCCGCCTTTTTTCAAGATCGCCCGATATTCCGAATGACGCAGCGCCAGCTCGGAGATGCCGCCGGCGACGATCACGTCGATGGCCTGCCATTGGCCCGAATATAGCCGCAAAATATAGGTGAGCTTGACCGGGGTGTCGCCGGGTCTATGGATACGGGTGCGCACCACCATGGAATTTTTCGGGCCCGGCGCCTCGGACACGGTCTCGAACCGTTGCCCGGAAAAGCCGTCGAAGCGGGACGCGTAGGTGCTGACGCTCATCTTGGTAAAGGCGTCGGCGGCGGCGCTTTTGTCCGCTTCGGCGCCGGAGCGCCAAACCGTGCCGGACGTGATGCGGATCATTTCGCCCATATTGAAGGTGCGCCGGACCGCCGGGTCCAGAATTTCGAAGCGCTTTTCGATGCTGATGGTATCGGCCTTCTTCATCACGGCGATTAGCTCATCGTGAAATTTCTCAACCAGATCCCGCGCCGGGCCGGCATTGGCCGGGCTGGCCAAAAATGCCAGGCCCGCGACTATCATAATCGCCAACCCTCGAAGGGCGGCACCGTACAATTTTTCCGGGAGGTTGCGTTTGTTCATGATGCGATGGTTTTTTTATCTTTCTGATCAATGTGGGTAGCTTTTGCATTGGGTTGTGTCAAATTTATGTTAAAAATGGCGCGAATTATGGCCGGTTCGGATTGAAGGAGCATATTTGATGGCATTGGCAACGTTTGGCGCGGGCTGTTTTTGGGGAATTGAGGCCGCTTTTCTTAAAGTGAACGGCGTCGGAGATGCGACCTCGGGCTATGCCGGCGGCAGCGTCGACAACCCCACCTACGAGGCCGTTTGCTCGGGCGCCACGGGCCACGCCGAGGTGGTGCAGGTGGATTTCGATCCCGCCCAGGTCTCTTACGAGGAATTGCTGGAGGTGTTTTGGCAAATCCACGATCCGACCACCCTAAACCGCCAGGGCCCGGACCTTGGCACCCAATACCGCTCGGCCATCTATTATCATTCCCCCGATCAGGAAGCGGCGGCGCGCCAATCGCTGGCGCACAAGGAAGAAAGCCGCAGTTTTCGGGATCCCATCGTCACCGAAATCGCGGAATATTCGGAATTTTTCCGGGCCGAGGATTATCACCAGCGCTATTTCGAACGGCGCGGCCAAGCGCACTGATATCGGATACTATCGCGTCTCCAAAGATATCAGCCCCAGATATACGGTGGTCCCGAGGGTCACGGTCTCGGTCACCGATTGGAAATCCGGGTGCAGAATTTCGACACTGTAGGCGCCGCTTTCGGGATCCAGCCCATCGAACTTGAATTCGCCGAAGCCGTCGCTGGCCGCCTCGGCGACTTTGGCGCCGTCTTTGCTCAAGGTGACGACGGCGCCGGAAATACATTCCTCCTGGCCGCCCACCATGCCAGCGATGGAGCCGCCGATGAAGCATTTCTCAAATAGATCCATATTGCGGTAGTAGACCCGGGGGCGGCAGCCGAGTTCTTCGCTACGCACTTCAAGGCCGTCGCGTTTGGCGATCACCGCCATTTCCTCGTCGCCGGTGAACATTGTGCGCAGCGCGCCGGTCGGGCAGGCCTGCACGCAGCGCGGCTGCTTCCAGCCCCGGTCCAAAAGATGGGCATCGAAGTTCCAATGCTGGGGCACCTCTAGCTCCTCGTTCCACCAGATGGCGCCGTAGGGACAAGCATCGACCAAATGTTTCTGGCCCTTGGCCTTGACCGGATCGATCAGGACAATGCCGTCGTCGCGCTTTTTTATGGCGCCGTTTTCGGCGGCCGCGATGCAGGGCGCATCGTCGCAGTGATTGCACATGGTCGGCATGTAGGACACATCGACCATCGGCGCAGCGCCGCGCTCGCGCTTTAGAACGTCGATCCATTTATGGCCGTGCAGGGGCATCTCCGCCGTATAGCCCGGATATTCGTTGCCGGCATATTCATCGACCACCGAGAGATAGCAGTTCTGGCTGTTGTGGCAGCGGCCGACGTCAACGATTAGATTCCATTTCATCATGGCCTAAACCCTTAAACTGCTGCGGCGACGGCAACGTCGCTCTCGGTTTCCGATGCAGCCCCGTCCCACTTTTCGATCTCGATCAGGCAGGAATTGTAGGCCGCCGAATGGGTTTTCGCGGTTTGCGTCCGCCCCGGTGTCAACAGATTGATGCAGCCGCCCCTATCGGTCGAATAGCCGGGCTTGCCGATGGGATCGTAGACGGCGGACGCCTGGCGCGCATGGACAACGCCGGGCCGCAGCCGCTGGGTCAATTGCGCCGCGCAAATAACGGCGCCCCTATCGTTATGCAGTTTGATCAAATCTTTATCCTCGATGCCGCGCGCCCTTGCATCGTCGCCATTCAACCGGGCGATCCAATAATAATGGCCATCGATCAGGATGCGGTGGTCTTCGATATCGTTGATCGAAGAATCCTTGCCGTCGCCCTTGGTGTGAAAGCTGTAGCGAGCGTGCGGCGAAATAAGTTGCAACGGATATTTCGCGGTCAATTCCGTTGTGTGCAGCCCCTCCCAGGACGGGATGTATTCGTTCAGCGGCGGCCGCTCCGGGTCCTGGCCGTAGCGCTTCAGGCTTTGCGCCTCAAATTCAATTTTGCCCGACTGGGTCTGCAAGCCTTCGAGGAAATCTTCGCCGTAGGAGCCGGGCAGCGGATGCGGCTCGGGCACGTCTTTTTTGCGGCCCTCGGCGAACCAGCGGTAGGCGGTAGGCGGGCGCGTCTTTTCGCCCTCCGGCGGCACCACGAAATAGCCTTTCTTGAGGAATTTTTTCCAAGAGATGTGCTTGGGCAAATCGGAGGCGTCAAACATGCGCTTCACCCAATCCAGCTCGGACATGCCTTCGGAGAAATAGGCGCCGGTGCCGAGCCGCTTGCAAATCTCGTGGAAGATACGGAAATCGGATTTGGATTCCCCTTGCGGCGCGATGGCGGGGTGCTGCAGCCCGATAACCCGGTGATTGAGCTGGCCGATCCAATCATGGCCATAGCCGCCCGGATTGGCCCATTCGCCGATATCCCAGCGTTCAAAATTGGTGCAGGCCGGCAAGATAACGTCGGCGAACGCCACCTCGCCCTCGTCCCAGATCGCCTGGGTGACGACGAATTCCAACTTGTCGCTCTGATACATTTTTATATAACGGTTGCTGTCCGGCTGGGTGCCGATATACGACGAGCCGTATTTGTACATCATGCGCACTTCTGAATGGCCGGGCGCCGGATAATTCACTGGAATAAACTGGCCCTCGATGGAGCGGATATCGATGGGATAGCCTTCGGCCTTACCCTCCAAGATGGCTTCCGGCATTTTCAGGCGCGGTACCATTTGCGAGTTGGGGTTCATGCTCAACAAATGCGGCATGCGCTGGTAGAGATTGATCGCCGATCCGGTGTTGGCGAGATCGCCGCTCATGCCGCCTTCGGCGTAGCCTGGAAAAAAGAAATTGTAATCGATGGGCGCGCCGAATTGCAGATTGCCGAAATTGATGCCCGGCTTGCCTAACCCCTGCATGGCCATCAGGCAGATCATCGACCGCGCCCACTGCGCGCCGGTGGCCGAGCGGCAGGCGCCGCCCAAGGTGGTGCCCATGCTGCCCGCCGCCAGGTAGGTCTTCTTGGTCCCCCATTGGCGCGCCAGGGCGCGAATATCGCGGGCCGGAACGCCGGTCTCCGCCTCCGCCCATTCCGCCGATTTCGGTGTGCCGTCGCTTCCCTCGCCCATAATATAAGCGCGCCATTTCTCAAAGCCGGTCGTGCGCTGCGCCACATACTCCTTGTCGTAGAGCCCCTCGGTGATCCAGACATGGGTGATAGCGTGCGCCAGCGCCGGGCTGGTGGTTGGCCGGGGCGCGATCCAGCGGCCGCCGATAAAGGCGGCGGTCTCGTTCAGGAACGGATCGATATGCACCGCCTCGATACCCAATTGCTTGGCCCATTGGCGGCGGATGGTGCCCTCGAACGAGCCGTAGACGCCGTTGGTGACTTCCGGATCGCTGGCCCAATAGACGATCAGCTCGCATTCCTTCAAGCAATCCTCCACCTGGCCGTAAATTTCGGCGGCGCCGTTGCGCATGGAATGGCCGTAATGATGCATGGCGCCCCAGTACCAGCCTTCCCAGCTATCGGGGTTGAGCATGGTCGTCGTGGCGCCGATGATATTGGTGAAGCGCACATAGGCCGAAATGTAATAGCCCACATTGCCCCAGGTATGATGGGATGAGCGCGCCGCCAGGATGGCGCCGGGCCCGTGTTCCCGGTTGACCCGCTTGATCTCGGCAACGACGATATCGAGCGCCTCGTCCCAGGAAATCCGCTCATAGCCCGATATGCCGCGCATCTCGCAATTGCGCGCGCCGCCGGGCGCGGGATCGAAATCCACCCGTTTCATCGGATAGAGCAGCCGGTCTTTCGAATAGATCAAGGATTTGGAGGCCAGCCCGTGCGGCGCCAGAGAGGTTTTGCGCGGCGGCGAAAACTTGCGCCCGCGGGCTTCGATGGTCCAGGTGCCGGCGTCGTCATCGGTAAAATCGATGGGCGTCAGGCGGACGATTTTTTGGTCTTTCACATAGACGAATACCGGCCCGCCATTGGTATGGTTGGTATAGCGAACCTCGCCGTGGCCCACATCGGTGCCCCAGCGCCAGCCGACGCGGCCCGCTTCCAGGACAACCTCGGCAAACCAATTGGCCTCTTCTTCCGGCCCGATCATCATCAGGTTGAAGTTTTTGATGGCGTCGATCTTCTTTTGATGATCGATAGGCGGGATCAGCAATTCCCTTGCGATCCGCTGGTTCTTGAATATCACGTTAATATCGGCATCCGCGTGAAAGCCGGCCTTGGAGGTGACCTTGCCGTCTTTGATTATGACATAGCGGCCATCGGAATCGTCGGCGATCTTGAACTGGGCGATCAGATTCATTTCCTTGAGGCGCTTGGCGAATGCCGGCGAGCGCCAACAGGCAATCCGCAAAAACCATTTCAAGAAATATAATATAAATGACAGCCCCATGGTTCGGCCTTTCCTGGATACTCCGGGTTCTCAAACCATCACAGCAAACTAAGGACCCCGAGGGAAGGCAAAAATTACCTAAGTATAAACCGCACAAGCTGGTGATTTGACCTTTCGCCATCACCTGTTTAGGATTTTGACCAACGGGGGAGTCGTTGACGGCAAGGGACCACCACCAGAGACACCTTTATTCTCGAAATTTTGAGCTTGGCTTGCAGGCCGAAATAGACATCGGACTGCGGAGAAGTGATCGGCGCCAATCAGGATTTCCCTTCAAATAGGAATAGTATTTCGTTGGAGAGCGCGATGAAACTCAAGTTGTACCCTTTGATTTTGTTGGCCGCGTTCGCGTTTATTGCACCGGCGCAATCGGAAAGTTTTGTATTCACGGCGATACCGGACGAAGACGATAGCCAGCTCCGGACCCGCTTCGACAAAGTTGCCGTCTATCTGTCCAAGTCTTTGGATGCTGACGTCAAATTTGTGCCGGTGAAATCCTACGCCGCCGCCGTTACCGCGTTCCGCAACAACCAAGTGCAATTGGCTTGGTTCGGCGGATTGTCCGGAGTGCGTGCGCGTAGCCTGGTTAAAGGCGCGGTGGCCATCGCCCAGGGCGCCGAAGACAAGGGTTTTCAGACCTATTTCATCGCCCACGCCAGCGCCAACTTGAAGAAATCGGCGGCCTTTCCCAAAGCCATGGCGGGCAAGACCTTTACCTTCGGCTCCAAGGGTTCCACCTCGGGCCGCCTGATGCCGGAATATTTCATCCGCAAGCATCTGCAAAAATCGCCAAACAGGGTGTTCCGGCGGGTTGGCTTTTCCGGCGATCATTCGCGCACCATTGCCCTGGTGCAGTCCGGCGCGTTCCAGGTCGGCGCCGTCAATTTCCAGGTTTGGAAAAAGCAAATGGCGGCCGGCAAGATCGACAGCGCCAAGGTTTCGGTGATCTGGGAAACCCCGGAATATCCCGATTACAATTGGACCATTCGCGGCGATGTGGAGAAGAAATTCGGGGCCGGCTTCGTGGCCAAAGTGACATCTGCGATTTTGAACATGCGCGATCCCGATTTGCTTAAATCGTTTCCGCGCCAATCCTTTATCCCAGCCAGCAACAGCGACTATCAGCCGATCGTCGATGTGGGCAGGGAAATTGGCCTGATAGAATAGGCAATGCGTCCGGCCCATGTCTTTGCTGAACCTAGACAGGAAAACGGTCCGCTATAACGGGCACTCGATCTTGAGCGATATTTCGCTTCGGATCGAGCCGGGCGAGAAAATTGCGCTCATCGGCCAAAGCGGCGCCGGTAAATCCACGCTCCTGGAATTGCTCTATGAGCAAACCAAGGCGAACGCCTCGCTGGTGCCGCAGGAGCTGGGTCTTGTCCGCTCGTTGTCGGTCTTTCACAACATCTTCATGGGGCGCCTGGACCAGCACGGCACCTGGTACAATCTCGCCAATTTGATCAAACCGTTTGAAGCCGAGGTCCAAAAAATCAAACCCATCGTCGAGCGGCTCGGCCTCTCCGACAAATTGTTCGCCACCGTCGATCAGCTATCGGGCGGCCAGCAGCAGCGCACCGCGATCGGCCGCGCGCTGCATAAGGGGAGCGATATATTTTTCGGCGACGAGCCGGTCTCGGCGGTCGATGAGCGCCAAGCCCACACGGTCATGCAATGCATCAACGAAACCCATGACACGGTGATCCTCTCCATGCACGACACCAATCTGGCCATCGGCTATACGGACCGGCTGATCGGATTGAAGGGCGGCGAGCTGGTGCTGGACACGCCGTCCAAAGGCATGAAGGCATCGGACCTTGACGAACTCTACAGCCACTAACGGCCAATTTACGGCGTTGCAGCCGCGGCCGATGCTGCGGGCGACGCTGGTCTTTGCCGCTATCGCGGCGCTGTTAACCTTTATCGCCGATCTTGAGATTACCACCATCGAGCCGTGGGGCGAGTTGGGGCGCATGGTAGTTGGCGCCGTGACGCCCGACTTTTTTGCCACCGAAAGTTTGGGCGCCGCCATCGCCAATACGGTGGCCTTTGCCATCCTCGGCGTCGCGCTCGGTAATTTCGCCGGTTTTCTGTTGGCGTTGATCTTTCATTACCGCTCGGTGCGCGCCGGCTGCGCCTTTATCAGGGCGGTGCACGAGCTGTTCTGGGCCTTGATATTTTTGCAGATTTTCGGGCTCAGCCCGCTCACCGGCATCCTGGCGCTGGCGATCCCTTATGCGGGCATATTCGCCAAGGTCTATTCGGAGATATTGGAAGAATCCGATCCGGCGCCGTTGAAATCCATACCGGCGGGAGCTGGGAAAATATCGATCTTCATGTTCGCCCGCCTGCCCGACGCCTGGGTGCATTTCAAAACCTATTCCCTTTACCGGCTGGAATGCGGCTTGCGCTCCAGCGCGGTGCTGGGATTTGTCGGCCTGCCGACCATTGGCTTTCATTTGGAATCGGCCTTTTCCCAAGGCCATTATTCGGAAGTCGCGGCCTTGTTGTTGCTGTTCTATATCATCATCGCCACCATCCGCACCTGGCTGCGCAAACGTCTGGTGCCGCTCTATATCTTGGCGGCATTGCTGGTGATCCCATGGGGCGGCGGCATCGATGCCAGCCATATCGTCCGCTTTATTACCGAAGACATTGTGCCCCATCCGTTGCGCGTGGCCGATAGCTTCGACGCCGCCACTTGGGCCAGCTTTGCTGCCTGGCTGAAAACCATGGTCGTCGATCAGGCCTTGCCGGGCATTGTCTCAACCCTGGTGCTGACCCAAATAGCCCTGGTCGGCGCCGGCGCGCTGACGCTTTTGTTTTTCCCGCTGGTATCACCCAAATTTTTTGGCCGCTTTGGCCGCACCGCCGGTCATATATTTCTGGTGGTCGCCCGCTCGACGCCGGAATACATCATGGCGCTGGTGTTCCTTCTTCTGTGGGGGCCGTCCATGCTGCCGGCCATCGTTGCCTTGTCGTTGCACAACGGCGCCATTATCGGGCACCTCATCGGGCGCCATACGGAGTTCCTAAAAATCCGGCCCGATGCGCCCGGCGGCATCAATCTTTACGCCTATGACGTTTTGCCGCGCATGTACCGCCAGTTCCTGGCCTTCCTGTTTTACCGTTGGGAGGTGATCATGCGCGAAACCGCCATCCTCGGCATTTTGGGGATCGCCACGCTCGGCTTTTATATCGACAATGCCTTTGCCGATCTGCGCTTCGACCGGGCCATGTTTTTGATCGTGATTACCGCTTTGCTTAATCTTGGCATCGATGCCCTATCCCGGCGCATTCGCAAGTACCTGCGCCTGCAAACCCGGACCGAGGAGCTTTGATCCGATCGATCATTGCGCCTTGCGCAGCCCCCCGATCGGATCGAAAATAGGCGCTGGAGGCCGATGCAGATGTTAACCATGAGTTCCGCCCTGGACCGGGCCGAGCGCCAATACGGGCAACGCATTGCCATCACCGACGCTGAGGGCGATTTCACCTGGGCCGATCATGTGCAGCGCGTTCGCCGCGCCGCCGGCATGCTAGGTTCGCTGGGCATCAAGCCCGGCATGCGGTTCGGTATCATCGCGGAAAATTCCTACCGCTATATGGAGCTTCTGCATGCCGGTTTTTGGTCGGGCGCCATTCCGGTGCCGATCAATCACCGCCTGGCGCCGCCGGAAATCCGCCACATCCTGGACGATGCCGAATGCGAATATTTGTTCCTCGGCGAAGACTATCTTGGGCTTAGCGATGCGGACGACGTGGCGCCTTGGGCCGAGCGCATGATTTATGTTGGCGCCCAATTGGCGGAATGCCGCTACCCGCAATATGAAGCGCTGCTCGGCGCAGCGGAGCGCGTCGATGCGGCCCATTTGAGCGATGAGGATTTGGCGCTGCTTTTGTATACCGGCGGCACCACGGGCAAGAGCAAGGGCGTCCGCCTCAGCCACAAGAATGTATGCGCCAACGGCATGCAGTCTCACATGGCCATGGGCATCCGCACCGACGATGTGTTCCTGCACGCCGCCCCCATGTTCCACGCCGCCGATCTCTTGGGCACGGCGTTTACTTTGTGCGGCGCGGCACACGCGTTCCTGCCGGTATTTTCGGGCAAGGAGACCTTGGCGGCGCTCGCGCGGTTGCAGATCACCGTATCTTTCCTGGCGCCAACCATGATCATCATGATCCTGCAGGAGGCCGATTTCGATACGTACGACTTGTCAAAATTCCGGCTGATATTTTACGGCTCCTCGCCGATGGCGGCGGAATGGGTGCAACGCTGCATCGAACGCTTCGAAGGCACCGAGATTCAGCAAGGCTATGGGCTGACCGAAACCTCGCCCATATTGACGACGCTGGATCCCATTGATCATGTGCGCGCCGTGGAAAGCGGCAACACCGATATCTTGCGCGCCGCCGGGCGGCCCGTCGCCGGGGTTGATTTGCGCATCGTCGACGATGACGGCAACCCGGTGCCGGGCGGCGAGGCCGGCGAAGTGGCGGTGCGCGGCCCGAACGTGACATCGGGCTACCTGAACCGCCCGGACGTGAACGAAACCGCATTTAAGGACGGCTGGTTCTTTACCGGTGATTTCGGCCGCGTCGATGAAAACGGCGTTCTCTACCTGCTCGACCGCAAAAAAGACATGGTCATAACCGGCGGCGAGAATGTCTATACGTCGGAAGTCGAAGCCGCGCTCTATGCGCACCCCGATGTGCACGAAGCGGCGGTTGTCGGCATTCCCGACAACAAATTCGGCGAGGCGTTGTTCGCGGTCATCGTGCCTGCGCCAGGCAAGACGCTAACGCAAAAGGATATCATCGAGCATTGCCGGGGCCGCATCGGCGGCTACAAAATTCCCCGGCAAATGGATTTCATCGCCGAAATGCCGAAAAGCGCCATGGGCAAGATTCTGAAGACCGAGCTGCGCGCGCGTTACGGCAAGGCCAAATAGCCGCTTCTAACAAGCCAGCTTCAAGTCGGCGGTTTCGGCCAGCTTTTCGTGCCGGAAGGCGCCCCAAAGGGCGGCGCCGATAGCGCCGGCATGGATGCTGTCTTCATGGGTGCGCACCTTGACTTCGGTTTTGCTTTTGGGGCGGTTCCGCCTCCTTCCACGCCCGCGCGGACGTAAAGGACAAATCGTCAAAAAGCGCTTCACAGCGTTGGATTATGTCTAGCACCGGCATGGCTATCTCAAATCCCATTTGGCTAGGCGATTACCGAAATCTGCGGGTTTTTGCAGTGGGCGGGATTTCGGTCTATGAAGTGGATTCCCGTAACCGGCATAGGGCGCAATTTGGACGCTTCCAAAGGCCCATCGCCAAAAAATATTAAAAAATGCGCGAAAGGCACAAAAGCTTGCAGGACCATAAAGTCAAAACCTACGCATCCGCCGAAGACCTCGGCCGCGCCGACCAACTGGCCTGGAAAATAGCGGCGGTTGCCGCCGATGCGGTCGCCGTCGAGGACGCCGTGACCGACATGATCATAAACCGCATGATCGATAACGCGGCGGTGGCGGTGGCCTCGCTGAACCGCCACCCGGTGGTAACCGCCCGCGCCCAGGCTTTGGCCCACGAACGGGCCGGTGGCGCCACCGTGTTCGGCGCCCACAGCGCGCAGCGCTTTCATGCGGAATGGGCGGCCTGGGCCAACGGCACGGCGGTGCGCGAGCTGGATTATCACGACACTTTTCTGGCAGCCGATTATTCCCATCCCGGCGACAATATCCCGCCCACCCTGGCGGTGGCCCAGCAGACAGGCTCGTCGGGCGCCGATTTGATCCGCGCCATCGCCACCGGCTATGAGATTCAAATCGATCTGGTAAAGGGCATCTGTCTGCACGAACACCGGATCGATCATATCGCCCATCTGGGGCCGTCCGCCGCCGCCGGCATCGGCACGCTCTTAAGCCTGGCGCCGGAAACCATTTATCAGGCCGTGCAGCAGGCCCTGCATGTGACCATATCGACGCGCCAGTCGCGCAAGGGCGCCATTTCGTCCTGGAAGGCCTATGCGCCGTCCCACGCGGGCAAGCTGGCCATCGAAGCGGTTGACCGCTGCATGCGCGGCGAAGGCGCCCCCTCGCCCATCTATGAGGGTGAGGACAGCGTTATCGCGCGCATCTTAAGCGGGCCGGACGCCGAATATGTGGTGCCCCTGCCGGAACCCGGCGAGCCCAAGCGCGCCATATTGGAAAGCTACACCAAGGAGCATTCGGCGGAATATCAAAGCCAGGCGATCATCGATCTGGCCTTTAAAATGGGCGCGCAAATTTCCGATTGGGATCAGGTGACGGCGATCAAGCTCTATACCAGCCATCACACCCACTATGTAATCGGCACCGGCGCCGGTGATCCGCAAAAGATGGACCCAAAGGCCAGCCGGGAAACCCTGGATCATTCGATCATGTATATCCTGGCCGTCGCCCTTCAAGACCGGCAATGGCATCACGTCCGCAGTTACGATCCGGAGCGCGCCGGGCGCGCAGACACGGTGCGCCTGTGGCACAAAATTTCCACCGAAGAAGACGCCGGCTGGACGCAGCGCTACCACGATCCCGATCCGGCAAAACGCGCCTTTGGCGGCCGCCTGGAGATCACCCTGGCATCGGGCGCAGTGATCACCGACGAGCTGGCCGTCGCCAACGCCCATCCATCCGGGGCCAAGCCGTTCGGGCGCGATGATTACATTGCCAAATTCCGCACCTTATCGGATGGCATCATTGCCGAAGCCGAAGCGGCCCGGTTCCTCGAATGCGTGCAAAATCTTGAGACTTTGAGCAGCGATGATCTGGGCGGACTGAACGTGGAAGCGCCGGCGGATTATTTGGCTAATCCCGGCACCCATGAGAAAGGAATATTCTGATGCTGTTTGCCAACAAATCAGCGGCGGAAAAGCGCCAGGGCTTGCGGGACGATCTAGGCTCCGGGCGCTTGCTTCGCTTTCCCGGCGCCCACGCCCCGATCGTCGCGCGCATCGCCGAGGAAACCGGCTTCGACGGGCTCTATATCTCCGGCGCCGCCCTGTCGGCGGATATGGCGCTGCCCGATATCGGGCTGACCACCCTTTCCGAGGTTTCGGCGCGCGGCCGCCAGATCGCCGCCGCCACCGATCTGCCCGCCATCATCGATGCCGATACCGGCTTCGGCGAAAGCATGAATGCCGCGAGGACGGTGCGCGAGATGGAAGACGCCGGCCTCGCCGGCTGCCATATGGAGGATCAGGTGTTGCCGAAACGCTGCGGCCATCTGGACAATAAGACGCTGGTGAGCACCGACGAAATGGCGCAGAAAATTCGCGCCGCCAGCGATGCCAAGCGCGATCCCAATTTCCTTTTAATGGCGCGCACCGATGCCAACGGCGTCGAAGGGCTGGACGCCACCATCGAACGCCTCAAGGCCTATCTGGATGCCGGCGCCGATGCATTGTTCCCCGAAGCCCTGACCGGCAAAAAACAATATGAGACGGTGCGCGCCGCCTTCGATGTACCGCTCCTGGCCAATATGACCGAGTTCGGCAAGACGCCGCTCTTGAGCGCCGCAGAGCTGGCGGAATTGGGCTTCAACATCGTCATCTATCCGGTCACGTCCCTGCGCCTGGCCATGAAGGCCATCGAAGACGGTTTCGCCGCGATCATGAAGGAAGGCACGCAAGCCGGCATTATCGACAAGATGCAAACCCGCGAAAGGCTCTACGAGGTGCTAAAATACGAAGACTATAATTCTTTCGATCAGGGTATATTCAACTTCAAACTTTGAGATTTCAGTTTAAATACCGAGGGAGACAAGCGAGATGGCAAAGGCGGCAAAGCGCAAATCCGGCAAGGCGGCCGGCCCGAAGATTATAAAAGGCCTGGTGGGCGTTTATGCCGACACCACGGCTGTTTCCAAGGTCATGCCGGAGACCAATTCCCTCACCTACCGGGGTTACGCGGTCCAGGACCTGGCCGCCAAATGCGAATTTGAAGAGGTGGCCTATCTCCTCCTCTTTGGCGAATTACCAAGCAAATCCCAATATGCGGCCTTCAAGAAAAAGGAACGCAGCCAGCGCACCCTTACCAAATCCCATCAGAACGTCATCGCCGAATTTCCGAAATCGGCCCATCCCATGGATACATTGCGCACCGCGGTCAGCTATCTGGGCACCACCGATATGGCCTGGGGCGGCGAGGCGGCGCGCAAAGATTTGGACCGGGCCATCAATTTGCTGGCCAAAATACCGACCATGATCGCCATCGATTACCGCCTGCGCTCAGCCAAACGGCCGATCCGGCCGCGCGCCGACCTGTCGATGTCGGAAAATTTCTTCAACATGTGCTTTGGCAAGGTGCCGCCGGCAGAAGTGATCCGCGCCTTCAACGTCTCGCTGATCCTATATGCGGAGCACAGCTTCAACGCCTCCACCTTCGCCGCCCGGGTCATCACCTCCACCCGCTCCGACATCTATAGCGCCGTGACCGGCGGCATCGGCGCCCTCAAAGGGCCCTTGCACGGCGGCGCCAACGAGGCGGTCATGGAGATGCTGCAAGAGATCGATGATCCGAACAAGGCCGAGGCCTGGCTGCGCCGGGCCATGAAATCGAAGCGCGTGGTCATGGGGTTCGGGCACCGGGTCTACAAGCAAGGGGATTCCCGGGTGCCGACCATGCATGCGTGCCTGGAAGATTTGACCGCCTGGTCCGGGAACAGCAAATGGATCGAAATTTCCAACGTGCTCAAGAAAATCATGATCGACGAAAAGGGCATCCATCCGAATTTGGACTACCCGGCGGGGCCGGCCTATTACCTGATGGGTTTTCCGATCAATCTCTATACGCCGATCTTCGTCATGGCGCGCATCACCGGCTGGTCGGCGCACTTTTTGGAGCAGAACGCCGACAATTCCCTGATCCGGCCCTTAAGCGATTATCACGGCCCGAAACAGCGCCGCCTGAAAAAATAACGCTCTAGTTTTTTAAACAATCCAGTATCGCCGCTTCCAGCTTGTCCCAGTCGGCTGCGGCGGCATCGGGGACAATCACTTCGGCGCGGCTGTCCCGGCGGTAGGCGATCTCGGATATATCGCATTCGCTGCCCGACCGGTTCAGCAAGATCCAGTCGCGGCCGGTGCGAAAGACGCCCTTGAGCCGCAAGGCCGCGCCGGCGCCATCGATACCGGCCAGACCCGGCGGTCCCAGGCAATCGGCGATATCGCCGTGATCGAACACGAATTCCGGCCCAAATACCCAGCCGCAACCCTGATAGCCATCTCCCGCCGAAGGAATACGCTCAAACGTACCGGCCTTCGATGACCGTATTTCCATGACATTTTCGCCGTGACCATGGCCGCGCGTGGTTTCAACCGCGCGCCCGCCCCATTTTTCATCGAGTAGGCTTAAGTCGATATTGCCTTCGGCGGCGGCCGCGATGTGGGATTTGGGCGGGAACAATTCCTTGGCCCATGCGTGAAATTTCTCGATCTCATCGTTGCTGGCCAGATCGGCCTTGCCGGCGATCAAAACATCGGCGATGGCAATCTGGTCGCGGAACACTTGCGCGGCCTGGATGCGTTCATCGTGGATAAGGCGTGGATCGACGATACAGATCACGGCGTGCAAATCGATGGCGCCCGCCAGCCCGCCGCTGCGCAACTCATCGATCAAGCCCGCCGGATGGCCGATGCCGGTCGGCTCGATCAACAGACGGTGCGGGCGCACCCGGCGCAAAATCTCGGTCACCGCGACGCGCATGGGAACGTTGGCCGTGCAGCAAAGGCAGCCGCCGACGATCTCGCGGATTTGCACGCCATCGCCGGAGAGGGGCTCAAGGGCCGCGCCATCGACGCCCACCTCGCCGAACTCATTGACCAGGATGGCCCATTTCTCCGCCGCCGGTTTGCGTTCGATCAGGGAGCGCAAGCAGGTTGTCTTGCCGACGCCGAAAAACCCGGTGATCAGGGTCGTCGGCACGGCGGCGATGGGCGTTAGGCTTTCGGCCACTGATCAACGCTCCAACAACTGGGATGCGATCTCGGCAATCATGTAATCGGCGACCGCCGCCGGGCTCAGTTTGTCCTGCCACCATTTTCGCCCGGCTTCGGCGCGCATCTGCATCGCGCCCGGATCGCCCAATTGGGCGCGCACCAATTCGCCAATGGTTTGCCAATCATCCACTTCAATCACCGGCCAGCCTTTGGTCCACCAGCATGGTATCTGGCGCTGGGCGATAACCACGCAGCCGGCGCGCAAGGCTTCGTAGGTGCGGAAGGTCTCGTGGCTGACGCCGCGCGGCGACAGGGCGATCTTTGTATGGGCCAGCTTGTCCGCATAGTCTTCCAGGCTCAGACCCTTCCGAAATTCCGGCGCCTTCGAAATATCGGCGCGCAAATCGCCAAAGGCGTGATCCGTGGCGGCGAAAAATTCATCGCGAAATTCCTGGCGGCCGATAAAAAATACATCGATGGGGCGATCCGCCATGTCCGGCCCCGGCTTCTCGGCCACGTCCTTGTTGCAGCCCAAGGGGAAGACGCGAAGATTGCCTGGCAACCCGCCGAAGGGCGGATAGTTCTTGAAGGTCATGAACACATCGCTCGCGAATGCCGGCACCTCGTGCCCCTCGTCGCTGGTTTGCAGCACAATGACCCGCTCCTTGTGGGCCATGGGCAGATTATCGGCGACGGAGGTCACTACAAAGACGAAGCGTTCCGCCAGGCCCATCTCTACAAAGCGCTCCTCGATGGCCGCCAATATTTCGGTGATGTGACGTTCTTCGCACCAATCATCGGGCAAATCCCAAAGCACGTTCAGCCGCCGGAACACCGGGTCGGTCATACAACACCGGTGGTTTTCAGCTGTTCGATCTCGTCTCCTGAAAGGCCGATCTCTTCCAGGATATTTTGCGTATGCTGGCCCATCTC
>CAUZTZ010000044.1:0-17764 GCA_963582805.1 Alphaproteobacteria bacterium
CGGTGCAGGATATCGAGCATGAGGGACCGCTCCCGGTCCGACATCACGCCATCATTTTCCATGAAAAGGCTGGTGACCGATTTGGCAAGCTTCTCGCGGCCCTCGACGGACTTGTCACGGGAAATTTTAAGGAGTTCCGTTGTATCCAATTTTAGCGCTTCTTCCTTGGCCCGATTAAGGCTTTATTTTTAAAGCCGGAAATAGATTTTTTTCAAGATCCCCCACCAAGAGCTAAATGGCGTATTTGCCTGAATTATGTTGGCTTCCACATGCAGGTCTTTATACAACCACCTATATATAAGAATTCCAGTATTCGACTTCAATGCATTATTCCCCAGTAGCCTTACGATCGAATTGGGCCGCAATCGATATCGCAAGAGCCCCATGGCGTGTTATAACGCGCCCCATGTCCGATCAAAATCTCGATGCCATAACCGTGCCGCACCATGCGCTGCCGGTAATTGATGTATCGGGCTTGAGGAGCGCGGCGGATACAGACCGCAAGGCGGTTGGCCGGGCGCTCAAGGCCGCCTGCCTCGACAAGGGCTTTTTTTATATGCAAGGCCACGGGGTTCCGGAACCCTTGCGCCAATCCGTGTTCCGTCAATCGGAAGCCTTTTTCGCGTTGCCGGAAGCGGAGAAGAATGCCATCGCACTGGAGCATTCTCCGTGCAACCGAGGGTACGAGCCGCTCCGCGCCCAGACCCTTGAAATCGGCCAGCCGCCGGATTTGAAGGAGGGATTTTATTCGGGCCCGGAAATCCCCGCCGGCGATCCAAGGGTGTTGGCCGGCAAGTTCAATCATGGGCCCAACCAATGGCCAGCGGCGTTGCCCGGCTTCCGCCCGGTGATGGAAGAATATCACGGCGTCATGGTCGCCCTTGGCCGCTTGGTTATGGGCGGCATCGCGCTGGCCCTGGATTTGCCGAGGGATGCATTTGCCGGCTTCTGCAAAGACGAATTGGCGACGCTCAGATTGCTGCATTATCCGCCGCAGCCGGCCAACCCGGAACCCGGCGAGAAGGGCTGCGGCGCGCATACGGATTTTGGCACCCTCACATTCCTGGCCCAAGACGATTGCGGCGGGCTTCAGGTCTGGGACGAAGCGGCGGGCTGGATGCACGCGGAGCCGGTGGCCGGCAGCTATGTGGTCAATCTCGGCGACATGATGGCCCGTTGGAGCAATGGCCGCTTCCACTCGACCCTGCACCGGGTGGTCAATGTTTCCGGGCGGCAGCGCTATTCGGTTCCGTTTTTCTATTTGGGCAATCCCGATTATCCGATCCGTTGCATCGACACCTGCCTGGCCGATGGCGAGAGGCCGCTGCATCCCGATACCACCATGGAAGCCCATTATCAGGCCATGTACCGGGCGACCTACAACGAAACCACAACAACGTGAAAGCATCCGGGCCCGTGTCCGATCTGGTGATGATCCATGGCGCCTGGCAAGGAAGCTGGGCCTGGGCCGAGGTCATTCCTATATTGGAAGCCATGGGCTTTCGCTGCCACGCCGTCGATATGCCGGGCAATGGCGCTGACGGGGTGGCGCCCAAGGATGTTTCGATGGCCATGTATATGGCCTATTTGCGCGGCCTGTTGGATGGCATCGATGCTCCGGTAATCGTCCTCGGCCATTCTTCCGGCGGCATTATCGCCAGCCAGTTGGGCGAGTTGGAAGCGCCCCGTGTACACGGCATTATTTATATCGCCGGCATGATGCTGCCGAGCGGCATGAAATTCGTGGAACTGGTTGCCGGCTATGCCAAGAAAGACCCGGCGGCCCTTGGCATCGCCCCGCATCTGGCTTGGTCCAAAGACGGTGAAACCTCGACCGTAAAACCGGCGGCGGCGCGAAAAATATTCTATCAGGATTGTTCCGCCGCCAAAGCCGGCGCCGCGGCCAGGCAATTGCGCCCGCATCCCGAGCGGGGCAGGGACATCGCCGCGCGCCTGACCAAGGGACGCTTCGGCAAAATCCCGCGCGCCTATATCGAGGCCAGGTACGATCAATCGGTTCTGCACAAGATGCAGCGGCGCATGCAGAAACTGGTGCCCGGCGCTAGGCGCTATAGCATCGATACCGGCCACGCGCCGCAACTCGCCAATCCCGATGAATTGGCCAAAATTATCGGCCAGGCGATTGCAGGTCTTTTGCAATGATATAAAATTACCGTCTCTCAGGTTTAGGAGCGCAATACAAATGGCAATCGACGCCAAAAAAATCGAGATTAAGAGCGTCAGCGACGCATCCGGGTTGGATGAATGGATTACGTCGGGCGCCGTATCCGCCGACCAGATCGTCGCCGTCATCGGCAAGACCGAAGGCAATGGCGGCGTTAATGATTTTACACGGATCTTGTCCGATGAAGCCTACCGGCGCGTGCTGGCGGCGCGCGGCACCAGATCCGAGGCTTTGATCAAGGAGATTCCCATGGTCTGGTCGGGGGGCTGCGATGGCATCATAACTCCGCATGCGGTCGCCTTCGCCCGCAACGATGACACCGGGCCCACAACCGAAGACCGGATGGTCATGGGAACCGCCATGAGCGTGGAATTGTTGCCCGAAGACATAGGCCGTCCGGCGATGGTCGAAAAGGTCGCCGATGCGGTTCGGGGCGCGATGCAGGACGCCGGCATCAGCGATACCAACGACGTCCATTATGTGCAGACCAAAACGCCCTTGCTGACCGTGGAGACAGTGCAGGATGCCCGTTCCAGGGGCCAGAGCGTGGCCTGCGAGGTGCACGATTCCATGGGCGTTTCGAACGGCACCACGGCGCTCGGCATCGGCGTGGCATTGGGCGAGATCGCCATGCCCAAGGCGGAAGAGATTTGCCGCGATCTGGATATCTATTCGGCGGTTTCGTCCTGCTCTTCGGGGGTCGAACTGGACCGGGCGCAGATTGTCTTGTTCGGCAATAAGGCGGGCGCCGGCGGGCGCTACCGGATCGGCCACGCGGTGATGGAGGATGCGCTGCATATGGACGGCATTTACGATGCCATCCGCAACGCCGGGCTGGAGCTTCCCGAGCGCGCCCGCGCCGAAGACTTAAACGGCAGGCTGGTCAATTGCTTCATGAAATGCGAGGCCGACCCCCGTGCCCGGCTGCGCGGCCGGCGCCAGATCATGCTCGATGATTCCGATGTGCACCATCACCGCCATTCCAAGGCGGCGGTGGGCGGCGTGGCGGCTGCCGCCATCGGCGATGCCGCCGTGTTCGTGTCCGTGGACGCCATGCATCAGGGCCCGCAGGGCGGCGGCCCGGTCGTTGCTATTGTCGATATGGGGTCTAGAGCATTTCCGGATAAATAGGAACCATTTGACCGGGATGATTTTGCCATCACATTTGTCCCAAGTGCGCGAGGAGCGCGGCGCATGGCGATGCATTGGCATCGGCAAAGGCGTGCGACAACGTCCACGCATCGAAAGCACCCGGCCTTCGGTGGGTCAAATCGGCTCCCCGGTGGCCTTGCGGCGCTTGCCCGATGCGAAGGCATCGCGCTGCGCACCGCGCCTACCCGGAAAACCGATTTGTTCCCATCAATTGGTTCCTATTTATCCGGAATTGCTCTAGCCGGAATTCCAATCCTCCGCCGCCAACGCCGCCAGTGCCTCGGCCAGGGCATCGCCGGCTTTGGCGGTCTGGCCGCGAACCTGTTCGAACGCGCCGTTCACGCAGCCAAGCTCCAAATCCCTGCCGGCCTTGGCGAGGCGCGCCAAGCCAACCGTGCTGGCCGATGATTTCAAGGTATGCGCCGCCCGCTGGAAGCTCTCCTCATCGCCATCCAGCGCCGCGCGCTTCAAATCGACGAACAGTTTTTCGCCAACGCCGCGAAACTCGATGGCCAGGCTGGCGGCCACCACATCGCCCAAATCGGAGCGCAGGCTGTCCAATCTGGCGCGATCGATCACCGGCTGATCGCCCTCATATTGGGTTTCATATTCCACCGCATCGGCCGGTGCGCGGCCGCTGCCAATCGGGGCAATACCGGCGAAAGCGGTGAGGGCGGCCTGCAGATCATTGGGATCGACCGGTTTGCTGACCACATCGTTCATGCCGGCTTCCAGACAGGCCTCAATCTCCTGTTTGTTGACGGCGGCGGTGACGCCGATCACCGGGATCGATGCTTTTGCGCTGCTCATCGCCCGGATGCGCCGGGTTGCGTCGAGCCCGTTCATCCTCGGCATATGGCGGTCCATCAGCACAATATCGAATGGAGCAGCCGAAAACACCGCCAGCGCTTCAACGCCATCGTGCGCAACCGTGACCGCATGGCCCTGTTTCTCCAGCATGCGGATCACCACTTGGCGGTTGATGTCGTTATCCTCGGCCAGCAGAATCCGCAAAGACGACATCTCGCCAGCCACCGGATTGGTGCGTTTTGCGGCGGGCGCGGCGTCCGACAAGGCCGCCGCACCGGCGATTTTGAACGGCGCGATAAAGCGAAAAATGCTGCCCTCGCCAAACGTGCTTTCCAATTCGATCTCGCCTGCCATCAAGTCGGCGAGCTGGCGGCAAATGGCGAGGCCAAGTCCGGTGCCGCCATGCAGGCGGGCGATGGCGACCGAGCCTTGCATATAGGGCGTGAACAATTTTTCCTGGGCCTCGGCGCTGATACCGGTCCCGGTATCGGAGACCGCGATTTCCAGACGGATTTCTTCTCCTGAAATCGCCGACGCCGACAGCGCCACGGTCACGCTGCCTTGCTGGGTGAACTTGATCGCGTTGCTGACGAGATTGTTCAGTATCTGCTGAACCCGGCTGCCATCGCCCAACAACGCGGCGGGCAGGCCGTCCTCAAATTGGGTTGAGATTTGCAGCTTTTTTTCCGATGCGCGCACGCCCAATACGGACACCGCTTGCTCGACGATTGCGGCGGGATCGAAAGGCCGGATTTCCAGCTCAAGCCTGCCGGCCTCCATCTTCGAGGAATCGAGGAGATCGTTTAACAATACGATCATGTTCTCGCCGGAGCGCAGGATGGTATCGGCGAAGCCGCGCTGCTCGTCGGTGATGCTGGTCTCCAGAAGCGCCCGCGCCATGCCGAGGACACCGTTCATGGGGGTGCGGACCTCGTGGCTGACCATGGCGACAATCTCGGACTTGGCCTCGGCGGCGGCTTCGGCGTCTTCCTTGGCCTGCATCAGGATATTCTCGGCGGCCAGGCGATCAGTAACGTCGGTAACCGACTGTACCCATCCACCACCGGATAAGGCCTTACTCCAAAATTCGAACTCGGTGCCGTCGGATCGCGGATGCTGATGGATAGTAGGCAGGTCGGCAGCGGATCGAATTTTCAGTTGTGCCTGGATGAGTTCCTCAATGTCGATATTTTTTCCGAACCAATTAGCTTCAGCCGCCTTTCGCATCATATCGACCCACAATGGCTTACTTTCCAGGTAGACCGGATCCAGCCATACGATTTCGGCGTATCTTCGATTGTTGGCGATAATTTTGTGGTCACCGTTGATCATTACAATTCCCTGATCGACGCTGTTCATGGTTGTTTCAAGTATTTCCTTGCTGCGCGCCAGTTCCTCTTGGGCATGCTTGATATCGGTGACATCGGTGCGCACCCCGACGACGCCGCCGGCCCGGGTGCGGCGGTCTTTGCACTGCACCCAAACGCCGGTGTCGGTCAGCCGCAAGATCGCCTGCCCGGTTGGATTATTGTGTTCCGCAATGGTCGATGCGCGGTTGGCCGCGGTATCATCGTCGGCGAATTGTTTCCGCTTTGTCGTTTCTTCGCGGAATTTTTCATAGGTTATGCCGGGTTTCAGGACAGCGGCCAATTTCGGCAAGATGTCTTTATATTGCTCATTGCAAAGCACGAACTTGTCGTCGGAATCAAAAACAATAAACCCGTCCGGAATGCTTTCGATGGCATCGGTCAAAAGATCACGCGCGGCGGCGGCTTCCGCCTGCGCCTTGATCACTGCCTCTTCGGCTTCCTTGCGGTCGGTGATATCGGCGGTGGAGCCGATCATCCGGATGGCACGGCCATCCGCATCGCGCAGCACAAGGCCTCTGATATGCAGCCAAATCCAATCATTTTTGTCGTTACGTAAGCGGAATTCAACGAGGAATCTTTCGTCCTCGCCTTTCAGGGCGGCGATGTAGCGGTCACGCGCGATCGCTTGATCGTCCGGGTGTATGCGGTCCAGCATACCGGCGCCGGTCCGGTCCCAGCTTTGCAGCCCCAATTCCTCTCTTTCATCGTGCGGGAAATCGTTTTTGTCGGTCACCAGATCCCAATCGAAAAGGGAATCCCGGGTCGCCTGATTGACCAGCACATATTTTTCTTCCGATTCCCGAAGGGCGGTTTCCGCCCGGTTGCGTTCTGTGACATCGCTATAGACCTGGACCCAGCCGCCACCAGCCAATGGATTGGTCCAAATTTCCAACTCGGCACCGTTGGGCCGGCGGTAATTATGGGTAGCCGGTTCGGTGAGGTTCTGGCGCTCTTCTATCCAACGGTCTATTTGTGTTTCAAGTTCGCCATCGTCATCAAGGCCCATATACTCATACTCACCGTGTGCCGCAGAGTAGCGAACGCCATCGGCCCAAAGCGGATTGCCGTCCAAAATGTCTTCCGGTAATTCCAATAATTCCGCAAATCTCTGGTTATAGGAGGCGATGCGGTAATCTCCGTCCACCATCAAAATACCCTGATCGACGCTGTTGAAGGTGGTCTCCAGAATATCCTTGGAGCGTGCCAGCTCTTCCTCGGCGCGCATGATCTCGGTGACATCGGTGCGCACCCCGACCCAGCCGCCGCCGGATGTCCGCCGGTCCGTGCATTGTATCCATATGCCCGCATCGGTCTGGCGCAAGATCGCTTTGCCGGTTGGGTTGCGATGTTGTTCGAGAACAGCCTCACGGTTAAGGGTCATATCCGATTTCGGAAATTGCCCGGAGGTGTAGGCCCGCTCCATATAGACTTTATAGGGTAGGCCTGACTCAAGAATGGCGCCCAGCTTGGGGAGAATATTTTTATACTGCTCATTGCAGAGCACGAATTTGTCGTCTTCATCAAAAATAATGAACCCGTCCGACGTGCTTTCGATGGCATCGGTCAGAAGATTCCACGCCTGGGTGGTTTCTTCCTGGGCGCGGTCCCGTTCCATGACGGCGGTGCGCAACGTCTCCAGCGCGGCGCCCATGGTCCGGAACTCGTCCGGGCCGGTGGCCGGAACGGTGGCGCCGGGCTCGCCCCTTGCCAGCTTTTCCATGGCCAGGGCAAAGTCGCTGAGCCTTGAAAACACGGCCAGGCGGAGGAGCAGCCAGCCGAACAATATGCTAACTAGAACCACGCCGGCGACGATGCCGATAGCCTGGTTGCGGAGCCGCGATATGGCGCTTTTAAATGAAAACAGATTGCGGGTAATTGTCGCCGTCGCCCAGGGCGCGCCGCCCGCGCCATTGATCGCCACCCGGTGGGTTTCCAGGCGCACCGGCCCTGCCTCGCCGCCATTTTTTTTGGTTTCGTCGCTTTCAAATAACAGCTTGCCGTTGCCGCCATAGAGCTTGAAGGCACCGCCGAAGGCATCGCCCATGCCGGCCAGTTCGGGGACCGGGTCGGTGACGAACTCAACGAAGCCGAGCACCCGGAAGCCGCCGATGGGGGCGACAATGCTATGCACCGGGCGGCCTTCCCGGGTCTGCCACAGAAAGGACGGCTTTTGCCGCTGCTCGGCAAGGGAGCGCCGTTTCAGGCTTTGCATGATGCCGGGGCGGCTCGCCAGGTTTTCATTGGCTGCGCCACCGGCCGCCGCGAACAGCTCCATATCCTTGGTATAGACAACAACGCCGCGCAGCCGAATGCGGCCCTCGGCCACTTCCAATGTTTGCATGATGCGCTCGGCGGCGATGCGCGCCTTGGCCGGATCATTTTCGTTGATACCGTTGGTCAGGGTCGACAGACGCGCCCACTCGTCAACGAAGGGGGTGACTTTCCCCCGGTACTCCTGAAATACCCTTTGTTTGACCAGGAACGTGGCGATGGTCGATGTCGATGCGTTCTGGGTATCGATGGCGAAGCGCTGATAGTTGGCCGAAACCCAGACCAGCGTGCCGACCACCAGCAACGATGAGATCACCACGATCACCATGAGTACCCGGCGCAGGGTCCAAATCACAGCTCCCGCGCCCGGAGCAACACCAATCACGCTTTCCGACATCACATTTTCCCCAATCGCAACGATGCCCGCGCCGGTCTAACAGACTAACGGTTTAGCGGACCGGCATCGGATAATGAAGACCACCGTTGGTCCATAACGCATTCAGGCCGCAGGGAAGTTGCAACGGCGTTCCCGGGCCGACGTTTCGCTCATAACTTTCGGCGTAGTTGCCCACCTGTTTGATAATCCGGTAGGCCCAATCGTTATCGACGCCGAGCTTGGCGCCCATGGCGCCCTCAAGGCCCAGCAGGCGGCGGATGGCCGGATTGGGCGAGCGCTTCATGGCATCCACATTGGCCGAATTGACGCCCAATTCTTCGGCATTGAGGGTGGCGAACAAGGTCCAGCGGACCAAATCCAGCCATTGATCATCGCCGTGGCGGACCACCGGACCTAAGGGTTCCTTGGAAATGATGTCGGCCAATATCACGTGATCTTCGGGCTTTTGGAATGTGGCGCGCCAGGCTGCCAGGGCGGATTTATCGGTGGTATAGACATCGCACTTGCGGGCATCGTAGGCGGCGGCGGCAGAGGCAGAATCTTCGAATTTTATCGCCCGGAAACGCAAATTATTGGCCCGGAAATAATCACCGAGATTGAGATCAGTGGTGGTGCCAATGGTCAGGCAGACGGTGGCGCCGCCCAGCTCCTTGGCCGATTTCAGCCCCAAATCCCGGCGCACCATGAAACCCTGACCGTCATAAAAATTGACGCCGGCGAAATTGAGCCGGAGGGCGGCATCACGGGCCAGGGTCCAGGTGGTGTTGCGCGACAGAATATCGACCTCGCCGGAACGCAGCGCCGAGAAGCGTTCCTTTTCCGACAATGGCGTGAAGCGTACTTTTTCGGCGCTGCCCAGCGCGGCGGCGGCCAAGGCACGGCACAAATCCACATCCAGGCCGCTCCACCTGCCGTTCTTATCGGCGCTGGAAAAGCCGGGCAGGCTTTGGCTGACGCCGCACCGCACGAACCCGTTTTCGCGGACGCTGTCCAAGGTGGCGCTATGCGCCGGCGAGGCCGTCGATACCAAACCCATCGCCAGCGCGCCAATGGCCGTGATCGTGATTAGGGCGAATTTTCGACGGCCCATCTCCCCCTCCTTTTGGTA
Organism: Alphaproteobacteria bacterium; assembly: GCA_963582805.1. Taxonomy (GTDB): domain Bacteria; phylum Pseudomonadota; class Alphaproteobacteria; order Rhodospirillales; family UBA2165. The sequence continues at coordinate 9,294 of CAUZTZ010000044.1, forward strand.
TTGCCGTTGGAAAAACGAGCGAAATTACAGCCGCTAATTTAGCCTATGGTTACGATCCCGCGCAATGGCAGCGGATCAGGCATGTCTTTTGTTATTTTGCTTTTGATTTGCTACACATCCTAACCCGCAGCTCAATTACCAGGCGCGTCCCATTTCGTACTTTCAACAAATCGATCTCAGCTATTTTCTCGTCGTCGTGTTTTTATCGGTGGCGGCTGGGGCGTTCGTCAAAGGCGTGGCCGGCGTTGGCCTGCCGATTATTTCGGTTCCGGTCATGGCGGCAGTGCTGGGGGTCGAACATGCCGTCGCGGTTATGATTATCCCGTCGCTGGTGGCCAATATCTCCATGCTGTGGGTGCTAAGGCGCGAAGCGTCTGCCAACCGGGAGCTGGTGGTGTTTATCCTATTGGGCGTCGGCGGCACCGTGCTCGGCGCCTGGATATTATCGGCGGCAGACCAGAACCTGATGTTCCTGGTTCTGGCGGTCTGGGTGGTTGCCTATCTTGTGGTGCGCGCGCTGCGCTCCGATTTTGAGATTTCCGACAGGCGCGGCAGTTTTTTGGCGCCCATCGTCGGCTTCATCGCCGGCATCTTTCAAAGCGCCACCGGGCTTTCGTTTCCGGTGTTCGGACCCTACCTGCAAGCCCGCCAATTCGGCCGCGACCGTTTCGCGTTTAATTCGTCGGCCTTGTTGGTGGTGTTCGCTTTCGTGCAGCTCATCAGCTTCGCCGGGTTCGATCTGCTGACCCCGTCGCTGATCGCCGAGGGCGCGTTGGCGGTCATCCCCATGGCCATCGCGCTGCCCATCGGCATCCGCGCCGCCCGCTATTTCAACGCCAAGAACTTCGACCGGCTGGTGGTCGGCATGCTTCTTGTCACCGCCACGATTTTGGTATTCCGGGGCTTCCAGATCTTTTAGACGCGCCCGTTTCGGATCAGCCGCCAAATCCGTTCCGGCGTCGCCGGCATCTCCAAATGCTGGACGCCGAACTCAGCCAATGCATCGGCGATGGCGCTGATTACGGCGGCGCTCGACGGCGTTGTTCCGCATTCGCCGGCGCCCTTGACGCCCAAGGGATTACTGGGCGCCGGCTGCTCGTTGGTGGCGGTATGGAAGGCGGGCAAGTCGCCGGCCCGGGGCACGGCATAGTCCAGGAATGAGCCAGTCAGCAATTGACCGTTCCGGTCATAGACGATCTGTTCGATCAAGGCCTGGCCGAGGCCGAGGGCGATACCCCCATGCACCTGACCGGCAACGATCATCGGATTGACGATACGCCCGACGTCATCGACGCAAGCGTAACGGATAATTTCGACCGCGCCGGTATCGGGATCGATTTCCACTTCACAACCGCCGGCGCCATTGGGGTTGGCGTGCAGCCGCTCGTTGATGATCGCGGTGGCGGCGAGGGGCGCATTGGCGGCAATCTCGAACAGGCCAATGGCGCGGTCGGTGCCGGTGATGGTGAAGCGGCCCTCCCCATAGCTTACGTCTTCTTCGGCCGCCTCCAATATCTCGGCGGCGCGGCGGCGGCCTTCGGCGATGATGTCTGCGGACGCGCGCACCAAAGCGGTGCCGCCGAGGCGCAGCGAGCGGTCCGAATGGGTGCCGCCGCCGCTGGCGATAATATCGGTATCGCCGAAACGGATGGCCACGGCACCGAACGGCACCTCCAGCATATCGGCGACCACCTGGGCGAAAGCCGTGCCATGGCCCTGGCCGGAATCCTGGGTGCCCAGCGTCGCATCGATTTGGCCATTGCCATTGACGGCGATCTCGCCGCGTTCGTGGGGCGCGCCGGTGGGTGATTCCAGATAGTTGGCGATGCCGATGCCGGCCAGACGCCCGCGCGCCTTGGCGGCGATGGCCCGCGCCGAAAATCCGTCCCAGTCCAGCATGTCTTGGAGGCGCGCCATGTTGGCGGCGAAGGTGCCGGTCTCATAGACATGACCGAGATGGGACTGGTAGGGCAGGGCATCGGGCGGGATCAGGTTGCGGCGGCGCAATTCGTCCCGTTCCAGGCCCATTTCCTTGGCCGCCAGATCGAGCATACGCTCGACAATAAAGGTGGATTCGGGGCGCCCGGCACCGCGCAGCACGGTCATCGGCACGGTGTTGGTGAAGACGCCGCGCACCGCCACATGGGCCACCGGAATATCATAGACACCACCTGCCATGCGCAGGATATTCGCAAACACCGCGAACGACGCCGGATAGGCCCCAAGATTGCCGATGTAATCCAGATCGACGGCCAGAATATGCCCGTCGCCGTCGAAGCCGCATCGGCCCTGCACAAAAACATCGCGCGCCTGAAAATCACTGAGGAACATCTCCTGGCGGCTTGCGTTCCATTTGACGGCGCGGCCGAGGCGCTTGGCGCCCCACGCGATCAACGCATATTCCGGATAGGTGGGGGTGCGAACGCCAAAGCCGCCGCCCACATCGCCGGTGACGATGCGCACGCTTTCCTTTTCCACCCCGAACACCTGCATAAACGCCATCTGATGGCGGTGCACCCCCTGGCTTGGCGCATAAAGGGTAAAGCGGCCAGAGGCCGCATCGAATTCACCGATGGCGGCGCGCGGCTCCACGGGCGTTCCATGAATGCGCTGGTTGAGGCTACCCAGCTCGATCACATGGGCGGCGCCGGCAATGGCGTCATTGACGGCGGCGTCATCGCCCTTGTCGGCACGGAGGACAAGATTGCCGCCGGGCCAGGTTTGTGGCGCGCCATCTTGAAGCGCGGCGCGCGCATCGGTAACCGCGGGCAGGGGCGCATAATCGATTTCCAGCAGATCGGCGGCGTCGGCGGCGGCTTCCGGCGTCCCGGCCACTACCATGGCGACGATCTCGCCCACATGACGGACCTTGTCTTTGGCGATCGGGAAATGTTCCGGGATCGGATCCAGGAGGACTTCGTCTGCCGTGAAACCCGGCTTGGTGATATCCAGATGATCGGGGCCGTTCACATTGTGGAGGAGCGCGCCGAGCCCATCGGCGGCATAATCCGCGCCGCTCAGCACCAGAAGCACGTCCGGCGCTGCCGCGGCTCTGGCCAAATCCAGCTTGGTGATATCCGCGTGGGCATGGGCAGAGCGGGCGAAACAGGCATAGACCTGGCCATCCCGATTGATGTCATCGGCGAAATTGCCGCCGCCGGTCAACAGGCGATGGTCTTCCACGCGCCTGAGCGGCTGGCCGATCAATTTGTCCATGTTTAGTCACTCCCCAAATTTCGGCTAACCCGCCGAATTAGCGCGATGGATTTTGGCTTCGCGGCGGGCCGAGTAATAGGTAGCGGCGAAGATGATCACGGCGCCGACACCGGTCCAGATATCGGGCACCTGGGCAAAGAAAAAGAAGCCGATGGCGGCCACCATGGGTAGGCGGATAAACAAAACCGGCGAAACCAGACTGGCCTCGGCCAGAACGAAGGAATGCGCCAGGGACCATTGCGCGGCGAAAGATACGAGGCCAAGGGCGATCAGCCAAGGCCAGTCGGCAAGGCTCGGCGTGACCCAGTTAAAGGCCGCGACAACGGCGGCGATGGGTATTTGCAAGGCAAATCCGTAAAAGACAATTAGTGTCGTGGTGTCAGTCCGTGACAGACGGCGCACCAAGGTATCGGAGATGCCGAAGCTGGCCGACGCCAACAACGCGACCACAATGCCGAGACTGATCTCAACGAAGCCGGGCCTGAGAATCACCAGGGCGCCGGCGATGCCGATCAACGTCGCCGCCACCCGGTGGCGGCCAACCCGCTCGCCCAAAATTATGATGGCAAATACCATAGTGAAGAGGGGCAGCGTGAGTTGCAGCGCCACGGTGTCGGCCATGGGTATCAAGGTGATCGATAAGAACGAGAAGGAGATACCGATATAACCGGCGGTATTACGGATCAGGTTGGTCCCGAGCTGGCGTGTCTTCAAACCCTTGAGACCAAGCCGCCAGGCGTAGGGCAACAAAATGATGGTGCCGATTACCTGGCGCCAAAAGGTTTGCTCAAAGGCGTCGATGGTTTCCGAGATTTGCCGGACCAGCCCCACCGAGATCGAGAAAAATATGGCGGCAATCGCCATCCACAGAATGCCCTTGATGGGCGATTGTTTCAGTTGCGTTGTTTCTGTTTCGCTTTCACCGGCCAAGATGGCGCCCCTTACCATGAACCCCAATTATCAAGGCTCAGCGGGCTCCGGTAAAGCAGCAGCGAGGGATTTAACAAGGGCGCATTGCCGTTACACTGGGCCCAACTCCTAAAAATACGCCTCGCCCGGCCCCACGGGCGGGGTCCATTCGCAATCACCGAATGGACCGTCGCCCTTGTTGGCCACATAAGCGATGCGCCCGTCATTGGTCTTATCCTGAAGCAACGCGCGCGCCAGCCAATCGGCGATATAGTGATGACAATCAAGCTTGCCCAGATTGGGAATACCCCAAAGGGGGTGGAACTGATCCTCGACCACCCACATTTCTTTGCGCGCGGTCAGGTCGCCATAAACTTCAATGGCGTCCTCCAACGGGCAGAGGGGATCGAACTCACCGGTCACCAGAAGGGTCGGGCATTGCACCTTGTCGGCGTACCCCTTCACCGTCATTTGCTCGGCCATGGCATCAAATTCGTCTTCATCGTCCATGCCGGCCATATACATGAATTGCTGTTTAAAGCGCGGGCTGGATTGGGTGAAGATGGTGTTGTTGGGATTGAAGCAGGCAACGCCGGAGGCCAGCGCCGCCGGGCGGTGATCGTAGCTGGCCAGACGCAACGACCAATAGCTGCCCATGGAGACGCCATAGATGCCGATCTTGTTGGACATCACCTCTTCGCGGCCCTCCAAATACGAGATCACGGCGGCGCCGGCGCGTTCGTAATTGTCACCGACGGCGCGGATTTTCTGCATGTTGGAATTGCCCTGACCGGGGCCATCCATGGCGAGGATATGCATGCCGCGCGCAATAAATGGATTGCCGGCGACCTTGGGGAACGCCTCCTTGGTCTGGTCCATGCCGGGCACGTAAATCACGCAAGGCGCTTTCGGTCTTCCCGGCAACAGATGCAACAGGCAGGATATGGTCTTGCCGTCATCGAAGGGCACTTCGACGCGCTCCACCGGGTAGGGGGCCACTTCGGCGCGTCGGTCGACCACATCGGACAAGCGGTTATAGAGATCGATCTTGACCGGGTTGTCGTCATAAAAAATCGGATGCTGGCCCATGCGGTAGGCTTCGATGGCGTGGTCGTAATGGGCCGAGGCGGTGGCATCGAAACCCTGGGCCTGGGCCTGGCGGCCAAGCCGCTCGTCATGCTCACCTTGGAGGCGCCATTGTTTGGGCAGCATGCGATAATTGTGCGCCCGGGTCGGCGTCTCCTGATCGTCGCGCTCAAAATTCTGCACGCGGCCGCGCATATTGAGCGCCAGATCCAGCATCCATTGCTGATCGTCACGCTTAGTCCGTTGTTTCGAGATGGTCATGGCTTTGCTCCCCATTGAAATGTGGTTCCAGAGAGAGTGACTTTCACGAGCCGATATTTCAAGATAGCTGAGACAAGTAATTGGCTGCATTCATTGCAATTTGGTCCGAGCCGAACAGAAGAACTGTCACCATGGAAATATGGAAAGACAAATTTCACTCGCCGTCCCATCCCGGCGCAATTTTGCGCCATGACGTGCTTCCGGCGCTTGGGCTTAAACCGGCCGCGTTTGCGCGCCATATCGGTGTCTCAAGGCAATTGCTGAACAAAATCATCCGTGCAGCCGATCCGTCTCCGGTCAGCCCGGAAATGGCCCTTCGTATTGGGCGCGCTTGCGGCAACGGCCCGATCCCATGGCTCAATTTGCAACGCAATTACGATCTCTGGCACGCCGCAAAAAAGGTGGATATCGAAGCCATTGAAGTCGCCGCATAAATATCGCGCGCGATAATATTACGCTCCGTTTGTCGCTCGGCACCGGCGCCGCTAAACTTCCCTCTGGTCAATAAAAATCAGGGGGAACGCATGCCATCATTTTCAGCGGACACGCTTAAAGATTTCGGCGCCAAACTGCTGCTCGCCGCCGGCGCGTCCGATTCCGAGGCTGAAACGGTCGCCAAATATTGTGTGAACGCCAATCTGGTGGGCCACGATTCCCACGGCATTATGCTCATTCTCTCCTATGTGCAGCGCATTAAGGTGGGCCATATCATGCCCGGCGCGTCCTGGGATATCGTCCAGGAAAGCCCGACGACGACGGTGATCGACGGCAATTGGGGCTTCGGCTTCGTGGTGACCGAGCGGGCCATGGCCTACACCATCGAAAAAGCCAAAACTGCCAACGTCGCCGCCGCCACCGTATTCCGGCAAAGCCATATCGGGCGGCTTGCCACATATCCGCTGATGGCCATCGAGGAAGGCATGATCGGGCTGATCACCGCCGACAGCGGTCGTTCGCCCAAAATCGTCGCCCCCTATGGCGGGCGTGAAGCGCGTCTCGGAACCAACCCCATTTCCATCGCCGTGCCGTCCAACCTGGAAAGCCCGCTCTATCTGGACATGGCCACCTCCAGCGTTTCCAACGGCAAGGTGGCCGTGGCGGCGGCCCGGGGCGAGCAGATTCCAGAAGGCTGGGTGATCGACGCGGACGGCAATCACACAACAGACCCAACCAAGCTGAAAGGCGGCGCGCTGCTGCCGCTGGGCGGGGCGGAAGGCTATAAGGGCACCGGCCTCGGCGCCATGGTGGAGATTTTGTGCGGGCTGCTGACCGGGCTCGGCTTTGGCGTCGAGCCCACGGGCCGCCACAATGACGGCTGCTTCCTGGCCGTCTTCAACGTCGAAGCCTTTCGCCCGCTCGCCGATTTCAAGAACGAGGTCGCCGATTTTGCCCAATATCTGAACGAAACGCCGCCCATGGAAGGCTCATCGGGCGTGCTTTACCCCGGCGAGATCGAGAAAATCCGCGAGGCCGAGCGCCGGGCAGGGGGCATTTCCATAGAAGACGCCACTTGGAAGCGGCTCACCGATTTGGCCGCCGAACTGGGCGTCGATTCCAATATCGGCTGATTAATCGAACGGAAAGACGCCCGGCTCCGGATCGTACGCGTTTTTGATGCCGTGGATGCCCGAGGCCAGCATGGCGGCCCAGGATTCCACCGTGGTGGCGCCGATATGGGGGGATGCGAAAAAATTATCGAGGCCGATCAGCGGATTATCGTTGGCCGGCTCGACCGCGAACACATCGAACCCGGCGCCGGCGATATGGCCGCTTTTGAGCCGCTCCGCAAGGGCGTCCTCGTCCACCAGATTGCCTCTGGCGGCGTTGATCAGGATCGCGCCCGGCTTCATCTTGCCCAGCACTTCGGCGGTATACATGCCGATGGTCGATGAGTTTTTCGACAAATGAATGGTCAGCACGTCGGAGCGCGCCCACAATTCGTCGGGCTCGACCTTCTCCACATTGTCGAACTGGGCGTAGAAATCGGAATAATCCTCGCGGTCGCAGGCGAGGATTTGGACGCCGTAAGGCTGCAATAACTTGACCACTTCCTTGCCGATATTGCCAACCCCGTGGATGCCAACGGTGCGGCCGCGCAAATCGCCGCCGAAACCCATGGGGCCTTGCCATTGGTTGGCCTTCAGCACGGACGCAAAGAAATGCACCCGGCGGATAATGAACACCATGTAGCAGACCGCCAGCTCGGACACCGAGATTTTGTTGATGCCCGCCGTCCACCACATCTTGATGCCGTATTTGTTCAAGATCGCGGGATCGATGTGATCGACGCCGGCCGAGCAGAGCGAAACGATTTTCAGATCGGGCAGGGCGGCGCACACTTCGTCGGTAAAGCGGTTGAGGCCGATGACCGCCACTTCCGCGCCCTCCAGAAATTCCACCAGCGCGTCGCCCTGCATCATGGGGCCGGGCTCTGCAAACTTGGTGCCCGGGTAAGTGGCTTCAAACTCGGCCTTCAATTCCGGAAAAAAATCGAAATAAGGGAGCGTGGCGGCAACTTTGGGCATGGCGTGTGGTTCCTGAATTAGAGAATTGTTGACGATTGGCACACTAACGTTTGCCGGCATTGATAAAAAGCACCCATCGGATAAGTTTCAGCCATGATCGTCGACAGCCATTGCCATTTGAATTTTCCCGAACTGGTCGAGGATTTGCCCGGCGTCCTGGAACGGGCCGCCGCGGCTGGCGTCTCGCACATGGTGTGTATCTGTTCCTACATCGACGAGTTCGATGCCATCCGCGCCATGGCGGAAGCCCATGACAACATATTCTGCTCGGTCGGCGTGCATCCACACGATGCGGGCCGGGCAGAGCCGGTGACCCTCAATCAGCTGCTCGACCTCGCCCAGCACCCCAAGGTCATCGGCATCGGCGAAACCGGCCTCGATTTCTATTACGACAAGAGCCCCCGGGATATCCAGGAGGCCAATTTCCGCGTTCATATTGCAGCGGCGCGGCAAACCGGCCTGCCGATCATCATC
>CAUZTZ010000045.1:0-17700 GCA_963582805.1 Alphaproteobacteria bacterium
TTAGACCCGGTATTAACGGGCGAGGCGCGATTGTGACTGCCTATTAAAAAGTAAACTGTCACCTTTTTAAATCGGTGACAGTTTACTTTTAGGGCGCGCGATCATGACGGGTACTGATCCTTCGAGACAGGCCTTCGGCCTTCCTCAGGATGAAGCAGGACGGGGCTGAGGTTAACCTCAAAACTTGCCCTAAATCGCGAACCGCGCTTAAACATGAAGCGTGGTTGTTCTGGATAAGATCGGGACCGATGACGCGCTCATCGAAGCCCTGCCCATTGCCGTCGCCGTGTTCGGCGAAGATGGCCGCCTGCGCCTGTTCAATAAAACCTATGCGGACCTGTTCCGCCTCGATCCCAAATGGCTGCATGGGCACCCCGGCCACGGCGAAATCCTGAACCGGCTGCGCGAAGCCAGGCGCTGGCCGGAAATCAACGATTTCAAATCCTACCGGGGAGCCGAGGCGGCGCGGCTAAAAGGCCTCGAGAAACCCGCAAGCGATCAGCTATATCTGCCCGACGGGACCGTGCTGCGGCAAGTTGCGGCGCCGCTTGCCGGCGGCTTCATGCTGTCGTTCGAGGATCTTTCGCCGCGCCTGGAGGCCGAGCGGGCGCGCAACGAAAGCGCCGCCGTGCAGCGCCAGACCCTGGATCATATCGCCGCCGGTATCGCCGTCTATGGCGCCGATGGCCGCCAGCGGCTTTGCAATGCGGCCTTCCGGGCACTTTGGGACTTACCCAAAAGCGAGCCCGGCCTCGGCGAATTTCTCGATGCCAGCCGCGCCTATCTTAGCCCCGATGAGGATTGGCCCGGATTGCGCGGGAAACTTATCGCCCGCCTGCTTGGCCGCCAGGCTGGCTTAAGCCGCCTGGCGCGCACCGACGGGCTGGTGTTGGACGCGGCCCACATCCCGCTGCCCGACGGCGCGGCCCTCATCTCCTACACCGACGTCACCGCGAGCGCCGGGCTGGAAGACGCGCTTCGCGGGCGCGCCGAAGCCATGCAGGACGCCAACCGGATGAAATCGGATTTTCTGGCCACCCTGTCGCATCAAGTGCGGAATCCCCTGACCGCGATCTCCGGCTTTGCCGCGTTGCTGGCCGGCGGCCATGTCGGCGCGCTGAACAAGCGCCAGGCCGAGTACGCCGCCGGGATCGCCAGCCAGTCGGATGCCCTGGCGGCCATGTTCGACGCGGTGCTCGATTTGGCCAGCATGGAGACCGGACTGGAGAAGGACCTCGAATCCGAGACCATCGATTTGCACGCCGCCCTCGCCGAGGCTTTCAATATGGTGATTGAGCGGGCGCGGGCCAAAAAAATCACCCTCGAGTTTGATTGTTCGCCGGATATCGGCTGGCTCGAGGCCGACGCCAAAAAACTTCGCCACAGCGTGTCGCATCTGCTCGGCAACGCGGTAACCCATACCGGCAATGGCGGTCAGGTCTTGCTGGCGGCATCGCAAAAAAAAGGCTGGTTCGAGATTCAGGTCATCGACACCGGCGCCGGCATGAAGCGGCGCGACATCGAACGCATGCGGCAACCGTTCGAGCGCGGCGACGCACCGGAGCCCGGCGCCGGTCTGGGCCTGACATTGGTAGACGCCTTTGTCCGTCTGCAGGGCGGCGAGATGAAAATATCGTCGGCGCCCAGCCGCGGCACCAAAGTAACCTGCCGGCTGCCCGCTACCCCTGAAACCGGGGACTAATGCCATGATATTCGCTTTCGTTATGGAACGCCGGGCGATACATAGTGACGCAACATGACCGACAGCCACAGCCGTACCCTTGAAGCTGAAAACGAAAGCCGCACAGCGGCCATCGCCGCCGCCATCGCCGGGCTTGCGGGCCCCGGCGACGTCATCGCCCTGGCCGGTGATCTGGGCAGCGGCAAGTCGGTGTTTGCGCGCGCCTTCATCTATGCCCTCGGCGGTTCCGGCGACGTGCCGAGCCCGACCTTCACCCTGGTGCAGATGTATGAATTATCGCCAGCCAATGTGTTTCATTTCGATCTCTACCGCCTGGAAAAGCCCGAAGACGCCTTCGAGCTGGATATAGACGGCGCCTTCCATGACGGCATTTCGCTAATCGAATGGCCGGCAAGGCTGGGCGCCTATTTGCCGCCCCGGCGATTGGCGATCGCCTTCGAATTTGGTGCGTCCGAAGACGCCCGATTGCTGCATCTGGATGCGCCGGACGCCTGGGCGGGGCGCATCGAACGGCTCCAAGCCCATGTCTGAGCGCGGCCGCCAAATCGATGATTTCCTGGCCGATGTGGGCTGGTTCGGCGCGCTGCGCAAACCGCTCGCCGGCGATGCCTCGCACCGGCGCTACGAACGGGTCAGCCTGGATGGACGTACCGCCGTGCTGATGGACGCGCCGCCGCCTTCCGAAGACGTCGGGCCATTTGTCCACCTCACCCATCATTTGCGCGGCATGGGCTATTCGGCGCCGGAAATTCTGGCCGAGAGCCCGCTGTCCGGGTTCCTGCTGCTCGAAGATTTGGGCGATGCCACCTACACCAACGCGCTGGCTGGCGGCGCCGACGATGTGGAGCTGTACAGCCGCGCCGTCGATCTTTTGATCAACCTGCATGGCCGCCAGGACGCCATGCATCTGCCGTCCAGCGTCGTCCGTTATTCCGACCAGATGCTGATGGACGAGGCCAACCTTTTGGTTGATTGGTATATGCCCAAGTTGATCGGCATCCCCACCGATCCCATCTTCCGCCATGAATTTGAAGACATCTGGCGGTCTCTTTTATCCCACGTAAACCGGGGCGCGCCGACGCTGGTTTTGCGCGACTATCACGCCGACAATCTTATGTGGCTGCCGGACCGGTCCGGGATCGCCGCCTGCGGATTGCTGGATTATCAGGACGCGGTGCTCGGCTCGCAGGTCTATGATTTGATGTCGCTGTTGGAAGATGCGCGCCGGGATTTGCGCGGCGGGCTGGCGGCGCATTTGCTGGATCAATACCGGGCCGCCTTCCCGGCCATCGATTGGGGCGCGTTTCAGACCGCCTACACGGTGCTGGCCGCGCAGCGCCATTGCAAGGTCATCGGTATCTTCACCCGCCTGGCCGAGCGCGACAACAAATATGACTATCTGGTCCATATCCCAAGGGTCTGGGCGCTCTTGGACCGCGCCTGCCGGCACCCCTTGCTGGCGCCCCTCAAGACCTGGCTGGACAGGCATGTGCCGGAGGAGAAACGGCGCTCCGCGATCCAAGGGCTGAACGTTTAATGGCGGCAGGGCCAGAGCCGGGGTTCAGGCCGAAAACCGCCATGGTGCTGGCCGCCGGGCTCGGCCTTCGCATGCGCCCGCTCACCGAACAGACGCCGAAGCCGCTGATCGAAGTGGCCGGGCGCACTTTGCTCGATCACTGCCTCGACCGGCTTTGCGCCGCCGGCGTCGAAAAGGCGGTGGTCAATGTCCACTATCTGGGCGAACAGATTACGCACCATCTAAAGAGCCGGGATGATCTGGAGATTATCATCTCCGAGGAAAGCGAATTGCTGCTCGATACCGGCGGCGGCGTGGCGGCGGCGCTTGCCCATCTGGGGCCCGATCCGTTTATCGCGGTTAATGCGGATATGCTGCTCCTGGACGGGCCGGGGCGGGCGCTGCACCGGCTTGGCGATGCGTGGCGCAGCGCCTCCATGGATGCGCTCCTGATGCTGCATTCCACCGTCGAAGCCTACGGCTATGTGGGGCGCGGCGATTTTCTTATCGATAGCTTAGGCAAGCTGGAACGGCGCCCGGAGCGCGAAGTGTCGCCCTATCTTTTTTGCGGGCTGCAAATCCTGCATCCCAGGCTTTTGGAAAATCCGCCGGGACGCGTATTCTCCTTGAACGCGCTCTATGACCGCGCCATCCTGGCCGGGAGATTGTTCGGCATCGTCAATGACGGCGAATGGTTTCACATCGGCACCCCGGACGGGCTCAGCCAGGCCGAGGAATATTTGAACCAGAAATTTGCCGGCCGCCGCCGGCGTTGAGGCTTAGGCCATGAGCGAGACGCAACCGGGCCCGAACGTATTTACGATCCCCGCCGGCCAGCCGTTCGTGGACGCCCTGGCCGCCGGCCTGCTGACGCGCAGCCGTGGCGACGGCGGCGCGGAATTAGCCGACACCACCGTGTTGCTGCCGACCCGGCGGGCGCTGCGCTCGTTGCGCGAAGCGTTCTTGCGTCAATCGGGCGGCAAACCGCTTTTGTTGCCGCGCATGATGCCCCTCGGCGATATCGACGAGGACGCGCTGGCCATCGTCAGCGCCGAGGATTTGCCGGCGGGGGCCCACTTTGACGTTGCGCCGGCGATCCCCGCCATGCAGCGCCGCCTGGCGCTGACCAAACAGGTATTGAAACAGCATGACGGCGATATCTCTCTCGAGCAGGCCTCGGCCCTGGCTGCCGAACTGGCGCATTTTCTGGATCAGGTGCAGACCGAACGGGTAAGCTTCGACGGGCTGGCCGGGCTGGTAAGCGATGACTATGCCGAGCATTGGCAGATCACCCTCGAATTCCTCACCATCCTGACCCAGCATTGGCCCGGCATCCTGGCCGATAAAGACGCCATCGATCCGGCGCAGCGCCGCAACCAAATTCTTGAAGCCCAGGCCGCCCACTGGCGCCGCCATCCGCCCACCCAGCCGGTGATCGCCGCCGGTTCCACCGGCTCGATTCCGGCGACGGCGGAACTTTTGCGCGTCATCGCCGAATTACCGGCGGGCGCCCTGGTGCTGCCCGGCCTGGATACTCAGCTGGACCCGGCCAGTGTCGCCGATGCGCCCCACCACCCGCAGTTCGGCATGATGGCCTTGCTGGATGGTTTGAGCGTGGCGCCGGGCGATGTGCCGGTCTGGCCCGCCGAATTGGAAATCGAAACCCACAACGGGCGCGCCCGCCTGATTGCCGAGGTGATGCGCCCGGCCCGGGAAACCAGCCAGTGGCGGCGCTTGCCAGCACCGGGCGAGGAGACCCTTGCCGGCCTCAAGCGCATCGATTGTCCGGGCACCGAGGATGAGGCGCGCCTCATTGCCCTGATGATGCGCGAAGCGTTGGAGACACCGGCGCGCACCGCCGCCCTGGTGACCCCCGACCGGCGTCTGGCGCGGCGGGTGGCCGCCGAGTTGAAGCGCTGGCATATCGAGGTAGATGATTCCGCCGGCCTGCCGCTGGCCCATTCGCCCGCCGGCGCGTTCCTGAATTTGACCGCCGAGCTGGTGGCCGGCGGCTTCACGCCGGTGGGTCTATTGTCCCTCGGCAAACACCCCTTGGCGGCCTTGGGGCGGGCGCCCGCCACCTTGCGCCGGGAAATCCGCGCCCTCGAAATGGCCGTCTTAAGGGGGCCGAGGCCGGAGCCGGGCCTGGCCGATTTAATCCTGCGCCTGGAAAGGGATGAGAAAACAAAACGAAGCGAACTGATCCAACTGTTGCAAACCCTGGATGCGGCCGCCCAACCGTTTGCCGAAATCCTAAATGGTGCGCCCGCCGATCTTGGCGATATCGCCCAGGCCCACGCCGCCTTTGCCGAATTGGTGGCCGCATCGGACAGCAACTCCGGTCCGGACCGCTTGTGGTCAGGCGAAGCCGGCGAAGCCGCCGCCTCCTTTATCGACGAGTTGTTGCAGGCCGCCGATGCGTTGGGGCCCATCGATGGCGCCAGCTATGCGGGCCTGTTGCAGGCGCTCATGAACGGGCGCGCCGTCCGCCCGCGCTTCGGCAGCCACGTCAGACTGTTTATTTGGGGCCTGTTGGAAGCCCGCCTGCAGCACACCGATTTGCTGATCCTCGGCGGGCTGAACGAGGGCACCTGGCCGATGGATGTGGGCGCCGATCCGTGGATGAGCCGGCCCATGCGCCGCCAGTTCGGCCTGGCGCCGCCGGAACGGCGCATCGGTCTCGCCGCCCATGATTTCGCGCAGGCCTTTTCCGCGCCCGAGGTGGTGATGACCCGGGCGCTCCGGGTCGATGGGGTGCCGACGGTGCCGTCGCGCTGGCTCAACAAGTTGGATACCATCCTCACCGGCGCCGGCGCCGGCGATTATCTTTTCCCGTCCGATCAATGGCTGCACTGGCAGGGATTGTTGGATGCGCCGGCCAGCCAAACCCCCCGCATCGACCCGGCATCGTACTGTCCGCCATTGGCAGCCAGGCCGCGCCGGCTTTCGGTGACCCAGGTGGAAACCTGGATGCGCGATCCCTACGCCATTTATGCGCGCCATATTCTGCGCCTCCGGGAACTGCCGGAGCTGGACGCAGCCCCGGACCGGGCCGATTACGGCACCATCATCCACGGTATTCTGGACAAGTTCACCGCCGCCCATCCAAAACAATTGGCGGCCAATGCCTTGGACGAATTGCTGGAAATGGGCCGCCAGGAATTTGGCCGCATGCTGGCGCAGCCGGGGATTTGGGCCTTCTGGTGGCCCAAGTTCGAACGCATCGCCGCCTGGTTCGTGGAGACCGAGGCAGCGCGGCGGACCGGCATCGCACGCATCCATTCGGAAACCAAGGGCACGCTCATATTGGAAGCGCCCGGCGGCGCCTTCACCCTGACCGCCATCGCCGACCGCATCGAAATTTTATCGGACGGCAGCATCGGCATCGGCGACTACAAGACCGGCGCGGTGCCGTCGGCCAAAGAAGTCGCCGCCGGATTTTCGCCGCAGCTTCCCTTGGAGGCCGCTATCGCCGTGGCCGGCGGCTTTGACGGCATCGACGCGGGCGATGTAACCGCGCTGGATTACTGGCGATTGTCCGGGTCCGAGCCGGCCGGCCAGGTGCGCGGCACCGGCGGCGATGCGGGCGAGCTAGCGGGCGAGGCGCATGCAGGTTTGCTGGAACTGATCGCCCGGTTCGATGATCCGGCCACGCCCTATGAAGCGCGCCCGCGCCCGGCCCAAGCGCCCCGCTACAGCGCCTATGAACATCTCGCCCGCATCAAGGAATGGATGGCGGATGGCGGCGAGGACGCATGAGCTTGGATCCGCACATCTCAGATGATCCCAATGCCCAGCAGCGGCTGGCCGCCGATCCGGAGGCCTCTGTCTGGGTGTCGGCGTCGGCGGGCACCGGCAAGACCAAGGTGCTGACCGACCGGGTGCTGGGATTGCTGGTAACGGCGCCCGAATTGGAGCCGCAGAAAATTCTCTGCATCACCTTCACAAGGGCGGCGGCGGCGGAAATGGAAACCCGCATCGCCGACCGGCTCGGCCGCTGGGCCATGGATGATGACGCGGCGCTAACCGAGGAGCTTGAAGATTTGCTGGGCGCCGAACCGACGCCCCGGCAGATGGACCGGGCCCGGCATCTGTTTGCCTTGGTGCTGGATACGCCGGGCGGCATGAACATCCAGACCTCGCACGCCTTCTGCCAGTCCTTGCTGCGCCGCTTTCCCCTGGAGGCCAACATTGCGCCCCACTTCGCCCTTCTGGATGAGCGCGACGCCGCCGAAATGCTGCTCGACGCGGAAGACGATCTGTTGCGCCTGGCCAGGAGCGATGCGGCCGCGCCCATCGCCAAGGCGCTCGCCGATCTGACCCTGCATATCGGCGATGCCGACCGGTTCACCGGATTGCTGGCTAATCTGGCCAGCGCCCGGGGCCGCCTTGGCCGCTTGCTCGACGGCGCCGGCGGCATCGCGCCATTAATTGCGCGGGTACAGGCATTGCTGGGCGTCGGCCCGAACGATACACGTGCGTCCCTCGCCGAGGCCGCCTCCCGCGATGATGCCTTCGATCAGATGGGGTTGCGCCTGGCCCTGGATGCGCTGGCAGACGGCTCCAAAACCGATCAGGAGCGCGCCACCACCATCGGCAACTGGCTGGCCCTGGAAAGCCGTGGTCTGGACGCGTTTGAGCCCTATGCCAATGCCTATCTCACCGGCGAGCGTTTCAAGGGCGACGTTGCTATCCGCAAGACCCTGATCACCAAGCCGGCCGCCAAAAAATCCCCCGGCGTCGATGCCATCCTGGCCGAGGAAGCGGCGCGCATTCAGCGCTGCTATCAGCGAATGCAGGCGGCCACGGTGGCCGAATGCACCGAAGCCATGTTGCGCATCGGCGCCGCGCTGGTGGCCGGCTATCAACGCCGTAAGGCGCGCCGCGGGCTCTTGGATTATGACGATCTGATCGCCGAGGCCGGGCAATTGTTGCAGAGCCCCGGCGTTGCCTCCTGGGTCCTCTATAAGCTGGATGGCGGCATCGATCACATCCTGATCGACGAGGCCCAGGATACCAACCCCGATCAATGGCGCATCGTCGAGGCCATCGCCAACGAATATTTCGCCGGCGCCGGCACCCACCAGACCCGGCGCACCGTGTTCGCGGTGGGCGACGTCAAACAATCCATCTATTCATTCCAGGGCGCCGATCCCAGAGCCTTCCAGGCGATGCGCGAGCATTTCGGCGCCCAGGTGCCGGCGGCGCAAGAAACCTGGCGGGATGTGGACCTCAATATGTCTTTTCGGTCCGCGCCCGCTGTCTTGCGCGCCGTCGATGCGACCTTCGGCCGGGATACGGCGCGCCAAGGCGTCGCCCTTGACGGCAACCCCATCCAGCACCGGGCATCCCGGGCCGGCGCCGGCGGACTGGTCGAGCTGTGGCAGCCGGTGGAGCCCCTGGATAGCGATGATCCGCCGCCTTGGAAGCCGCCGGTGGAACGGGTGCAAGGCGACGTGCCCGAAACCCGGCTGGCGCGCCTGCTGGCGGCGCGCATCGCCAAGATGCTGGGCGACGGCGAGCTGCTCGAAGCCCATGGGCGGCCGATCCGGGCCGGCGATATCATGGTTCTGGTGCGCCGCCGCACCGGCTTTGTCGATGATCTGGTGCGCGCCCTGAAAGAAGCCAGCGTCGGCGTCGCCGGCGTCGACCGCATGGTCCTGACCGAACAGATCGCGGTCATGGATTTGATGGCCATGGCGCGCGTCGCGTTGCTGCCCGAAGACGATCTGAACCTTGCCTGCGTCCTCAAAAGCCCGCTATTGGGTTTCACCGAAGACGATCTCTTTCAGCTTGCCTATGACCGCAAAGGCACCTTGTGGGATGCGCTTCGCAGCCGGGCGCAAGGCGGCGAGGCGGTCTACACCGAAGCCTTCCTCCATCTAAGCAATGTGGCGGCGCGCGCCGACCGCGTCCAGCCGTTCGAGTTTTTCAGCGAAATATTGAGCGGCGAAATGCGCGGCCGGGAGAAATTTCTAGCCCGCCTCGGCCCCGACGCGGAAGACCCGATCGGCGAGTTTCTCAATCTGGCCCTGCAATTCGAAGCCGGCCACGTGCCCAGCCTGGAAGCCTTTTTGCACTGGCTGACCTCATCCGAGGTGGAGATCAAGCGCGATCTGGAACAAGGCAATATCGATGCCGTCCGGGTGATGACCGTGCACGGCGCCAAGGGTCTGCAGGCGCCCATCGTGTTCCTGCCCGATACCATGCAGGTGCCGCAAACCTCGGCGGGGCTGTTGTGGCCCGAGGGCGAAGACAAACAAGACCACGCCTTGTTGTGGCCGCCCCGGCGCGCCTTTTATGATCCCGTGTCCGAGGCCGAGCTGGACAAGCTCAAGGCGCACCGGGACGAAGAATACCGGCGGCTTTTATATGTGGCCATGACCCGGGCCGAGGACCGGCTCTATGTTTGCGGCTGGCGCACCAAAAACGCGGAGCCCGAGGATTGCTGGTATCACCTGATCCGGGGCGGGCTGGAAGATATCGCCGAAACCGTGACCGATCCGTTTTTGCAAAGCCATGGCGAGACCGCGTCGGCGGACGTGCTGCGCCTCACATCCAGCCAGACCGACCCGGTGGAGACGGAAATTGAAATCCCATCCGAGCCTCTGGCGCCGCTGCCCGACTGGGCCTTAGCGCCGCCGGCGCCGGAGCCCGATGCGCCGACAACTTTGGTGCCGTCGCGCCCCGATGGCGACGAGCCGGCCGCCGTATCGCCGCTGGACGGCGCCGACGGATCCCGGTTCCTAAGAGGCAATCTGGTGCACGCTTTGTTGCAATCCTTGCCCGAGCTGGACGAGGCGCAGCGCCCGGCGGCGGCGAAAGCGTACCTTGCACGCAACGTCCATGGGCTGGATGGGGCGGCGCAAGCGGCCATCGCCGGCGAAACATTGGCGGTTCTGGCCGATCCCGAATTTGCCGAATTGTTCGGGCCGGGCAGCCGCGCCGAGGTTCCCTTGACCGGGCGAATCGGTGATCAAATTGTGTCCGGCCAGTTGGATCGCATACTTGTGAAAGAAAATGAGGTTTGGGTGATCGACTTCAAGACCAACCGGCCGCCGCCCCAGACCGAAGCCCAGGTGCCGGAGATTTATATACGGCAAATGGCCATATACCGCACCGCTTTGAGCGAGATTTATCCGGGCCGGCGGGTGCGCTGTGTTTTGCTTTGGACGGTGCAAGCGCGGCTCATGGAAATCTCCGAGAGCGTTTTGGAGGCGGCCACACCTTGACGCCCAAGAGCGGCGAACATAGATTAAATTCATTGTTCAACAACCGCCGGGGCGCGCCCTGCGTTCCCAATTTGATTAGGAAAGAATAATGCCCAAACAAGTATCCGACGATTCCTTCCAAGCCGACGTGCTCGACGCCGCCGAGTACGTGTTGGTGGATTTTTGGGCCGAATGGTGTGGACCCTGCAAGCAGATCGCCCCGGCGCTGGAAGAAATCGAAGGCGAACTTGGCGACAAACTGACCATCGCCAAGGTCAATATCGACGACAATCCGCAGACCCCCACCAGCTACGGCGTGCGCGGCATTCCCACCTTGATGCTGTTCAAAGGCGGCGAAGTGGCCTCCACCAAAGTCGGCGCGCTGCCGAAAAGTAAATTGAAGGAATGGATCGAAAGCGTCATTTGAATTTGGACTTATCGGTTCCAGCGATTATCATCAAACCCCGCCCGCCGGCGGGGTTTTCGCTTTCCCGGACATAGCCATGACCAACGCCTATCAAAGCTGGGATTTTACCAAAGAGCTTAATCCCAGTTTCCTGAACTATGTTTGTCTTTTGGGCGGGCACGCACCGCCGGACCTGACGGATGGCTTTCGCTATTGCCAGATCGGCTGCGGCACCGGCGTTACCCTGAACGGCCTTGCCGCCATGTATCCGGACGCCCAATTTACCGGCATCGACGGCAACGCCGATTGCATCGAAAGCGCGGCGGCGCTGGCGGCGGACGCAGCGCTCGGCAACGCCCAGTTTCTGCATCTGGAGTTGGCGGAACTGGCCGGCGCGGAGCTCACCGCGTTCGATTATATAGCCTTGAGCGATGTTTATTCCCTGGCCGATGCGGCCATCCATGACGCTTTGTTGCAATTCACCGGCGCGCATCTGGCCACCGGCGGGGCCCTGTTCGTCAACTACCATGCCTTGCCGGGATTTGCGGCGCTGGCGAATTTGCGGGATCTGGCGCGCCAGCATACCGCCCAATTGAGCCACGATGACACCGCCAAGGCGCAGGCCGGTTTGGACTATCTGGCCCATCTGCGGGACAAACAGGCCGGCTTGTTCGCGGACAATCCGGCCTTAAGCGCTTATCTGGACGAAATGATGGGCGCCGATATTGACCGCCTGGCGCATGATCTGTTTGCGCCCCCCATCGCCGCCTCCCACTTCCATCAGGTGGCCGCCGAAATGGATGATATCGGGCTTTCTTATTCGGGCAGCGCCGTGCTGAACCTCAACTTCATCGATATCGCGGTGCCCCCGGACTTTCACGATCTTTTGCGAAAATCCAGCTCCCGCACCGAGTTTGAGACCCACGGCGATGCGGTCCGCAATCAGAATTACCGCCGCGATGTGTTTGTTAAAGACGCCGCCGAGCTGGACGAGGCGGCGCTGGGCGCCAAGCTGGCGGCGATACCCTTCGGCACCATTTGCGATGCCGGCAACTTCCAGCGCCAGGTCCGCTTCGGCGAGGTTGATCTGAGCTTCGATGCCGAAATATTCGAAAAAGTGATCGGCGCGGCGAGCCAAGGCGCCAAGACGGCGGGGCAAATGGCCGATTTGGACGGCTTCGGCGGCTATGGGCCCGAGATCATCATCGACGCGTTGCGCTTTTTGAGCGCCGGCGAACAGCTATTGCCGTTCAACGCCGCCACCAGCCCGGCCCCGGCGGCAGCCCTTGGCGCCGACAAGTTCACGCTGCCGGTGGGCTTTAATTTCGCCATGCTGAAACAAAGGCTGCTGCAACAACCCAGCCTTGGGTTCGTGTCGCCATCGGCCGGCGCCGGCTTTGAGATATCCATGCTGGATGCGCTGTTTGCCCTTTGCGCCGCCGAGGCGCCGGCCAGCCAACTCGCCGATCATATATTCCAGCGCCTGATCGAAGCCGGCCAGCAAATGATCTTCGAGGAAGGCAACGAAACCGAAGCCATCAAAGCCGCGCTGATCGCATTCCGCGCCCACCGATTACCGAAATTCCTGGAGCTCGGCTTCCTAGCGCCCGCCTAGCACGTGCCCGGCCAAATAGAGCGATCCGCATATCAATATGCGCCCCGGCGCAGCATCGTTAAGCGCGGCAATGGCCGCCTCTACCGAATTCATCGCTTGCGCGCCGAGGCCAAGCCCGGATGCCAAATTGGCCACGTCCTCTGCGCCGAGGCTGGCCTCCTCGCCGGGGATGGCGACGGCAAACAGCTTGTCAGCATGCTTGGCCAGGGGGGCCAAAAACCCGGACGGGTCCTTGGAATTGAGAATGCCGGCGATCAGATAGAGCGGCTTGTCGTTCCACGCAGCCGCCTGGGCCGCCAGCACCAAACCCGCCGCCTCATTGTGACCACCGTCCAGCCATAACTCCCAGCCATCGGGCAGCATCGCGGCCAGCTTGCCGCTGGACAATTGCTGCAACCGGGCCGGCCAGCGCACGGATTTCAAACCCTCGGCGATTGCGGCCTCAGGGATTAGGGCTGCGTCCATCTGGTCCAGGATGGCAATTGCCTGGGCGGCGTTGGCGATCTGGTGGGCGCCCGCAAGACCCGGCGCCGGCAGTTGCATTGTGCGCTGAGCCGTGGTCACGGTGAAGCCATGAGAAGTGGCTTGATAAGCCCAGCCATCGCCCTCGGCAATCAGCGGCGCGCCCAGCGCGTCGGCCCGCGCCTGGATAATCCCGGCGGCGGCGGGGTTTTGCCGGGCCATCACGCAATCTACATCGGCCTTTAGAATGCCGGCCTTTTCGGCGGCGATCTCGGGCAAAGTTTCGCCCAAAAATCCCACATGATCGATGGAAATGGGGGTCAGCGCGGTGAGCGCCGGGCGGGCGATGACGTTGGTGGCATCCAAGCGCCCGCCGAGGCCGGTTTCCAATAGCAACAGATCGGCCGGGGTTCGGGCGAAGGCGAGATAGGCAACCGCCGTGGTTATTTCGAAAAAGGTGATGGCTTCCTCGCCGTTGGCGTCCTCGCATTCCTCGATCAAAGCCAATAGCGCGGCGTCTTCAATTTCCTGGCCGGCGACTGCGATGCGCTCGTTGAAGCGCACCAGATGCGGCGAGGTATAGGCGTGCACGGATTGCCCGGCGGCCTCGGCGATGGCGCGCGCAAAGGCGATGACCGAGCCTTTGCCGTTGGTGCCGGCCACATGGACCACCGGCGGGGCGGCGCGTTCGGGATTGCCGAGGCGATCCAGCAAGCGCTCGATCCGGCTTAAGGACAGATCGATGATTTTGGGGTGCAGGCGATTGAGGCGGCCCGCCAGATCGAGGCAGCTTGCGCCCCCCTGGCTCATTTTTGTATTGCCGCCCGGGCGACGCCGGCGGCCAGTTCGCGCACCAGCTTATGCACCGCATCGGCACATCCGGCGCCGATATTGTCGGCCAGCGCCGATACCAGGGCCGAGCCGACGACAACCGCATCGGCGCACATCGCAACCTCGGCGGCCTGATCGGCGTTGCGGATGCCGAAGCCGACGGCGATCGGCAGATCGGTGGCCCGCTTCAGCCTTGCAACGGCGTCGGCGATGTCTTTCTGCGACGCCGATTTGGTGCCGGTGATGCCGGTGATCGATACGTAATAGACAAAGCCGCCGGCATTTTTAACCACCGTCGGAAGGCGCGCATCATCGGTGGTCGGCGCCGTCAGATAGATCAGATCGATGCCGGAGGCTTGCAAGGGCGCCAGCAACTCGTCTTCTTCGGGCGGCAGATCGACGATGATCAAACCATCGACACCAGCCTCGGCGGCATCGGTGATGAACCGCTCCGAGCCATAAATGTAGATCGGATTGAAATAGCCCATAAGGATGATCGGCGTGGCGTCGTCGGAAATCCTAAATTCGCGCACCAGCGCCAGCGTCGTCTGCATGGACGCGCCGGCGGCCAGCGCCCGCTGGCTGGAAAGCTGGATCGCCGGGCCGTCGGCCATGGGATCGGAAAACGGCATGCCCAGCTCGATCAGATCGGCGCCCGCATCGGTGAGCCCCATCAAAATCTCCAGGGAGGTTTCCTGATCGGGATCGCCGGCGGTCAAAAACGTCACCAGTCCGGCGCGCCCGGCCGCGGCCAAATCGGCAAAGCGCTGCTCAATACGCGAGGCACCGCTCATTTTCGCGCCTCCAGATATTTGGCGACGGAATCCAAATCCTTGTCGCCGCGGCCGCTCATATTGATGACCATCAGGTGATCGGCGGGCAGATCGCCGGCGATCTTGGCGGCGTAGGCAATGGCGTGGGACGATTCCAGCGCCGGCACGATGCCTTCGATGCGGGTGCAAAGCTGGAAACTCGCGACGGCTTCGGCATCGGTGATCGACACATACTCGGCGCGCCCCACATCGTGCAGCCAGGAATGCTCCGGGCCAATGCCGGGATAATCGAGGCCGGCGGATATGGAATGCGCCTCGGTGATCTGGCCGTCATCGTCCTGTAATAAATAGGTGCGGTTGCCGTGCAAGATACCGGCGCCGCCGGCACTGAGGCTGGCCGCGTGGCGCCCGGTTTCGATGCCTTCGCCGGCCGCTTCGACGGCGATGATGCGCACGCCGGTCTCGTCCAGGAACGGATGGAACAGGCCCATGGCGTTGGAGCCGCCGCCGATACAGGCGAGCAAACTGTCCGGCAGACGTCCCTCGGCCTCCAAAATCTGGGTCTTGGTTTCGTCGCCGATCACCGTTTGGAAATCGCGCACCATGGATGGATAGGGGTGCGGGCCGGCGACGGTGCCGATCAAATAATAGGTGTCATTCACATTGGCAACCCAGTCGCGCAAGGCTTCGTTCATGGCGTCTTTGAGGGTCGACGAGCCCGAAATCACCGGCTTCACCTCGGCGCCCAACAGGTTCATGCGCAACACGTTCGGCGCCTGGCGTTCGATATCGGTGGCGCCCATATAGATTGTGCAGGGCAGATCAAACAGGGCGCACACGGTGGCCGTGGCGACGCCGTGCTGGCCGGCGCCGGTTTCGGCGATGATGCGCGTCTTGCCCATGCGCCGGGCCAGCAATATCTGGCCGATGCAGTTGTTGATCTTGTGGGCGCCGGTATGGTTCAGATCTTCGCGCTTGAAATAAATTTTGGCGCCGCCCAGATGGCGGCTCATGCGCTCGGCGAAATAAAGCGGCGTCGGGCGGCCCACATAGTTCTTGAGGTAGCCGGCAAACTCGGCCCAAAAGGCTTGGTCGCCATCCAGGGCATGGTAGGCGCGCTCCACCTCCAAGATCAGCGGCATCAGGGTTTCGGCCACATAGCGGCCGCCATAAATGCCGAAATGGCCGTTTTCGTCGGCGCCGGTGCGGTAGCTGTTGGGATCACTCATGGCGGCTTCTTAAAGCGCTGGGACTGGAAAATCGAGCGAATTCGGCGCCGCGGCGGCTGGAATTTAGATCGCTGCGGCGGCGGCCAGGAAGGCGCGGATTTTGTCGGGGTTTTTAACCCCCGGCGCATCTTCGACGCCGGACGAGACATCGACTGCGGCGGCGCCGCTCTGAGCCACCGCGTGGGCCAGATTTTCCGCCGTCAAGCCACCAGCCAGCATCCACGGCAGCCCGACACGCACGCCGCCCAGCAAGGACCAGTCGAAGGCCAGGGCATTGCCGCCGGGCAAGGCATCGGTCCTGTCCTTGGGGGCTAGAGCGTCGAATAACAACCGGTCGGCGGCGCCCCGGTAAGAGGCGGCGGCGGCCAAATCGCCGGGGCCGGCAAGCTTGATCACCTTCATGACATTTACGCCGGTTCGGGCGCGGATATTATTGGTCCGGTCCGGCGTTTCGGAGCCGTGCAGCTGGATAATATCAAACTGGCTTTGCGCCAAAACCTGATCAATATCGGTATCCGAGGGATCAACGAAAAGCGCCACCCGGTGAACGCCGAGCGGCACACGTTCGGTCAAGGCGCGCGCTTCGGCAGGTTCGAGGTTGCGCGGCGACGGCGGATAAAACACGAAACCGGTATAGCGGGCACCGCCTTCGACAGCGGCATCGACGCATTCGGGGCTCGCCAGGCCGCAGATTTTAACCTCAATGTTGGCCGTATTGACGTCAGGCGGCATTGGCAAGCTCGTCGCCGATCATCTCGGCAGCGGCCACCGGATCATCGGCGCCGGTTATGGCGCGCCCGATCACCAGATAATCAGAACCGCGCGCCACGGCGGCAGCGGGCGTCAATATGCGCTTTTGGTCGCCCGCCGCCGCCCAAAGTGGGCGGATACCCGGGGTCAGCAGCTTGAAATCAGCGCCCATGGCGGCGCGCAAAGGTTCGATCTCGGCGCCGGAACAGACAACGCCGTCCAACCCGGCGGACCCCGCCAGGCGCGCCAGGCGCACAACCTGATCCTCCACCGTGCCGGTGACGCCGGCGGCGGCCAGATCTGTTTCGTCGAGGGAGGTTAGAACCGTCACCGCCAAGATCAACGGCTTGGGCACACCCAATCTATCGGCTTCTTCGCCCGCCGCATCGGCTGCCGCTGCCATCATGGCGCTGCCTCCGGCGGCATGGACGTTAAGGATCATCGGCGCCATGGCGATCGCCGAGCGAACGGCGCCGGCCACGGTGTTGGGGATATCGTGAAATTTGAGGTCCAGGAACAGCGGCATGCCCTCTTGCGCGATGCGCGCCACGCCGGCCGGCCCCAAGGCGGTGAAAAATTCCTTGCCGATCTTAACGCCGCCCACATGACCTTTCAGTGTCCGCGTGATTTGCACGGCCGCGTCCAGATCGGGGGTATCGAGGGGAACGAAGATGCGGCTTTTTGGGTCTACGTTCATGGCGGGGTCCCTGCATTGATATTTATCGGGCTCTTTATAGCGGAGGTTCCTCAAAGCCGCTAGCGATTCAGCTTTTCTCCCGGCGTTTTTTTTCGAGATCGTCGATGCGCTCGTTGAGGGTCGACAAATCTTTTTCCAGATTGTGGGCGCGGCGGCTTTCGACGCGCGCCCGGCGCCGCGCGCGGCCGCCGGAATACCAGGCGACGATGCCGCCGGCCATAAAGGCGATAACGGCGGTGGCGATAACCACGGCATAGATCGGCACATCGGCGAACAAAGGCAGCGGCCAGAGATCAAGGGCCACCGATTGCCGGTTGGTGATCGAAAACAGGATCACCAGAAATCCGACCACGATCATGGTGATAAAGGAAATTATGCGGCCCATATGCGCCTAATACCAAGTTGCATAAATAAACACCCATTGTGACGGCTTTGCGCGGTTTCCGGTTAGGAGCGCGCCGCGCCGTGATGCCTTTGTATCACAAGCGGTGCGCGACAACATCCGGGG
>CAUZTZ010000046.1:0-17547 GCA_963582805.1 Alphaproteobacteria bacterium
TGTCCTAGGGCGAAATATTGATACTGCCGGCGTCGGTCAGATGAAAGCGGGCGCCGGGGTCAATGACAATGGTGGTGAACGGGGTTTCGATGATCGCCGGGCCCGATATCTCCTCGCCCGGGGTTAGCTGCGCCGGGGAATGGATCGGCGTATCGACGATGCCGGCGCCTTCGAAATATATCTGGCGGCTGCCGGTCTTCTCGCCGCCGCCGCCCGCCGCCGCCAATCTGCCTTGCGCCGTGCCGGCCAGCTTGCAGGCCACCGATGCGGTCCAGCCGACAAACTCGACGATGGAGCTGGGATCGTTGATGGCGAAAATCTCTTCGTGGGCGGCGTGGAAATCGGCGATCAAATCTTGCAGATCATCGCCGCCGGCGAAGCGGCTTGCGGCCAGCGGCACTTCGATTTCCCAGACTTGGCTGGCGTAACGGGCCTCGACGCCAAACTCGATCCGGTGTTCGGCCGCGCCGGCGCCGGGGCCGTCGATAAAGGCCTGGCATTTGGCCTCCAAGGCCGCCAACACCGCGTTGGCCGCCGCCTCGTTCCAATCCTCGGAGGTGGTGAAATAGATCGAGCGGAACTCGGTGGTGAGGTCCGATATGGTGGCGCCATAGGCGCTCAAACCGGCGCCGGTTTCCGGGATCAGAACCCTCGGGCAGCCGAGCCGGCGGGCGATAAGCACCGAGTTCAGCCCGGCCGCGCCGCCGCCGCCGATGAGCACCGCATCGGCGGGATCGATACCCTGATTGACGGTGATCTCGGTGATCGCCTGGACCATATTTTCGGTCGCCACCTCGACAATGGCCGCCGCCGCCGCCGCCAGCTCGAGCCCGAGGGGGCTTGCGATCGTCTCCTGGATCACCGCTTCGGCGGCGCCGGTATCGAGGGCCAGGGTGCCGCCCAGAAAATAATCAGGATCCAGATAGCCGAGCACCAGACAGGCATCGGTGAGGGTTGGCTGGGTGCCGCCGGCGGCATAGCAGACCGGGCCCGGAACCGCGCCGGCGCTTTCCGGTCCGACGAACAGAATGCCGCCGTCATCGACCCGGGCGATGGAGCCGCCGCCGGCGCCCACCGATTTGATATCGATGGACGGAAAGCCGGTCATGTGGCCGCGAAACGGCTGGCCGATCCAGGTCTCCCGGGTTTTGGGAATGCGCCCGCGCCGCACCAGCGACACATCGTAGGTGGTGCCGCCGGTATCGGCGACGATGGCGTTGGGCTCGGTGCATTCGGAGCTGGCGTAATAGCGACCGGCGATGGGCGCCATGGAGGGCCCCGAATTGATGGCGTGGATCGGCGCGCCGGCAAGCTCCATGGCGTCGATCATGCCGCCTTGGGAGGTGAGCACCAGGGTGCGGCCTTGGAACCCGGCCGCCGTCAGCCGTTCGGTCAGGCTACCGAGATAACGCTCCATCAGCGGCTTCAAGGAGGCATCGATGGCCACCGCCGAAGCGCGCCGATATTCCCGCAATGCCGGGTTCAGAATATGCGACAGGGAAACCGGAACCCCCGGCAAATGTTCGGCCAGCAATTCACCGACGCAGGTTTCGTGGGCCGGATTGGCGATCGACCAGAGAAAACATACCGCCACCGCCTCGATATTTTGCGCCTTGAGGGCGCCGATGATGTCGATCACCGCCGCCTCATCCAGGGCCAAAACGACATTGCCTTCGCCGTCCATGCGTTCCGGCACCTCAAAGGTAAGCGCGCGCGGGATATAGGGCTCGGGGTAGGGAACGCGGAAATTAAACGGCTCGATGCGCCCGCCCTCGCGCAGCACCAAAATATCGGGATGGCCTTGGGTGGTCAGGAAGGCTGTTTTGGCGGTGTTGCCGGTGATGATGGCGTTGATGGCATGGGTGGTGCCGTGGATCAGCATCTCAGCCCGGCTTAAGAAACCCGCTAGTTCCATGTCCCGGTCCCGGGCGGCGAGGGCGAGGGCATCGAGCACACCCAGCACCGGATCGCCCGGCGTCGTCGGCGCCTTATAAAGCGCCAGCGCGCCGTCATCGGCCTCGACAATCAGATCGGTAAATGTGCCCCCGGTGTCGCAGGCAAAGCGCATACCCCATACCTTTTGTTGCCCGAGACGGGTGCCACGGGATTACCCCGGCGCCTGGCCGGAAATATTACAGATCATCGGTGCGGATTTGGGCGTCCAGATCGGCCAGGTCGGACAGAAGCTGTTCTTCGTCGACCTCGTCAATATCCACGAAACGGACGCCGATACCCTCATCGAACGAGCGCGTCACCTCGGCGCCAAAGACGCCAACATCCTCGATATTCAGCTCGATCGAATCGTCATTCTCCAGCTCGAAAGCCCCGGCGACCGATGCGCCGCCGGCTGAAACGTCACGCAATAGGGCGTCGATTTCATCGTCCGAGGCGCCCAAAACGCGGGCCGTGATCTTTTTGTTTACCGTGTGGCGCGGATGCTTGCGTTTATTCTCAAGGCCGTCTGTTGCCGTCATGACAGGTCTCCCTATCGATTAATATTGCTGATATTGCCTCTATTACGCCGAGCCCAAGGCGTCCTGTCAATTGCCTTCGAAGGCCGGCTTTTCCTTGGCCACGAAGGCATTGTAGGCGCGCTCGAAATCCTTGGTCTGCATGCAGATGGCCTGGGCCTGGGCTTCGGCTTCCAAAAACTCCGGCACGCCCATGTCCCATTCCTTGTTCATCATCATCTTGGTCATGCCGTGGGCGAAGGTGGGGCCGCTGGCCAGCCTTGCGGCCTGGGTCTTAGCCTCGGCCACCAAATCGGCGGGCGCGATCAGGCGGTTGTAAAAGCCCCAACGCTCGGCCTCTTCACCGCCCAAGGAGCGGCCTGTATATAACAGCTCGGCGGCCCGGCCCTGGCCGATGATGCGCGGCAGCATGGCGCAGGCGCCCATATCGCACCCGGCAAGACCGACGCGCACAAACAAAAACGCAACCTTGGAACGCTCGGTCCCATAGCGCAGGTCCGACGCCATGGCGATACAGGCGCCGGCGCCGGCGCAAATGCCGTCGATGGCGGAAATGATCGGCTGCGGCGCATCGCGCATGGCCTTGATGAAGTCGCCGGTCATGCGTGTGAATTCCAGCAATCCGTCCATATCCATGGCCACCAGGGGGCCGATAATTTCGTGCACATCGCCGCCCGAGCAGAAATTCTCGCCGGCGCCGGTGAACACCACCGCCTTGATGTCATCCACATAAACCAACTGGCGGAAGGTATCGCGCAATTCGGCGTAACTATCGAGGGTTAAGGGGTTTTTCCGTTCCGGCCGGTTGAGGGTGATGGTGGCGACACGGTCTTCGACGCTCCAGCCGAAATGTTGGGGCTTGATGTCGGATGCTTTCATGAAATCGGTCCTTCCTTAGCTCATATGGGCAGGGCTCGGTTGGCCCTAGTTTTAAACCACTTCGGGCCTTGGTCAATCCGAAGCGCACCGGAATAATTCCAAGGATCACTATGCCTTGATATGACCCTGATTTCGCTGGGAATTGGCAGGCTGGGCCCAATCGCCTATAACCCCATGCGCAATTGCCAAGGATGAAAACCTGAATGTTACGCCACAAACAGCAAATCCGCATCATGTTCGCCGACTGCGATCCGGCGCGGATTGTGTTTTATCCGCGCTATTTCGAATGGTTCGATCGGGCTTGCCAGGACCTGTTCAACGCCGCCGGGCTCGACTGGACGTCGATTTGGGCAAAGCACGGTATGGCCGGCTTTCCGGTGGTCGATGCGTCGGCCAAATTTCTTGGCCCCGCGCGCATGGACGAGACGGTTGAGCTGGAAACCTGGATCGACGAATGGCGCGGGCGCACCTTCGTTGTGAAGCATGTTGTCCGCCGGGGCGGCGAAACCCTTGTGGAGGGTCAGGAAGTCCGGGTCTGGGCTCTGCTTGATGCGGACGCGCCCAAGGGCGCCCGCGCCGGCGAGATACCCGAAGACGTGAAAGCGATCTTCGACAAAGGTCCTTTAAACTAAAGCCCCCGCTCCAGCGCGGCGCTTAGGCGTTGGGCGAAACCGGCGGCGTCGCCGAGGGGCTCGCCCTCGGCAATATAGGCCTGATCCAGCAACAGATGCGCGGTCTCGGAAATCTGATCCTTCTTGGTCAGATCATCGCTCATGGAAGTCAGCTTTTTGATTAACGCGTGCGCCGGGTTGATCTCCAGCACGCGGGCGGAGGCCGGCGCGGTGATCTGGCCGTGGCGCTTGAGCATGCGTTCCAGATGGAAGTCCATGTCGCCGTCGCCGGAAATCAGACAGACGGCGCTGTCGGTCAGGCGGTCCGATGCCTGCACGTCGCGGACCGCATCGCCGAGCGCTTCCTTGAACGCCAAAATTAACTTGGCCACATCGGCGGCATCGGCTTTTTCCGGCTTGTCCTTCTTCTCTTCATCGCCGGCCTCGCCGGTTGCCTCGATCTTGGAGAAATCTATGCCGCCGGCGGTGACCGAACGGAATGGCTTTTCCTCAAACAGGCCGACCGTCGGCAGCCAGAACTCATCGACCGGATCGTCCAGCAGCAACACTTCGAGGCCGCGCGACGCAAAGCCTTCCAGTTGCGGCGAGACGCGCATCTGATCGATGTCTTCGCCGGTGATGAAATAGATCTCTTCCTGGCCTTCTTTCATGCGCGCCGCATAGTCGGCGAGGCTGATAAAATCTTCGCCGTTGGTGGAGCGGAAACGGGAAATTTCCAAAAGCCGCTCGCGGTTGCCGGCATCTTCATAGAGGCCTTCTTTGACGACGGCGCCGAAATCGGCCCAAAAGACGGCGTATTCTTGCGGCGCTTTTTCCGCCTTTTTCTTCAATTCAGAGAATATCCGGCGCACCAGGGCGGTGCTGATGCGCTGCACCACCGCGTTGTGCTGCAACATTTCGCGGCTGACATTGAGCGGCAAGTCTTCGGAATCGACGATGCCGCGCACAAAGCGCAAATAGGCGGGCATCAGCTCTTCGCAATCATCGGTGATGAAAACCCGCTTCACATAAAGTTTGACCCGATGCTTGCGGTCCGGGCTCATCAGATCGAAGGGCTTCGATGACGGAATATACAGCAAGTTGGTGTATTCGATCTTGCCTTCCGCCCGGTTATGCAGGGTCAGCCACGGATCATCGAAGGCATGGCCCACATGGTGATAAAATTCCTTGTACTGCTCTTCGGTGATATCGCCGCGCGCCCGGGTCCAGATGGCCGAGCCGGTATTGAGCTGGTTCTCGCCCTCCTTGGTGGCGATCATGATCGGGATCGCGACATGATCGGAATAGGTGGTGATGATATTGCGGATGCGCGCCTCTTCTAAAAATTCGCTTTCGCCCTTGGCCAGATGCACGGTGACCGAGGTGCCTTGGAAATCGCGCTCCGCTTCGGCCAGGGTGAACGAGCCGGCGCCCTCGGATGTCCACAGCCAGGCTTTGTCTTCGCCGGCCTTGCGGCTCAACACCTCGACCTTTTTGGCAACCGAGAACGAGGCATAAAAGCCGACGCCGAATTGGCCGATCAAGGCCTGGTCTTTTTTTTCGTCGCCGGACAGGCTTTCCAAGAACGCGGTCGTGCCCGAGCGGGCAATGGTGCCCAAATTCTCGATCAGCTCGTCCCGGTTCATACCGATGCCGTTATCGGCAACCGTGATGCTGCGCTCGCGCTTGGTGGTGGAAAGCCCGATCTTGAAATCGGAGCCGGCCTCCATCAGGCCGGGTTCGGTCTGCGCCAGATAGCGCAGCTTGTCGCAGGCATCGGCGGCGTTGGAGACCAATTCTCGCAAAAATATCTCTTTGTTGCTGTACAGCGAATGGATGACGATATCGAGTACCTTGCCGACTTCCGCCTCGAATTTGAACTCGTCCTGGGCCATAATTTCCTCGCGCATTGAAATTGTTCATAAAATTACCGCCGCCAGCTTGCAGCGGAGGGTTTCCGACCTCATATGTATTGATAGGGGCGCTTGTGCAAGGTCTATCGTCGATGCTGTTAAAATTTGCCGCAAATGACCGAAATCAAGGATTGGCGCTCCATATAAGACCAAAATGGCTAACCATGAATACAAACAGATTACGGAATATTGGGAGCGCGCTGCCGTCGGCGCAAATTCAAATTCTCTTCCACCATCGAAGTCGTTTCATGTATCATCGCACCTTGGCTGAATGAAGGGTGAAATATGTCCATACCGGCACAAATCTCATTCCGAAATTTCGATCGTACCGACGCTGTCGAAGAGCGAATTCAAGAAAAAGTCGACAAACTTGATCAATATTTTGACCGCATAACCAACTGTCAGGTGGTGGTAGAGGCGCGCCACCGGAGCCATAACAAAGGCAAGCTGTATCATATCAAGGTGGTGCTG
Organism: Alphaproteobacteria bacterium; assembly: GCA_963582805.1. Taxonomy (GTDB): domain Bacteria; phylum Pseudomonadota; class Alphaproteobacteria; order Rhodospirillales; family UBA2165. The sequence goes on from CAUZTZ010000046.1 coordinate 6,346, forward strand.
TCGGTGCCCGGCGAAGACGTGGTGGTGAGCCGCGATCCCAAGGACGCCCACGCCCACGAAGATATCTATGTCGCCATCCGCGATGCCTTCGAAGCGGTGCGCCGCCAATTGAAAAAACATGTGCGCATGATCCGGCAAAGACCGGTCCGGGAGCCGGTGCCCGAAGTTTGATAATTTGGCTGGCCGGTGCGGTATGAGCGGTGCGGATCCAGGCGCGCTTAAGCGGCTGATGGCGGAGATCGCCGAAGACACAAGCCGCACCGCCGGCGAAACCGGGCGCAGTGAATTATCGCCATCGGTACTGGGCGCCATGATGGACGTGCCGCGCCAGCAATTCGTGCCGGCCGGCGAGGCGGCCTCGGCCTTTGACAACCGGCCCTTGCCCATCGGCCACGGCCAGACCATCTCGCAGCCCTTTGTCGTCGCGCTGATGACCGAGCTTTTGGATATCGGACCCGGCGACAAGGTGTTGGAGCTGGGCACCGGATCGGGCTATCAGACGGCGGTGCTCGCCCACCTCGGCGCATCGGTTTATTCCCTCGAAATTATCCCCCAATTGGCCGATGCGGCGGCCAAGCGACTGGCCCGGCTAGGGCATAAAAATGTCCATTTGCAAACCGCCCAGGGCTGGGATGGCTGGCCGTCGGAAGCGCCGTTCGACGCCATCTTGGTGACGGCGGCGGCGGTGCGAACGCCGCCGGCGCTTATTCACCAGTTAAAGCCCGGCGGGCGCCTGATTGTGCCCATCGGCGAGCCGGGCGGCCATCAGATGCTGATGCGCATTGTCAAAACCGAAGATGGCGGATTTGAAGAAGAGCGCATTCTATCGGTCGCTTTTGTGCCGCTGGTGCAAGATTGATCTCCATTTTCGCTTGCGCCGGAACGCCAAACGCCTAATTCTTTGGCCATGCAGCGGCACTATTCCTCATCCAGCCAGCCGTCATCGGCGCGCGTCGTCGCCGTCTTGGGCCCGACCAATACGGGCAAAACGTACCTGGCGTTGGAACGCATGCTCGGCCATGGCAGCGGCATGATGGGATTTCCATTGCGTCTGCTGGCGCGGGAAAATTATGACCGCGCCGTCGCCATCAAGGGACCGCGCCAGGTGGCGCTGATCACCGGCGAGGAAAAAATCGTCCCGCCTTACGCCAAATATTTCTTTTGCACCGTGGAATCCATGCCGCTCGACATGCGTCTGGCCTTTGTCGCCGTCGACGAGATCCAGCTCGCCGCCGATCCGGACCGCGGCCATGTGTTCACCGAGCGGCTGTTGCGCGCCCGCGGCGAAGAAGAAACCATGTTCATGGGATCGGACGCCATCCGGCCATTGATCAGCCGCCTGGTGCCGGAAGCCAGCTTTATTTCGCGGCCCCGGTTTTCGGTGCTGACATTCACCGGGCCCAAGAAAATTCTGCGCTTGCCGCCGCGCTGCGCCGTGGTCGGCTTCTCTGCCCAGGACGTCTATACCATCGCCGAGCTTATCCGGCGCGAGCGCGGCGGCGCCGCCGTGGTGCTCGGCGCGCTAAGCCCGCGTACCCGCAACGCCCAGGTCGCCATGTTCCAGGAAGGCGATGTGGATTACCTGGTGGCCACCGACGCCATCGGCATGGGCCTCAACATGGATGTGGATCATGTCGCCTTTGCGCGGCTGGCCAAGTTCGATGGCAATTTCCACCGGGACCTCAGAGCCGATGAGCTGGCCCAGATCGCCGGGCGCGCCGGGCGTCATATGAGCGATGGAACCTTTGGATTGACCGCCGAGGCGACCGAACTGGCGCCGGAAATCGTTGCGAGTATTGAGACCCATAATTTCGGCAAATTGCGCCAGATATATTGGCGCAATCCGCATCTGGATTTCTCCAGCCTGGATAAATTGGCCGCCAGCCTGGCCGAAGCGCCGGCGCAAGCCGGGCTGACCCGCGTCATCAAGGCGCGCGACGAGGAAGCGCTGGCCGATGTTTTGCGGGGCGACGACGTTAAGAAGCGCGCCGCCACGCCAGACGCCATTCGGCTGCTGTGGCAGGTCTGCCAGATTCCCGATTACAAACGCACCGGCGGCGGCCAGCACGCATCCTTGCTTGGCCGCATATTCCAGTTGCTGCGGGACAAAGACCGGCTGCCCGCCGATTGGCTGGCTCATCAGGTCGACCGCATCGATCATGTGGACGGCGGCATCGACAGCTTGATGCAGCGCATCGCCGATGTGCGCACCTGGACCTATGTGTCGCACCGGGACGATTGGCTCGACGACCGCGCCCATTGGCAGGAACGCACCCGCCATATCGAAGAACGCTTGTCCGATGCCTTGCACAATGCGCTGACCCAGCGGTTTGTCGATGCAAGGACAACTACCCTGGTGCGCCGTCTGGCCGCCGGTGATCCGTTGCACGCCCACATCACCGGGGAAGGCGATGTGATGGTCGAAAACCATTTCGTCGGCAATATCGAAGGCTTTAAGTTTTTCGCCGACATTGCCGATGGCGCCGCCGCCGAACGGGCGGTATCGGCCGCCGCCAGCCGGGCCTTGGCGGCCGAATTTGAACGCCGGGTCGAGGCCTTTGCAAAAGCCGCCGATGGCGATGTCACGTTGGAGCCCGATGGCCGCATCCTGTGGCGGGGCGCCCAGGTGGGGCGCGTCGTGCCGGGCGACCGTATCTTGCGCCCGCGCGCCGTCCTCAGCGCCAGCGAATTGTTGCAGCCGCAGCCGAGGGCGCACGCCGAGGCGCAGCTGAACCGATGGCTGGCTGGCGTCATCGAGGCCCGCCTGGGGCCGCTGTTGCGCCTTCTTAAAGCCCAAGATGACGCAGAATTGAACGGCAATGTGCGCGGCATTCTCTTTCAATTGACCGAAGGGCTGGGCGCCTTCCCACGAAGCGCCGCAGACACGCTGATCGGGGCGCTTCGCAAGGAAGATTATTCGCGCCTGCGCGGTCTCGGTATCTGGGTTGGCGCCCGCGATGTCTATATGGAGGCCATGATCCGGCCCAAGGCGGCGCAGCTGTGCTCGCTTCTGTGGGCGATCCACAATGGCCATGCGCCGATCCCGAACCCGCTGCCGGCGGGCCGGGTTTCCCTTGCCGCCGTTGACCAATGGCCGTCCGGGTTTCTGTATGCGGCGGGCTATCGGCCGGCGGGAAAGTTGGTGCTGCGCATCGATATTGCCGAGCGGCTGATCGTCGCCATCGATGCCAAGATGAGCCGGGCGGGAGCGCCCCTGTCGCCGGAGATTCTCAATCTCGCGGGCTGCGGCGAAGACCAGATTGCCGGCGTCCTGGATGCCATCGGCTACAAGCTGGCCAAGGATGGCGATGGGCTGCGCATCCGCCGCCTCAAATCCAATGCATCCCCGAAGGCCAAACGCAAAGCCGCCAAGGCCAAGCGCCCGGCCCAAGTTGATCCCAATTCGCCCTTCGCCAAACTACAGGATTTGGCGCTGAACTGATGGGCAAGAACGGACGCCCCGCCGCCTCTGCCGATGCGCTCAGGCTCGACAAGTGGTTTTGGCATGCGCGCTTTTTCAAAAGCCGCTCGCTGGCCTCCAAGTTCTGCCAATCGGGCAAGGTCCGGGTCAACGGCGATACCATCCGCAAGGCGCATTATATGGTGCGCTGCAGCGACACGCTGACTTTTGCCATCGGCGAGCAGGTGCGGGTGGTCCAGATTGTCGCGCTGGGCTCAAGGCGCGGCCCGGCGCCGGAAGCGCAAGGGCTGTACGAGGATTTACAGCTGGCCGCGCCCACCGAAGAGATCCGCCACGAAAAGGCCGCCGCACCGCTTCCACCATCGGGGCCACCGCCGAAACGCGATCCCGGCAGCGGCCGGCCGACCAAATCCGACCGCCGCGCCATCGACCGGCTGATGGGCCGCGAAGAAGGCAAGCGGGGAATGGTGGGGCGCATGGTCGACGCAATCCTGGGGCGGAAATCAGAACCCGATTAGCGCGGACCGGGGCGCCTCATGATCCCTTGAACCGGGCCGGGCGCCATGCTAGGTCACGCCCATGATAGATCGATTTAAGCAATTGTTCGCCGCTGGCGCGGCTGCGCAGCCGCTCGAAGACCGGGACCAGGAAATCCAATTGGCGGCCTCGGCGCTGCTGGTCGAAAGTGCCTGTAGCGATGGTGATTTCGACGACGATGAGCGCGCCAGCATCACCGCGATTTTGCAGTCCGAGTTCGATCTGAACGAAGACGAAACCCGCACCATGATCGAAGAAGCCGAACAAGCGGTCCAGGAGACTGGCCAGCTTTACGGCTTCACCAAGGTGATCAAGGATCGCTACACGCCGGAAGAACGCACCCGCATGATCGAATTGCTTTGGCAGGTGGCCTTCGCCGACGGAAATGTGGACATGTACGAATCCAACCTGATCCGGCGCGTCGCCGGTTTGATCTATGTTTCCGACGTGGATCGCGGGCGTGCGAAAAAACGTGTCCAAGCGAGGCTTGGCATCAACGAAAGCCCGGTGTAAGTAAGATGGGCGAATTGCCGAGGGTGGTATCGTTACTGGGAATATACGGAGAGTGAAATGACTTACATAGTCGTCGAAAGTTGTATCAAGTGCAAACTAATGGATTGCGTCGAAGTGTGCCCCGTCGATTGTTTCTATGAGGGCGAAAACATGCTCGTTATTCACCCCGATGAATGCATCGACTGCGGCGTGTGCGAGCCCGAATGCCCGGTCGAGGCGATCCTGCCCGATACCGAAGACGGCCTTGGCGATTGGCTGGAAATCAATACCAAATACGCCGCCGAATGGCCCAATATCACGGTCAAGGGCGAATCACCCGCCGATGCCGATGACTGGAGAGACAAGCCAGGCAAAAAGGAATTGATGAGTACCAATCCAGGCGCCGGCTCTTAAGCCAGCAGATTTTTTGCTCCAGGCCCCAATTTTTGGGCTTGGCGGCCAAGGTGAAGCGCGGCGCCATGGTGCTGTTATTTCACCGGATTTTGTGTTATACTTCGTACAAGGCCTCATGGACGTTCGCGTTCCCGGGCCTTTTTACGCATTGGCGCCCCAATTGAGCGCTCGGCACATGGTGATGCGTATCGCCCGAGTGCCCGCAACCGGAGATATTGAGAGAAAATGGCGAGTTCCGCTAAAAAAAGAGATGCCAAGCTGGCCTTCAAGGCCGGCGAATATGTGGTCTATCCAACCCACGGCGTCGGTCTGGTGTCCGGCATAGAAAAAGAAACCATCGCCGGCCAGAATTTGCGCCTGGTGGTGGTGACCTTCGAAGGCGACCGCATGACATTGCGCGTGCCCACCGACAAGATGGACTCATCCGGTCTGCGCAAGGTTTCCTCCAAGAAAATCATGGACGATGCGGTCACCACCTTAAAAGGCAAAGCCAAGGTCAAGCGTACCATGTGGAGCCGCCGCGCCCAGGAATATGAAGCCAAGATCAATTCCGGCGATCCCATATCCATCGCCGAAGTGGTGCGCGATCTGTTCCGCAACGTGGGCCAGCCGGATCAATCCTTCTCCGAGCGGCAAATCTATGAGGTCGCGCTGGAAAGACTGGCCGGTGAATTTGCCGCCGTCGATGGCGTCGATAGGGAAAAGGCCACCGAAAAAATCGAAAGCGTGCTGCAGGCCGCCTGATCTGCTGATCTTTTAAGCGGCCCGGCTTAACGAGCCACCAGCTTGACCGGCGTCCCCGGCGGTATTTGTGCGCCGGGCCCGAGCCCGTTCAACACTTGAAACCAGTCCGGCCCGAACCGGTCCATGGCCATGCGGGCTGCCAGAGCCGCCGCCGTGTCGCCGGGGCGGGCGGTGCGGATGCGGACCCGCAAGGGTTTGATAGCCGACGCTTCCGCCGGCGCCAGATTGCGCATCGAAAATGTGGTGCGCCGGAACGCCAGGCTGAATTTCTGCGTCAGGTTCGGCGGCGTTTGGAATATCAGCCGGTAGATGCGCCCCGCGTCCCGGCGGATGGCGACAAAGCGGATATCGTAGCTGACGCCGCGCCGGTCCTTGATCTGCGTGCGCGCGGTTGCCGCCTGCATGCCGTTCACGGTCATGCTTTCCATTTCAGCCAGTTGCCGGCCGCGCGCCCACTCGTTCTTGATATAACCCTCCATGCCCGGATTGGCGTGTTTGCCGGCGATGTCGAACTTCACGCCGGCGCCGCCGGGGCCGAGGGCGAGCAATGCGTCGGGGCGGTTATTGACGGTGAAGCCGGCCGGGATGGTAAAGGAAAATCCCATGATCGGGTGGGCATAAACCCGGCCCGTCAGAATGCCTTCCTTGGGATCGGCGCCGAACAAAAGGCCGTTGATATTCTTCATAAACGCTTCCAGGTTGGTCAAAGTTCCGGCCTTGGCGCCCTTGGCGTTGTTGATGGCCCTGGCAACCCGGTCCAGGGTGCGTGGGTGCGAGGCGAAAAAGTTGCCCTGGTCGATCGCGTTCTCGGGCCGGCCCTTGATGCGGTTCTGCAAGGCTGAGTGGGCGCGCATTTTCGCCAAGAAGCTGGCCATCATTTTGGCATCGTAGCCGAGGCGGCCGATATAGCGGACGCCCAGCTCATCGGCCTCGAATTCCTGGCCCTGGGAATATTGCTGGATGATGCCGTGCCCGACCACATTGGCCAATTGCCCGGCGGCACCGCCAAGAATGATGCCGGCGGCGGTAGCGCCGATCTCGGTGAGGGTGCCGCTCGATTGCCGCTGGGTCGAATGGCGCGCCGTCACATGGCCGATCTCGTGGGCGATGACGCCGGCCAGTTCCGCCTCGTTGCCGGCCAGCGCGATCAGCCCGCGTGTTACGTAGACAAAGCCGCCGGGCAGGGCGAAGGCGTTGATCTTACCTGAGTTCAAGATCGTGAACCGCCAGCCGATATTGGGCAGCTCCGAGGCCCGCGCCAAGTTGGTCCCGATGGCCTGCACATATTGGGACAGGCGTTGATCGCCATAGACGCCGCCGAATTGTTTGACGATGATCGGGTGCTGCTCGGCGCCGGTGCGGCGCTCGTCTTCGAGGGTGGTGCCGAACGTGATCATGCGATCGCCGGTGGCCGGATTGACTGCGCATGCGCCCAGCCCGAACGCCGCCAGGGCCAAAAATAAAAGCCCCGATAACCGATTGCGCAAAGCTGCGGCCATCATTCAAGCACCTCGATCTGTTCCGGATGGGTAACCGTGATCATAGGGCCGTTGTAGGATTTCAGCCAGCCGCGCACCCGGATGCGCTTGCCTTGCATGGCGCCCGGATCAATGCCTTCGCGGCGAAACAACCGCGCCACTTTGGGCGCCAGCGACAGGGTGAAGTCGGTGCGCCAATTGGCCCCGAAATTCAAATAGACCCGGCCGCGGACATCGGCGGCGTCCATCACCTTGCCTTCGACGACTTGGAACGTGTTGATATGGCGGCGGCTGCTTTCCGGCGTCAGGATGCGATAATATTGCAGCGCCCAGATGCCGCGCCGGGCCGCCCGGGCTTGGCGCTCAAGTTTTAGCATTTCGCCCACCCGCGCCCGGTTGTCGGCGAACGAATAAACCCGCGCCAGGCCGGCGCTCAGCAACTTGCCCTGCACCCAGGCGCCGTCCTCCAGATGGAGATGCGCCAACAAGCGCCCGTGCCGGTCCATGCGCCGCCCGCCATGGGACAGCCGCACCTGCTTGTCGCCGGTGAGTTTCGCCAGAAATGCCTTGGCGGCGTCGGCCAGCGGCCATTTCTGAAAGCCGCGCCGGCCGAGGGGCAGCTTCGGCGCCTGGATGCCCACCAGCCTGATCTCGATGGCCCCCGAAATGGCTTCTTGCATGGTCACCGTGTCGCCATCGACGATGCCGCGGACAATGGCCACGCCGCCCGGCTGCAACGGCTCGCCCGGCTCTTGGGCAACCCCATGGCCGGCCGATAACCAGAGCGCAACCGCCAGAACGGCGCCGGCAAGTCGGCCCGCAATATTCCAAAAGATTTGGTTTTGACTCATCATGGGCGAAGCAATAGACCTTTACGTCATGGATGTATCGCAATCCCAGTATCAGCTTTATCCCGAGATTCAGCCCCATGCAAAGGGTATGCTTGATCTCGACGGACATCACAAAATGTATTGGGAGGTGTCGGGCAACCCCGATGGCGTGCCGGCGGTGTTTTTGCACGGCGGGCCGGGGGCCGGCGCCTCGCCTTCGCACCGGCGGTTTTTTGATCCCGACTATTATCGCATCGTGGTTTTCGATCAGCGCGGCTCGGGCCGCTCGAAGCCGTTTGCCGAGATTGCGCACAACACCACCCAGCATCTGATCGGCGATATGGAGACCTTGCGCCGTCATCTGGAAATCGATAAATGGCTGGTGTTCGGCGGCTCCTGGGGCTCGGCTTTGGCGCTGGCCTACGGCATCGAGCATCCAGAACAGGTATCGGGCTTCGTGCTGCGCGGCATCTTCCTTTGCCGCCAGTTGGAGCTGGACTGGTTCCTGGGCGGTATCGCCGCCGTGTTCCCGGAAAACTGGCGCGCCTTTCTGGCGCATCTGGATGCGCCCGACCACCAGGATCCGCTCGCCGCCTACCATCGCCTGCTGATGGATCCCGATCCCGCCGTGCATGGCCCGGCGGCCAGGGTCTGGGCCCGCTTCGAGGGCGCCTGCTCGACCCTGATGCCGAGCCCGCGCAGCGTCTCCCATTTGGAATCCGGGCGCGAAGCCTTGGCTTTGGCGCGCATTGAAGCCCATTATTTCGTCAACGATCTGTTCCTGGCCGACGATCATTTCATGGCCAATGTGGATCGCATTTCCCATCTTCCGGCGAGCCTGGTGCAGGGCCGCTACGATATGGTGTGCCCGGTGCGCACCGCCGACGAGCTGGCCGCCGCCTGGGAGGGGGCCGATTATGTGATCGTTCCCGACGCCGGCCATTCGGCCATGGAGCCGTCGATCCGCTCGGCCCTGGTGGCGGCGACCGAGCGTTTCAAGCACATTTAAGCGAGATATTTGCATTCGGTTTCAGCTTGCATCAAATCGGCGAGCCCCTAATATGGCCCGAGAAATCAAAGGGCAGGGAGCCCACCGGTGAAGACATTTTTCAAATTCCTATCCAAAGTCGTATCGTCTGGCTTGGCCGTCCTGACCACTATTGCCGGTGTCGCGATGCTGGCGGGTTTGAGCAGCGCGCCGGCGCTTGCCGATGATCCCGATTTCCTGTCCGTCGGCGCCGGCTATTTCGATTTCAACCGGCAAAAGGACAAGGGCGCCGAGTTTCGCCTGGAATACCGTTCGTCGAAAAAGCTGTGGGTGTTCAAGCCCTTCGCGGCGGCGGCCTATACCAGCCCGGGCCACGGCTTCGTCGGCGCCGGCGTGCTGATCGACATATTTCTCGGCCGCCGCGTCGTGCTGACCCCCAGCTTCGCGCCGCATTTGTATTGGGGCGGCAACGATGATCTGGATTTGGGCCACGTGGTCGAGTTCCGCTCCCAGCTCGAAGTTGCCTACCGCTTCGACAACCGCTCCCGCCTCGGCCTGGCCATATCCCATTACTCCAACGCCAGCCTCGCCGACGCCAACCCCGGCACCGAAACGATCACCCTGTATTATTCCCTGCCGCTGGATAATTTGTTCGGGAAATAAAAACGTGCCCAGCCGGTCTGGGGATGGCATGGTTGGCCAGACCGGCGTCCGTCTTGGCACCTATCTGTGATCGAAGCACCATCGGACTGAGCTCCCGCGAACAAAACTTCCCCTCCGGCGCGTAAATCAGAAATAATTTCGTGCGACATATTTTTTGACCCCCCTTACGGTTATGACCCAGTCGGCGCAGCCCGGCGGGGGATGGCCGGGCCCGGCCTTCGCAGCCGACGCGGCTGCTTCGGCGGAGTAGGCTCGGCCAGCCGGGCGTCTGTCCAGGCACCGGTCTGTGATCGAAGCGCCACCAGACTGGCGGCACCGGACAGAATTCTCCCGCCAACAATTCTTCTACTTCTGCGAGAAAAATCGAAATAATTTCGTGCGACATACTTTTTGACCCCCCTTACGGTTATGACTGTTTATGACGGTTTATGACGGTTTATGACGCAATCGGCGCAGCCCGCGTGGGGATGGCAGGGTCGGCCACGCGGGCGTCGTACTTGGCACCGATCTGTGAACGGAGCGCCACCATAATGGCATACCATCCCTGGTATGCCGCCCGGAATTGGACACATCGCTGCGACATATATTCCGAAAATCGACCATACCGGTTCACGAGCTTTTATAACGGTTCCTACCGGTTCCTTACGGTTTTCTCGCTGTCCCACGCGTCCGATATTCCAGTGCTCGCATAGGGGTTTTCGCGCCACCGATTGCATCGGCGGACGGGGATCAATTTCTTCCTATTCACAATGTTAAAGAGCACCGAATTGATATAGCCCGTAGCGGTGCCAGATCAAGTCCTGGCGCGAATTAAATTGTTGCCTGGCGCGTTTCTCGCAACGTCTCGCGCAAGATTGCGGGCTATGCTATAAGCGCCAGCGCCTTATCGCGAGCGGCCCCGTAGCTCAGTCGGATAGAGCGACAGATTCCTAATCTGTAGGTCACAGGTTCAAATCCTGTCGGGGTCACCATTTTAATGTTGTTATTCAATATGTTATATTAAACAATTGTAATTGTTTCAATCCTCGATATAATTAGACACTGTTAGACAAAAATACTGACTGTGATGGTAGAAAATAATCGCAACCGAAAAACCCACAAAAAAATCATCCGTAGAGGCCTCTCACTCTACAAAACGGATGGATCACCATATTGGTATGCTCGAATTTGGGTGAGTGGAGAACGACGATATATCGTCAAATCCACTCGTGAAACGTCTCGTTTAATTGCCGAAGATGTTGCTGAGGAAATCCTCAACGATCTGAAACAACGAAAATTTGTCGATGGGGTGCCTCATCGGAGAGCTTTTTCATATTTTGCAAATATGCTGATGGAAGAACAGGAACGGCTCTCCGGCACTGTGAGAAGTCCTCGTTTCGCATCAACTGACAAATCAATACTTCACCGAAAGAATGATGGTGTTCTAACTTATTTTGGAAAAAGGGATATCGGGTCAATCACGACTGCCGATTTGAGAGATTACCTAAAATTGATTGATGACAATCGAACCAAACCCCTTTCACCAGGCACCAAAAACAAACATATAATTGTTATAAGAAAGGTTTTGCGTACCGCATATGAAGACGGTGCAATCGACGTAATTCCACCTACACCTCAGGTTCCCAGAAAGGACAA
>CAUZTZ010000047.1:0-17531 GCA_963582805.1 Alphaproteobacteria bacterium
CGGTCTTTACGAGCGCAAACTGGTCCTGGTACGCCCCGACGCCTTTGTGGCCTGGCGCGGCGATGAATGCCCCGCCGACGCCGGCGCGGTGATTGATCAGGTGCGGGGGGCCTAGTGTGAGTGGCCCGATTCACGTGAAATCCGCTATTACGAATTTCACGACCGGGACACTAAACCCGCGCCGTGGCTTTCCGCTTTGCCTTTTTCTTCGGCTTCACCTTGGGCCGATCCGCCAGCGGGCCGAACCCGGTCGAGATGCTGCCCAGATGCTTGATCTTGGGCACCACCTCGTTGGCGAACAAGGTCATGCTTTTGGCGGTCAGCTCATAGCTCATATCACCGGCGTGCAACATGGCGATCAGGTGGCCGAAGCCGCCCACCTTGCGGTACAAGGATTTGATCTGCTTCACGACGCTGTCCGGGGTGCCGTAGATGGCAACATGGTTTTTCTTGAAAAATTCGACGCCCTGGGTGCGGATGGCGTCGGTCCGCCCGCCGGAGAATTGGCCGGTGACCACCTTGGCGTAGAGCGCGGTTTCCACATAGCCCGGCGGTGCGCGGAATTGCGGCTCGGCCTTGTTGTGGGTGACGTACCAGAAGACGCCGTCGATCATTTTGCGGGCTTCTTCTTCGGTCTCGCCAACGGCGACCAGGGGCATGAAGGCGAACTGATCGTCGGCCGGCGCCGGCAGTTTCTTGGTCTTACAATAGTCGCGGACGCCGTTGAACATTTCGGCCAGCCGGTCGGCGGGCGTTAAGAACATGGCGAAGGTGAAGCCGCGCTCGATGGTGCGGCAGGCGTGGGCGAGGCTGGAGCCGCCGGTCGTCCAGACAGGCGGGTGCGGCTGCTGATAGGGGCGCGGCCACAGATTTATCTGGCGTTTGTGGATCCACTTGCCTTCGTAGTTGAAGGGACCGTCATGGGTGGTCCAGGCCTTGATAATCAGGTCGATGGATTCCCAAAGCCGCTCGGCGGTTTCGGTCGGGTTGCGGTTGGAAGAAAACAATTCGAACGGCACGCCGCGCACAAATCCGCATTCCAGCCGGCCCCTGGAAATATTATCGATCATCGCCATTTCCTCGGCGCAGCGGATCGGATCGGCGATATTGGCGATCGGATTGCCGAGAATGCAAAGCCGGGCATTCTTGGTTTCGCGCGCCAGGATCGCCATTTGCAACGGTCCCGACGGGCTGAGGCAGGTGGCCGTCTGATGATGCTCGTTGATCATGCAGTTGAGGCCCAATTCGTCTGCCAGCACATATTGATCGAGATAGGAATGATACAGCTCGGCCCCCACTTCGGGATCAAAGTGTCTGTTCGGCAGGTTGACGCGCATGGAGGTAAACGTGTCATCGGGCGGCAGGTGCGGCCAGGGAAACTCGGTGAAGTGGTAAAATTCCATAATACGTCTGCCTTTTGGATCAGCCGAGAAACTTTTCGATCTTGCGTTTGAAGGCGCCGGGCTGCTCCACATGGGGATAATGCCCGGCGCGCGGAATTTCCGTGTAGCGCGCGCCGCTGATTTGTTTGGCGTAGGCACGCCCGTATTTTGGCCGCGTCATGCCGTCGTTGGCGCCCCAGACCACCAGGGTCGGAACCGAAATACGGGCCAGGCGCGCCTTCAATGACGGATTGTGGAAATAGGGCTCCCAGCAAAACTTGGCGATGATTTCGCGGCGGCGGGCAACGGCCATGGACTGGCGCTCATTATAGTTGAGCATGTCCGCATCGGGATCCTTAGCGGTGTCGTGGAACTTCAGCGCCTGCACCTTTTCCTTTGTATTGTAATAAATATCTTCGATATCGCGGACGTAAGGGCCGCCGAATTTGACGCCGAGAGCGCCGGTCAGAATCAGCTTTTGGATACGCTCACAGCTTTTCGACGCCATCTCGGCGGCCAGCCAGCCGCCGACGGAAAAGCCGAGGATGGTGACCTTCTTCAAGTCCATCTGGTCAAGGATATCCAGATACAGATAAGAGATGTCATCGATGGAGCGCAAATCGCCGGGCGGGCCGGACTTGCCATAGCCGGGCATCTTGAACTGGATCACTTCGCGCTTTTTGGCCAGTGTATCGATCAGGTCCGAGCCGGTTTCATAAGCGTCTTCGCTGTGCAGCACCAGAACCGGGCGGCCCTTGCCTTGGCGCGTAACTTCGATGCGGGCGCCGAGGGTTTTGATGATTTCAATGGAGGAAGGCTTGGAAGGTGTTGTTTTTTGGGGCATGGGTTTTACATAATTGAAAACAAGGACCGGGATTGGGAGTAAACCACCTGACTTTCCCGGTTGCAAACTGGACGGCTTAGAGAAATACCAATGGCGGAAATACGCACACCAGTTCTGATTGTCGGCGGCGGGCCGGTGGGATTAATCCTGTCCATGGAGCTGGCCAGCCGCGGCGTCAAGTGCTTGCTCGTCAATGAGCGCGAGACCACAACGACGCACCCCAAGGGCTCATCTTTAAATTCCCGCACCATGGAGACCGTGCGCCGGCTGGGCTTCGCGCCTGCTTTGCGCAAGACCGGCGTGCCCCCCGATCATCCCACCGACGTGATTTATGTGACCCGTTTCGCCGGTCACGAGCTGGCCCGCATCAAAATGCCCACGGGAAGGGAAAAGACCGAAAACCCCGGCCCCTGGGGTCCGACATTGTTGACGCCGGAGCCTATGCACCGCTCCAACCAGTTCTATTTCGAAGCCGTGTTCAAAACCCACGCCGAGCAGTTTGGCGCCGCCGAGCTTCGTTTCGGCTGGCGGCTGGTGTCCTTTACCCAGCACGCCGATCACGTGGAGGCCGAGATCGAGGATGTGAAAACCGGCGCGCGGGATCGCATCATCGCCGATTACATGGCCGGCTGCGATGGCGGCCAGTCGATGGTGCGCCGCCAGCTTGGCTTCAATTACCAGGGGCGCTCCTCGTCGGGCAAAAATTTCTATGACGGCGACATGATTTCCGCCTTCATGCGCGCGCCCCAAGTCTATGACATCCTCGGTATGGACATCGGCTGGCACTACCTGACCATCAACAACGATCTGCGCACCGACTGCATCACCCTCGACGGCAAGGGCGATTTTCTGATGCTGGCGGAAATGCCCAAGGGCAAGACGATTGCCGATATCGACGCCGTCGCCATGTTCCGGAACGCGGTCGGCGCCGACATTCCAATCGAGGCGGTGTCGGTGCAGGACTGGGTCGCCGGATTGGCGCTGGTCACTGATGGCTACCAGGCGGGCCGCGTCTTTCTGGCCGGCGACGCGGTGCATCTGTTCACCCCGTCCGGCGGCTTCGGCTTCAACACCGGCATCGACGACGCGGTCAATCTGGGCTGGAAGCTGGCCGCCGTGATCCAGGGCTGGGGCGGGGCCAAGCTGCTGGCCAGTTACGAGGCCGAGCGGCGGCCCATCGGCATCCGCAATACCAATGAATCGGGCCGCCTGGCCGCCCAGATCGGCGATTTGCAATACCCGAAAAACATGGAAGCTGCGGGCCAGGTTGGCGAGGCCGCGCGGGCCGGTTTCAAAGCCGAGCTGATGAAGTTCACGGAAGAGTTCGCCAGCCTCGGCATCCAGCTGGGCGCCCGCTATGACGGCTCGAACATCATCGTCGATGACGGCACCGCGCCGCCGCCTGACTCGGCGGTGGACTACATCCCCTCGGCCTGTCCCGGCGGCCGCGCCCCGCATTATTGGATCGAAGACCGCCGCTCCCTTTACGACACCTTCGGTCCCGGCTTTACGCTTTTAAGGTTTGGTGCGCCGGGCGGCGAAGCGCTTCTATCGGAAGCCGGGCTGCGCGGCATTCCAGTGATGGTAGTCGATGTTCCCGAAGACGGCGCCCGCGATTTGTACGGGCGCAATTTCGCCCTTATCCGCCCCGACCAGCACGTCGCCTGGCGCGGTGATGCGGAACCGGACGACGCGGCGGCGTTCTGGGACCGGGTTACAGGGGCCTGATTATGCAATTTTTTGTTTTCCGGGAAGACAAGCCGAACACGGCTGCGTTACGGCTAAAAACCCGGCCGGCCCATCTGGAATATGCCGCCTCCATAGGAGATACGCTTATTTTTGCGGGCCCCACCATGGACGAAGACGGCAATATGAATGCCAGCGTGTGGATCATCGAGGCGGAGAACATGGCCGCGGCGGAGGCCATCACCGCCGCCGACCCTTACGAGCAGGTCGCGCTGTTCGAGATCAAAATCATTCGCCATTTTATAAAGACAGCCGGGACCGGGATCTAGAGTTTAACCAGCTTCCCGGATCGCCCGCCAGATGCGGTGCGGGGTCAGCGGCATCTGAATATCGGTGACGCCCAGATCTTTCAGCGCATCCAGGACCGCGTTGGTGTAGGCAACCGGCGAGACAGTGGTGCCGCCTTCGCCGCCGGCCTTTACCCCTAACGGGTTGGTGGGCGAAAGCACCTCGTTGAGGGCGACGTTGATGTTGGGCACGTCGGCGGCGCGGGGCAGGCCATAATCCATTAGCGAGCCGGTCAACACCTGGCCGGTCCCGGGATCGACAACGCAGGATTCCAGCATCGCCTGGCCCAGCCCCTGCACCACGGCGCCGTGGGTCTGGCCGTGCACGATCATCGGGTTGATGGCGCGGCCCACATCGTCGATGGCGGTGTAGCGGGTCAGTTTGGCGGCGCCGGTCTCCGGGTCCAGCTCCACCTCGCAGATATGGCAGCCGTTGGGGAACACCGGCGTCTGCATCTCGTTGTCGCGGGTCACATCGAGGGCGCCCGCATGACCGCTCCTGGCCAGTGCGAACCAGTCAATGCTGCGGTCGGTGCCCGGCACCCGGAACTGGCCAGCCTCGAATTCCACATCGCTTTCCGATACTTCCAGCACATCGGCGGCGGCTTGCTTGCCTTTTTCGATCAGATCGTCGGCGGCCATGACGATCACCGATCCGGCCATGCGCATGGAGCGACCCGAATGGCTGCCGCCGCCCACCTGGACCACATCGGTATCGCCGATGCGGATGCGCACCTGTTCCACCGGCACGCCCAGCCATTCGGCGGCGACCTGGGCGAAGCTGGTTTCGTGCCCCTGGCCGGACGGCTGCGTGCCGATCACCACATCGATGCGGTCTTCGTCGGTGACCGTGATGCGCGCTTGTTCGAGCGGCGTGCCGATGGAGGATTCCACGTAACTGGCAAAGCCGACGCCGAGCAATTGGCCGCGCCTTTCGGCCTCGGCGCGGCGCGCATCGATGCCGCTCCAGCCGGCCCGGGCGAGGGCCATGTCGATACATTGATCGTAATCGCCGGAATCATAAATCATGCCGAGGGGATTGGCGTAGGGCATTTCGTCCGCGTCGATCAGGTTGCGGCGGCGCAGCGCGATCGGGTCCATGTCCAGTTTTTGCGCCGCCAATTCCACCAGCCGTTCCATGGCGAAGGTAACCTCGGGCCGGCCCGACGAGCGGTACGCCTGGGTCGGCATGGTGTTGGTAAAGACGGCGCGCGCCCGGATGCTGGCCACCGGAATGCGGTAGTTGCCGGTGATCAGGTTGGCGCCCTTGGCGATCGGCGAGAACGAAACCGCGCGGGCGCCCTGGTTGGAAATATTGTCGGCGCGCATGGCTAAGAACCGGCCCCTTGCATCCAGCGCCAATTGGACCGAGGTGTGCAAATCCCGGCCCTGGTAATCGCTGAGGAAGCTTTCGCCGCGCCCGGCGGTAAATTTCACCGGGCGGCCCAGCTTTTTCGCCGCCCAGGCCACCAGAACGACCTCCACGTAGACCCGGTTGCGGGTGCCGAAATTGCCGCCCACGTCGAAAGACAAGACCCGGATATTGCCGGGCTCCTCGCCCAAAACCTGCGCTATCTCGTGCTTTTGCCGGACGGCGCCGCCGGAGCCCGCATGCAGCGTGGTGCGCCCGGTGGCGGCGTCATGGATGGCCAGCGCCGCGCGCGGCTCGATGGGCACACCGGTGACCCGGCCAATATGAAACTGCGCCGACACAACATGTTCGGCGGCGGCGAAGGCGGCATCGGTAGCGGCGACGTCACCGAAGACGCTGTCGACGCAGACATTGCCGGGCAATTCGTTCCAGACGCTTGGCTGCGCCGATTGGGTGGCTGCCAGGGCATCGATGTTGTGGCCCAGTGGCTCGTAATCGACGCGCACCGCTTCGGCGGAATCCTCTGCTTGCGCCTGGGTTTCGGCGATCACCATGGCAACCGCCTCGCCCACATGGCGGGCCTTGTCGGTGGGCAGTGCCATGTGCGGGCCGATAAAGACATCGCCGCCGCCGGGGCCGGTCAATTTCAGATCATGCTCGGTCTTCGGCAAAGGGCTGTGCGGGATCGCACCCAGCCCATCGGCGGCGCAATCGGCGCCCGTATAGACGGCCAGCGTCCCCGGCATTTTCATGGCGGCGGAACTGTCGATGGCCAGGATGCGGGCGTGGGCGTGTGGTGAGCGGACCATGACCGCATGAACTTGGCCGGCAGCATTGGCATCGTCGGTGAATTGGCCCTTGCCGGTGAGCAGGCGCACATCCTCGATGCGGCGAACCGGTTTGCCGATGGCCTCGGTCATGGCTACTTCAACACATCGCGGACCGGGGTGTTCGGCTTTATGTCTTTGGCCCGCATCTGCTTGGATCGCTCGCCATTGCTCATGTAATCGCCGTCGGTGGCGCGCGCGGCAAGGGCGTCCCATTCGTCCGACCAGTCGCCGAGGGAATAGCCGTGCCACGGCGCCTCCGGGCTAAGCGGAGGCAGTTGCAGACGCTCCCACAATTCCTTGGCGTTCTCCATATAGGGTTTTTTGGGCAGCGCGAGGGGCGCCGATGCATGTTTCAGGGTGGCGTCCACCAGCATGGTGCCGTCGCTGGACCGGGCGCCGCCTTTTGGTCCATGGCCGCCGTCCCTATGCCCAAGGATGACCACGTCCTCGGCCGGATTGGCCCGGTAGGCGAGGGACCAGAACACCGCATCGCCGTTGTCCGGGTTGATATCCTCGCTCACCGCCATCACGTATTTGCCGCAATCGGCGCGCAACGAGGAAGCGCCATAAAGGGCGCGCCACACTTCGGTTTTGGGCGTGCCCGGCGCCATCACCAGGAAGATCACCCGGCGGATATTGGACAAGGGCTCGTGCATGACGACGTTTTGCACGCCCCGGATGCCGAGGCCGTTTTGCAGATGGCTAAGAAACATCTGCTCGTAGGCGTCGCGCTTGATGGCGCTGGATTCGGACGGCGTCACTTGGGAGATGATGGACACGAACAGGGCGTCTTTTTTGCGGGTAATGGCGGTGACGTCGAAGATCATATTGAAATCTTCGAGGGCGATATGGCCGTGGGATTCGCCGAACGGCGCTTCCGGTTCCAGATATTCCGTATCGATCAGCCCTTCGATGATGATCTCCGCCTCCGCCGGCACCAACAGATCGATGCTGTGGCATCTTGTCACCCGGATCGGCTCGCCGGCCAGGCCGCCGGCGACGGCCAGCTCGTCGGTGCCCATGGGCAGTTTCTGGGGCCCTGTATAGGCAACGCATGGCGGGCAGCCAAGAACGATGGCGCACGGCATCTTCTCACCCAGCGCCTGGTATTGCAGCCAATGGGGATAGCCGCCGGCGCCGCCGGAACGGGTCGACATGCGCACGGCGATGCGGTCGGCCGCCTTCAGCCCGCCCCGATAGGTGCCGAGGTTTTGCACGCCGGTGTCGGGATCGCGGGTGGCGAAATTGCCGGCGGTGATGTAGGGCGCGCTGTCGTAACCGGGCGTCGAGATCGGCACCGGCAAAGCGTCCAATCCCTTGCCGGGCCCCCGCAGATCATCACCCTCCAAGACAATTTCTTGGGCTGGCGCGTCCGTGACTTCGATTGGCGCGACTGGATTATCGATGGCGCGGGCCCAGATGGAACCGACTTCATCGGCATCGACGCCCAAGCCGGCCCGGTAGATGGCGCGGCTGCCGGCCATGGCGCCGACCACCACCGGCATATCAAATTTGCGCCCTTTGGCATCGGTAACATTGGAAAAGACAAAGGCTTTGCGTTCTTCGTCCGGTATGCCGCCCCGGTACTGCCAGCGCACCAGGGGATGCAGCTCGGTATCTTTGTTGACCTCCGCATCAATGCGCCGCACCAGCCCCGCCTTGTCCAGGCGCACCAGATGTTCGGCAAAGTCGGCGTAGCCGCGTTTCGGTGTGGCCATGTAGCTCTTAAGCGCCCGGCGTGCCCGACGGCAGGTTGTAGTCAAGATCTTCGACATCGAGCCCGTTGATATGTTCGAGCACCTCGTCGGCGGCGATCACGTCCGCATATTTGGCGTTCATGTCGCACAAGTTTATGGCGTGCGACGCCTCGGAGCGGTCGAAACAGCCTTCTTCGGCGATGGTGACGCGAAGGTTCAACGAGAAAGCATCGATCACGGTCGCCCGCACGCAGCCCGACGTGGTGGTGCCGGTGACGATCAGGCTGTCGGCGCCGAGATTGTTAATATGGCCCATCAATGCGGTGCCGTTGAATACGCTGGGTTTCAGCTTCTCGATGACGATGTCTTTGGGGCCGGGCGCGATCTCGTCCATGATGTCGTTGCCGTTGCGGTTCGAGGTGCGCGCGGCCGGCGGCTCCCGGTCTTCGGATTGGCGCGAGTTTTTCCAGGCCCAGCCGCCCCGGTCCCAGCCATCACCCCGGCCATCGCCGGTGGAATAGATCACCGGGATACCTTTGGCGCGGGACGCTTCGGCCAACTTGGCGATCACTGGCAGTGCGTCCCAGGCATCCTCGCCGCAGGAATTGCGGTATTTCTTGATGGATTCGAGGATCGGCTCGCGGGTATCGCCGCAGAAATTATAATTGACGTCGATGACCAGCAGCGCCGGCTTCTTGCCGAACCCGGCGCGGGCGCCGTAGCCGGCATCGCCGAACACAGCCTTGTCCCGCTCGGTCAGGAATTTGTTCCATACAGGTTCGCTCATGATGTGGTACCTCCCAATTGTTGGTCCAAATTTTAGGCCAATATTGCGGGGGGTACAATATTTGGATAAGTATTGGTTGCACTATCGTACAAAACCAAATCGGGGAGAGCGTTCCATGGCCGAGCCCATCAATTACGGCAGCATGAAATATCCGGAAACGCCGGTGAATTTGCAGGCCAACCAGCCGACGCCGGAATACGGCTCCGATATCCTCGCCGAGACCCTCCAGGAGATGGGCTTCAAGCATGTGTTTTTGCTGCCCGGATCGTCGTTTCGGGGCCTCCACGATTCCCTGGTCAACCACACCCGCAATCAGGACCCGGAAATGATCATGTGCACCCACGAAGCCATCGTCATGTCCATGGCGCACGGCTATGCCAAGGCTTCGGGCGTGACGGCGCTGGCCATTGTCCATGATCTGGTCGGGCTGATGACCGGCTCGGTCGGCGTTTATGATGCCTGGTGCGATCGGGCGCCGGTGCTGATCCTGGGCGGCTCGGGGCCGTTCGATCCGGAAAAACGCCGCTATATCGATTGGGTGCATACGGCCTCCATGCAAAGCGATTTGATCAAGCCTTTCGCCAAATGGACCGATGAGCCGCTGACCCTGCAATCGACCATCGACAGCCTCTTAAAAGCCCGCAAGATATCGGAGACGGTGCCCAAGGGCCCCACCTATGTGTGCACCGATTTGGGCGTCCAGGAAGGCGCTATTCCCGACAATCTGGTGCGCCCAGATGTCAACTTGCCGCGCTTTCGCCCGGCGCCGCCAATGGCCGCCAATCCGGTTGCGCTGGAAGACGCCGCCCAAATGCTGCTCGGTGCCGAAATGCCGTTGATCGTTGCCGGGCGTATGGGCCGGGAATTGCGGGCCCGCGATCCGCTGGTGGAATTGGCGGAATTGACAGGGGCTGTCATGCATGATGATCACCATCTGGTGGCTTTCCCCACCCAGCATGCGCAGAACCTGACCGGCGATATGGAAATCCGCAGCGAAGCCGATGTCATTCTGGCCATCGATTGCGTCGATGCGACCGAGACTTACGACGGTTATTTCAAGGGCGTTCGCGGGCGGGGTGGCCAGCGGCTCATTGAAATGACCATGGAGCATACCCAAACCAATTCGTGGGCCCATTATGGCGGCCCCCAATCAGCCACCGATTTGCAGATCGATTGCGACCCGCATTTTGGCCTGGCGCAGCTTATCGAAGCGGTCAAGGCGGGGCTGGATGGGGATAGCGATGCGGCCAAGCGCGCCCAAGCCCGGGCTTTGGTAATCGGCGCGCGCCACGAGGCCTTGCGCGCCGCCCAGTTGGAACGCTGGCGCCTGGACTGGGACGCGTCCCCAATCGGCACCGGGCGCATGGTGCACGAATTGTATCAGGCCGTGAAGGACAAACCCTGGACCATGACCTTGCGCAACAACCGCTCGTTCCCCGAAGGTTTGTGGAATTTCGCCGGCGCCGGCGATTATCTCGGCGGCGATGGCGGCGGCGGCGTCGGCTATGGGCCGGGCGGCATGGTCGGCGCGTCCCTGGCCTTGAAGGGGATGGGCCGCTTCCCGGTCGGCATCACCGGCGACGGCGATTTCCTGATGGGCGCCAGCGCCGTCTGGACCGCCGTCCATTACCAGATCCCGACCCTGATGGTGATCAACAACAACAACAGTTGGGGCAACGACGAACATCACCAGATCCGCATCGCCGGCGCCCGCTCGCGGCCGCCCGAAAACGCCTGGATCGGTCAGCGCATGTCCGAGCCCGATATCGATTTCGCCGCCCTGGCGCGGGGCTACGGCGCCTGGGCCGAGGGTCCGGTGGAAGACCCGGGCGCGCTTGCCGACGTGTTCCGCCGCGCCGTCGCCGAAGTGGCCGCCGGCCACGTGGCGGTGGTCGATGTCAGGACAATGTTGTAAGCCGAAATGGCTCTAGCGCAGGCTTTGCAGGTGGCGGAGCGCATCGACAATGGTGCGGCTGTCGCCGAGGGCCGTATGGCTCGGTTGAGATTCAGCGACGCCGAACAGACGCGCCAGATCGGCGCTGACCGGCGCTTCGCCTTCGGGGCCCAGGGCGTCAATGATCATCGGTCTCAGATTGTGGAAATTGAGGCCTTGCATGGCATCGTCGATGTCATTGATGGCGCAGTTCTCGCCGAGCACCTTAGGATCGTACCCGTTGTAACAAGTCAGCGGCATGCCATCGCCGATGAATTTCCGGAACACCGGCCAGGTCTCGGCAAAGGGCAGGGCGGCATCCACATCGGGCTGGGTGATGCCGGTCAGCTGGATAATATAATCGCTCAAAATCGGGTTGACCGTGGGCCGGGCGAAGCATTCGAAATGGCCGATCTCGGCAAGGTTATTGGCGACATCCACCTTCACCGCGCCAAACTGAATAATTTCGCGCAACTCGCCGGGGCCGCTCCAATCCCGCTCGGCCGAGCCCGGCCAGGCGGTCCATTCGAGATCAAATACCACGAGGGCTTTCTCATCGAATATAAAGTCGTCGCGCATGGGATATGTCCGGGCCGGCCGATATCTTAAAACTTAAGCGGTGCGGTGGCGGGCGAGTTGCACCGCGGAGGCGCCGATGCCAATGGAAATCGCCGCCAGCACGGCGATGGCGCCAAGGATCGGGATCAAGCCGATGATGGCGATAATCAGCAAACCGATAACCACCAGCCCGATGCGGCCCCAGGCGCCTCCATCCCAATTGCGGCCAAGCCAGGCCAGGCCTTGGCGCCCGACCAGCAGCGCCGCGTTGCCGAGGCCCAGAGATGCCAGCACGAGATAGGCCGCCAGCAAGCCCAGACCAAGGGGGATACCGATCACCGTCGATAACAGAATGACGGCGGCGATGGGCGTCGCCACCAGCACCGCGAAGCCGATGCCAAAGGTGCGCCACGGGCTGGACCGGCCGAGGCGCGCCGACCTGATCGAATGCTCGGGGAACAACAATACTTGGGCGGCGCCCAGTACGGTCAGCGCCGCCAGCAGGAGCAGCACAATGCCGCCGGCGGCGGCCAGCGCCGAGCCGACCATGTGGGATGGTTGCTCCGACTGAATGAAGGCGATGTCGCCCAAGATCGCGGCGCCATTGTGGATTTCCGCCTTGTGCGGGGCCCGGTAGAAAAGCTTGCCGTGAATTTTGGCGCCGGACAATATCTCAAGCTCGATGGCGTCCACATGCACGTTGCCCAATATCTCTCCGGCGATGATCACCCGCCGTCCGGCGGCGCGCAGCTCTTTTTCGATGCGGCCATCGATTTCAATGCGCCCGCCCACGGCCCAGGTTTTGCCCTTAACCACGGCGCCCGGCTCCAAGATCAGGCGGCCGCCCGCC
The DNA here is from genome assembly GCA_963582805.1 of Alphaproteobacteria bacterium. Taxonomy (GTDB): domain Bacteria; phylum Pseudomonadota; class Alphaproteobacteria; order Rhodospirillales; family UBA2165. Next base: position 12,287 of record CAUZTZ010000047.1, read on the forward strand.
ATCATCAAATTGCCGCCGATTTGGGCTTTGGCTTTCACCCGCCCGCCGGATAGTTTGGCATCGCCATCGATACGGCCCGCCGCCTCGACCTTGCCGCCCAAGGCCAGCAAATCGCCTCCGATGGCGGCGTTCAATTCCACATCACCGCCGACGGCGGTCATTTCACCGGCGATTTCGCCGTTTGCGCGGACGGCGCCGGCGGCGGCCAGAACGTCGCCGCCGATTTGGTCGCCCACGGTTACCTTGGCGCCCGATGTGACCACGTCGCCGCTTACTTTCGAGCGGATATTGACGGTGCTGCCCATGGCGATGACGCCGGCATTGACCGTGGCGCGGATGGCGACGTGGCTGCCGGACACAAACATATCTTCGTTGAAGGTGCCGGTGCGGAGCACGTCGTCGTCGTGCAATTGGGCCAGCGCCGGCGCGCCGCCGATGAGCACTGTGAGCGCCAGGATATAAAGAAACAGGCCGCGCCGGAATATTTTCATATCGATCCCAATTATTGTTGCAGCCTTATTCATAGCCTGGCTCCGTAAATTGCACTGTGAACGCGTTCACACATGGCTCAATTCCCTCATCCAAACAGACCAGCCAGAAGACCGACTGCCTCTTCCGCCACGCGCCCGATATAGGCGAGGCCGGTCATTAGAACGCCGCCGCCTCCGCCGCCGGTATTGCCCTCGGCCTGTTGGCGGCGCATGGCGGTCAGCTTCTCGTTCAAGGTGGCGACGATCTTGGCGCTGACCTCGGCCTGCTGCTCCAACGGATCGCTCAGCACCCGGTCATAGCGCCCGCCCCAAAGATGAAAGCCGGTTTTGGCATCGATCAATTGGGCGGTGATGCGAATTTTTTCCGTTCCCCGGACGGAGCCTTCGAACAGATACTGGGCGCTGGCCTTGGCGTTGGTCCCGGCGCCCGCCTTGCCGCCGCCGGTGAGCACGCGAATGCCCGGTTTCGACGACAACGAGGTGATCAAATCGGCGGTCAGCCCGGCGCCAAACGCCTTTTGTGTATCGCCGCCGCCGATGGCGGTGAACGGCATTACGGCCAGGGACGGCGGCCCGGACGGCGTAATTCTATCCGGCGCCGCCGCCCGCCAGCCGGCGATGCCAATGGCCACCGCTAAAACAAGCGCAATCAGCCATGCGCCGGCGCCTTTGCGGCGGCGGCGAGCAACAGGGCGGGTGGTTTTCTGGGCGCGCACCGGCTCACTACTGTCGAGGCGCACCCGGTAATGGCGCACCGGCTCGGCGATGTTTTTCAATGTGGCGGTGCCCATATGGTCGCATTCGCGGCTGATTTTTTTTGCGCACCTGCTCGAACACATTGGCGGAGATCATGATACCGCCGGGCTCCGCAATGCCTTCCAGACGGGCGGCGATATTGACGCCGTCGCCGTGGATGTCTTCGGCGTCGGCGGTAATCTCGCCAAGATTGATGCCGATGCGGAACTGCATGCGCCGGGCGGCAGGCGTACCCCGGTTGCGCCCGGCAAGATCGTCCTGCATGCGGATGGCGCTTTCCACGGCCTGGGTCGCGGTGGCGAATTCGGCGAGGAATCCGTCGCCGGTATGTTTGACAATGCGGCCGCCAAATTCGGCGATGGTGGGATCGATCAGCGCCCTGGCCGCGTGCCAGGCCGCGATGGTGGCCGCTTCATCCTCGTTCATGAGGCGTGAATAATCGGCCACGTCAGCGGCCAGAATTGCCGCCAGTCGGCGCTGGGTGGGTTGATCGCCCAAAAATCTCTCCCGTCGCTAACCCAGAATTCGCTCGACGCTTACGCTGCGCACGTCCATTTCATAATCCAATCCTTCGACCGGAGGGCGCGCATGGAACCAGGTGAGCCCGGCCGGCGCCGCGCCCCGGGGCTGAACTTCGTTCTCCAAAACGGGGTGAATATCGTGCACCGAATAAACCTGCGTCGCCGTGGCATCGGCCCAGCCGGCGCCGAGGGCGGCGAGGCGCGCTGTTTGGATGTCCAGCACATGGGCGCCCTTTTCGCGCATGGCATCCGCCGAAGTCTCGCCCGCCCGGATGACGCGGCTTTCGCCTTCCGGTGCGGTTTCTCGCGCATCAGCGCTGCCGGCATTGAGGAACGTGATGGCTGCGCCCGCATCCGCCCGCACGGTGTAGGAAAAGGCGTGGAAGACGGGTTCCGCCGGTGGATCGATTTCCGGGCAGACGTTGGAACGGGCCACCGGGTTTTCGTCGTCTTTGAAGATGCCCCAGCGCTCCAAGGTGCCCACATAGATCCGGTTGAAGGCGATGAAACCTTCTTCGGTAAACGGCGCCGGCGAGCGCAATTCGCAGGCGCAGAACGCCGTCAACGGGCGGCCCAAACCGGTGAGGTACTCTTCGATGATGCCGAAGCCGGCATCGATGGAAGGGCGGTTTCTAAAACGCACGCGCTCGATGGCAAAGCCCGGCTCGGCCGCGACGCCGCCGGAATATTGGAACGGGCCCCTGATATACCGGTAGCCGCCGGCCTCGAATTTCGCTATTTCCGCCATGCCTGCCTCCTCTAATAAACGCCGCTTTCGCCCATGTCCGCGATGTCCGCCTCGGAATAGCCGAGTTCGGTTAATATAGACTGGGTATGCTCGCTTAATTCAGGCGTCGCCGAACGCAACTGCCAGGGCGTCCGGTGAAAGCGTACCGGCTGACCGACCAGTTCGATCTCACCGCGGCTCGGATGATCGACCTTGGCGGCCATGCCCAGATGCTGAACTTGCGGATCCGCAAAGGTCTGATCGATATTGTAGACCGGCCCGCAGGGCACGCCGGCCTTGTTGAGCGCCGCGATCCATTCTTCCCTCGGGCGGCTGCGCGTATAGGCGCTGATGGCGCCGTGCAGCGCGTCCCGGTGTTCGGAGCGGCCCTTTGGCTCGGCAAAGCGTTCATCGGCGAAGATGTCATCGGCGCCGAGCGCGTCGCACATGCGCTTGTACATCACATTGCCCGATGCCGCGATATTCATATAACCGTCGGCGGTTTCGAACATGCCGGTGGGCATGCCGGTGGGGTGGTTGTTGCCGGCTTGCGGCGGTACCACGCCATCGACGGTCCAGCGCGCCGCTTGAAAATCCAGGATGGCGATGGAGGCGGCGAGAAGCGACGAGTCTACCCACTGGCCCTCGCCGGAAACCTCCCGCTCGAGAAGCGCCGCCATGATGCCCATGGAGCAGAACAAGCCGGCGCAGGTGTCGGTGATGGCGAAACCGGCGCGCACCGGGCCTTGTCCCGGCAATCCGGTGACCGACATCAGCCCGCCCATGCCTTGCGCGATCTGGTCAAAGCCGGGCCGGTTGGCGTAAGGGCCGTCCTGGCCGAAGCCGGAGATCGAGCCGAGCACGATGCGCTTGTTGACGGCGCGCAAACTTTCATAATCGATGCCAAGCCGGTTTTTCACGTCGGGCCGGTAATTTTCCACAACCACATCGGCGCCCGCCGTCAGTTTCATAAAAACCTCCTTGCCCTCGGGCGCCTTCAGATTAAGGGTCATGCAACGCTTGTTGCGGTGCAGGTTCTGGAAATCCGATGAATCCCGGCTGCCGGTAAATCCGTCGGTAGCGCCGGCGGGCTCTTCGATCTTGATCACGTCGGCGCCCCAATCGGCGAGCTGGCGCACGCAGGTGGGTCCCGAACGGGCGCGCGTCAGATCGAGCACCTTGAAGCGCGAAAGGGGGAGGGCGGTCTGGGTCATGATTAGGGATTCCCTGTCTGCGATATGTTGAGCGGCGATGAGGCTATCCTAGACCAGGAATTTGCAATACCCAATCACGGCGTTGCAAATGCATTGACCGGAAATACCGCGAATGCCATCGTCGGGCCAACAAAGAAGGGCGGTCAATGGCGGACAAAATTACCAACGTATTGTTCCTCTGCACCGGCAATTCGGCCCGCTCGATCATGGCCGAGGCTTTGCTGGACTGGCTCGGCGGCGGGCGCTTCAAGGGGTTTTCGGCCGGCGCGCACCCCACCGGCCGGCCCAACGGCCACGCCCTGGCCTTGTTGCAATCCCATGGCTTCGACACCGGCTTCGCGGCCTCCAAAAGCTGGGATGAATTTGCCGGCGACCGCGCGCCGGTGATGGATTTCGTGATCACGGTTTGCGGCGATGCGGCGGAGGAAACCTGTCCGGTCTGGCCAGGTCATCCGGCGCCCGCCCATTGGGGCATTGCCGACCCGGCCGCCGCGACCGGCAGCGACGATGAAATCCGCGCGGCATTTCAAAAGGCCTTTGACCGCCTCGCCAAAGCCATCGCCAAATTCCGCAAAATACCCATGGGCGCCATGGACGCCGATCAGCTGGCGGCAAGGCTGGCCGATATCGGGCGCCGGATTTGATTAGCGGCGGGCCAGGCCGCGAAGCCCGGTAAGCGGGCGGCGCAAGGCCGCGCCGACGATGCGGCTGCACAAAAGATTGCAGGTGGATTGGTCTGAACAAGCCTTGATCCCGGCTCTGTCTAGGGACGCCAAAATTTCCGGCAAGCCCTGAGCTCGCAGATTGCCCGATTGGGCATGGGCCAGACAGGGCGCCACATTGCCCGCGGCGTCAATGGCGATAGAGTAGCGACCGGCGTCGCAGCGGCGCATCCTTTTGCCGGCCAGCCAGCGCAAATTATCTTTCAAATATGTGCGGAAATAGCCCTTCGGCACCAGGCCGCAGGCGATGATTTTCGCAAACACCGCCATGGCGTCCTGGCGTGCATAGATCAATTGGTTGTCCGCCTTGCCGTAGGCCAATACGTTCCAATGGTAGGCGCCGAAGATCGGCAGAAAGCCGATATCCCGGGCGAACGCGGCGATCTCTAAGGCTTCGCTGCGATTGGCCTCGGAGACGATACAGGTCAGGTACTTGGCCCCTTTGAATTTCTCCAGCAATTGGAGGCCGGCCAGTACCCTCGGCAATTGATCGCGCCCCCGGATGCGCCGGTAGGTGTCCCGGTCCAAGCTGTCCAGACTGACCGAAATGGAAATCGGCAATTGTCCCAAACGTGCGATGAAGCCGGGCGTCAGGCGGGTGCCGTTGGTAACCAGGGTCATGGTGAAGCCGATGGCGGCCAAATCTTCGAGAACGTCGATCAGATCGGCGCGCGCCAATGGCTCGCCGCCCTGGATGAACAAAAAGCGGATGCCGTCCCGGTAGAGATCGCCAAAGATGCGCCGAATCTCGTGCCGGCTCAATTCCCGGCGGCCCTGGTTCAAGGGCAGATCGCAATAGCCGCAGGCGGAATTG
>CAUZTZ010000048.1:0-17493 GCA_963582805.1 Alphaproteobacteria bacterium
TATCTACCCCGCCTTGGCCGATTTACCGCCCGTCAATCCCAGAACATCATGGTGCGAATTTCGATACTTTCCCTTGGCGCCGCGTCTGCGGGGGCGCCCGGAAGATCGAAGGTGCCGTGCGCGGTCCAGCGCGCCGTGCCGTCGGTGAGCGAATCATAGCATTTGAGCAATACCACTTCGTGGCGCTGCATGTCGGAGAAATAGACCCAGCGTTGATCGGGATTGTAGGCGGTGCTCAAGATGCCGCCGATGCGGTCCTCATAGCGCCGCTCGGAGACGATCATATCGGCCTCGGCCAGGCTGTCCCAACTGCAAATGCCGAGGGGCAGGTTCTCCACCGGACCCTTGATCGGGCGCCACACATTGATCGAGCCGAAGCGCTTTTTGAGGCGCGCTTCGGCCTCGTCGGCAGGCAATAGATCGCGCACCCTTTGTTCGGCGGAGCGGACGGTGAAATCGTTGTGCATGGCGCGCACCGGCGGGCGCAGCTCCATCTCTTCGCGCTTGCCTTCGTCGGCAACCCGGATGGTGTGATCGAAGACCACCACCTTGGCGGCGCCGGTAACGCCGGCCACCAGATTTTCCATTTCCGGGTAATAGACGCTTTTCACCTGGTCTTCGTCGAAGAAATCTTTCATCTCCGAGGTGCAGTTCATAAAGGCGAAGCCTTCCCGGTCCATATCGAATTGATCGGCGATGGAGCGCACATCGTGCACCGTGATTTCACGCTCCTCGACATCGCCTTTTCTCTGGTCGCGGGCGCTGCCGGGCGGGTTAGCGATGGTCACCGGAACCTCGCCGGTATCGACGGTAAAAGAGGCGCTGGTAACGACGCCTTCCAGGTTTGATGTATCGAACATTGGATCACCTAATTTGTTCGGAAGAAACAGGGTTGGAAAGACTATAAGCGAGACCGCTATAAGCTTCACGTCATAAATTCAGACAATTACCCCATCGAAGCTGTGGACGTTGGCCATCGGAGCCGATACCATTTCCCATCAATTTCGAAATGCCGGGGGGAATCGCCAAGATGTCCGAAGCCAAATTGTTCCAGCCGATCAAGCTGGGTGAGTTAGAATTGAGCAACCGCATCGTGGTTGCGCCCATGTGCCAATACAGCGCCATCGACGGCACCATGACCGATTGGCACATCCACCACTTAAGCTCCTACGCCATCTCCGGCGCCGGGTTGTTTATTGTCGAGGCAACCGGGGTTGAGGCCGTGGGCCGCATTTCGCCCCAATGCACCGGGCTCTATTCCGACGAGAACGAAGAAGTCATGACGCGCACGCTGGCAACGGCGCGCCAGTTCGGACCCAACGCCATTGGCATCCAGATCGCCCATGCCGGGCGCAAGGCGTCGAGCGATGTGCCTTGGCGCGGCATGGGGCCATTGGCCGAAGATGACTCGAAAGCCTGGCAAACCTACGGGCCGTCGGCGGTCCCCCATTCGCCCGACTGGCCGACGCCCATCGCCCTCGACGAGGCCGGTCTCAAGCGCGTCAAGGACGGCTTTGTCCAAGCCGCCGGGCGCAGCTTGCGCATCGGCTTCGATTTGCTCGAAATTCATTCCGCCCATGGATATTTGCTACACGAGTTTCTCTCGCCGGTCTCCAACCAGCGCACCGACGAATATGGCGGCAGCCTGGAAAACCGCCTGCGCTTCCCCTTGGAGGTGTTCGAGGCGGTGCGCGCCGCCTGGCCGGAAGACAAGCCCCTCGGCGTCCGCGTCTCGTCCACCGACTGGATGGAAGACGCCTGGGACATCAACGACACCGTGGCCTATGCCCAGGCCCTGGAAGCGCGCGGCTGCGATTTCATAGACTGCTCGGCCGGCGGCATGTCGCCCAATCATGCCATTTTGATGGATTTGGGGCCCGGCTATCAGACCGAGTTTGCCGCCCAGGTAAAACGGGAAACCGGATTGCCGACCATGGCCGTGGGGCTGATTACCGAGCCGAAACAGGCCGAGCATATCCTGCGCTCTGGCCAGGCAGATATGATCGCACTGGCCCGTCAGATGATGTACGACCCGCGCTGGGCTTGGCACGCGGCGGAAGAATTGGGCGCCGAGGTGTCCTTCCCGCCCCAATATGGCCGCGCCCACCGGAGCTTCAACCGGCTGCCCGCACGCTAGCGCCGCATTTTGATTTCAGCGCCGCGCCGGTTATAATCGGCCATCGCCATTAAACGAGGTTCCAGCATGGCACTGCGCGACCGCATAAAAGGCGCCCTATCCCGCAAGAAACCGGAACCAGAGGCGCCCGGCGAAGAGAGCGACATAAAGAAATACAACCTCGACCGCAACCAGTGCTGGGCCTTGTTGATGACCAAGGTCGATTCGGCGCACGAATTGGCCGATCAAAACTGGTTCGCCGGGACCATCCAGCATTTGATCGATATCGAAATGGTGCAGACCCTGGAGCGCGATGATAAAACCGTCTGGCGCCTGACCGGGCTCGGCGAAATTATCACCGAATATCTCAGTCATGCCGGCGTCCGCCTGACCATCGGCGGCGACACAAGCATCCTCTAATTTCTAGATTCAGCGCGGCGGGTCAACTTGGCGGCCAATTTGGGCGCGGTTCCGGTGCGGCTCCAGGGGCACTGGCCGATACATATGCCGCAGCCCCGGTTCTCGACGAAATAGAGGATGCATGCGTCGAAATCCACATACCATTTGTCTTCGCCGCGCACGGTCTGCTTCATAGGCTGGATGGCGTCCACCGGGCAGACCTTGGTGCAAACCTGACACGAAGCGCAGAAATCATCGGCGCCAAAAGCATCGGGCGCGTCGGCGATCAGCGGCAGATCGGTCATCACGCAAGCCAGCCGGAACGATGAGCCGAATTGGCGGTTGATCATCGAGCCGTGCTTGCCCAATTCGCCGAACCCGGCCTCGATAGCCGCGGGGATCATCAGCACCGGCCCGGCGTTGGGGCCGCCATGTGGATGCGCGTCCCAGCCGTGGCCGCGCAACCAGCCGGCCAGCTTGTAGGCGGCGCGGGTGCCCCGGCCATATTGGTTTTGCACTTCGGTCTGGGATTTTTCGCTGGGCGCCGTTTTCAGGCACTCCCAATCCATGGCGACGCCGAGCACGATGATCCATTGATAGTTGGCTTCATAGCCATCGAACACCCAGTCCTGGTTGAGCCGGACAATGCCGACCATATCGGATTCCAGTTCCAGCGCCGCCGCTTTCACCTTGGCGGCGGCGTCCCCCGGGGCCCATTCGGCGGCCTCGGGCGCCAGGTCCGGCATTGGGTTCGATGTAAATTCCTGGTTGGCGGCCCGGTGTTTGTTGGCGCCCGGCGCGCTGCCGTTGGCGAAGAACCAGTTTTGCAGATCGCCGTGGGCGAGGATATCGGGATCGTGCCACATGACCGGCGAGGCGTTGCGCTTGGCGGCCTCGCCAAGGCCGTTTATGTGGTTGCCGCTCTGCTCCGGCAACAGGTCCAGGACTTCCCTCCGGGCCTGAAACGGGGTTTCTGAGCTGCTGTCTGTCATGGCGCTGCCTCCGCTTGCCTTTCCGTTAATCATATTGCCTCATGGGTGCGCCGATCAAGGATACAAAACATCGCAACAGGGGTTCGGAAAATTGCTCGGGGGAATTCTCGCACTTCTGGCAGCCGCGTTATTCGGTCTCAACAACGCCGCCACCAGACGCGGCGTGCTCACCGGCACGGTCCTGCAAGGAATGTCCATTTCGGTCCCCGTAGGCCTGCCGCTGTTTTTCATTGCCGCCTTGGCAACCGGAAGCGCCGCCGAGATATTCCATTTCCCGGCGTCGTCGGTTTTGTTGCTGGTCACCGCCGGCATTGCCCATTTCATCTGGGGCCGGTTCTGTAATTATCAGGCGCTGCAATCCATGGGCGGCAATCTGGTGGGGCCGGTGCAGCAAGCGAGCCTTTTGGTCTCCCTCGCGCTCGCCATCATATTCCTGGGCGAGGTGTTAACGCCGCTCCGCATTGTCGGCATTGTCCTGATATTCATCGGCCCGCTGGTCATGCTGCGCTCGCGCAAAGCGCAACCGGTACGCAACGCCGCCCCGGCCAAGTTCGAGCCCAACTATGCCAGGGGCTTCACTTTCGCGGCCCTGTCGGCGCTTGGCTATGGATCAAGCTCGGTGCTTATTCGCGGCGCGGTGGTCGATATCAGCTTCGGCGCCAGCCTGGCCGGCGGCGTCATCGCCTATGGCGCCGCCACCTTGGTATTGCTGCCGGTGCTCCTCTATCCTCGATTTACCAGGGAAATCCTATCCATGAACCGGGTGACCGCCAAATGGTTCACCCTGTCGGGCTTCGTTGTCTGCACTTCGCAAATATTGCGCTTCATGGCGCTGACCATCGCGCCGGTCGCGGTGGTCGCGCCGATCCAGCAGACGACAACCATATGGCGGGTGATCTTCGGCTGGTTCCTCAACCGGGACTACGAAGATTTTTCGTTCTGGGTGCTGGCCGGTATCGGTGTTTCGCTTTTGGGCGCCGTCACCCTGACGCTCAGCACGGAATTCGTCATCGCCAATGTGCCGCTGCCGGATTTGTTGATTTCCATCGCCCGTTGGCAGTGGCCTTAAGGCGAAACGGTGACTACACTCGGGCCATAATGATTAGATAGGAGAATATAAATTGGCCAATTTCTACAAACCCGATCTCGGCGCCAACCCGGAAGACCCGTTCGCCCGCGACGAAGCGGACAAGCTGGTGCGCCGGGGCTACTGGCTGGACATGGGTGATCAATCGGTGGTTCTGGCCATGACCCAAGGCATCGGCGGCCACCTGCATAACGACCAAAAGCGCAGCCATCTGGATGATATCGGCCGCGCCCATTTGATTGACGTTGTCTGCATCCAGGAAATCCTGCCGCCCGAGGAGGGAGATTAGCCGATGACCACCATCGTGCTATGCCACGGCGCCTGGGGCGGCGGCTGGTCCTGGACCGGTGTCGCCGATATTCTTCGGGGTCAAGGCCACCGGGTGTTCGTTCCCACCTATACCGGGCTCGGCGAGCGCACCCATCTGGCCAGCCCGGATGTGGGTTTGAGCACCCATATCCAGGACGTGCGCGCCCTCATCGAATGGGAGCGGCTGGGTAGCTTCGTGCTCGCCGGGCACTCCTATGGCGGCATGGTGATCACCGGCGTTGCCGACGCCGAGTGGAAAAAAATAACGCGGCTGATTTATCTGGACGCCTTTTTGCCAGGCGATGGTCAAAGCCTCAATGACCTGACGGGCCCTGAGCGCGCCGCCGCTGTCCAGGCCGCCGCCGACCAACATGGCGACGGCTGGCTGTTGCCGCGCCCGCCGGGAAGTATATCCGACACCATGCCCGCCGAAGGGCGCCAATGGATCGAAAGCCTGGGCCGCCCGCACCCCATGAAGAGCTTTACCGAGACGCTTTCCCTGGCCGGCAACCATCTGAAAATTGCCGACAAGGTTTATGTATTGGCATCGGAAAATCCGGGCTCGCCGTTCCACCAATTCGCCGAGCAAACACGGGGCCAGGACGGCTGGACCAACTTGGAACTGCCCACCCACCACCACATATTTCAATCCATGCCCGCCGAGACCGCCGCGATATTGGCCGGGGAATAACAGGAAAACCGTTCATGGCCGATATTGTCACCACCAAAACCGGCCGCGTCGCCGGCACCACCGCCGAGAGCGACGCGTCGATCCGCATCTTTAAGGGCATTCCCTACGCCAAGGCGCCCGAAGGCAATTTGCGCTGGCGCCCGCCGGAGCCGGCGGAGCCCTGGGACGGCGTATTGGAGGCAGACACTTTCGGCCTCGATTGCCCGCAGGAGCCGTTCATGCCGCGCTCGTTAGCCCCGGGCATGGGCGAGGATTGCCTGAACCTCAATATCTGGACACCGGCCAAGGATGCCGGCGACAAACTGCCGGTGATGGTCTGGCTCTATGGCGGCTCCTACGTGCGCGGCAGCGCCGCCGATACGCGCAGCGACGGCGAGCCGTTCGCCAAGAAGGGTGTTGTGTACGTGACGTTCAATTACCGCGCCGGGCTGTTCGGCTTTTTCGCCCATCCGGAATTGACCAAGGAAAGCCCTAAAAACTCGTCCGGCAATTACGGCCTGTTGGATGCCTTCGCGGCGATGAAATGGATCCGCGAAAACATCGAAGCCTTCGGCGGTGATGCGGGCCGGGTGACCGTGTTCGGCGTATCGGCGGGCTCGGCGACCATCTCGTTGCTGATCACATCACCGCTCGGCGCCGGGCTCTGGGACCAGGCTATCTTGCAAAGCCCCGGCGCCTTCCGCCCGCTCTATAACCTTGAGGACGCGGAGCAAGAGGGGCGCAAACTGGGCGATGATCTGGACGCCATGCGCAAAATGACGCCGCAAGAGATCATCGCGCGCACGCCGGAGTTTCAGCCACGGGTGCGCGGCCTGACCACGCCAAGGGTGCTGCGCCCGATCCGCGACGGCTGGGTGATTCCTCTGGAAGAGCGCGACGCCTTCGCCGCCGGTAAGGTCAACGTGATGCCGGTAATCGTCGGCAATATGGAAGACGAAGGCTCCTGGGGCGTCAAAAGCTGGCCCATCGACACCATGGACGCCTACCGGGAATTGCTGGAAACCAATTTCGGCGCTGAGACGGACGAGGCATTGAGCCTCTACCCGGCGGCAGATGACAGCGCCATCAAGCTCCGGCTCGGCGAATTGTTCGGCGACACCCAGTTCACCTACGGCTCCTGGCGGCTGGCCGCCGATATGAACAAGCTGGGCGCCAAATCGTTCCGCTATGTGTTCACCCGCCGGGCGCCGGGCATGGACGGCGCGCCCGGCCACGGCGACGACGTGGAATATGTGTTCGGCAATGTCAAAGACGGCCGCCCCGGCTACGAGCAAACCGACCATGCCCTGTCGGACGTGATGATGGACGCCTTCATCCGCTTCGCCGAAACCGGCGATCCCAATGGAGAGGGGCTGATCGACTGGCCCGCCTATACCGAAGCCGATGACCGCTATCTGGAAATCGGTGACGAATTTTCGGTCAGCGGTGGTTGGCGCACGCCGCAGATGAAGTTCCTGCACAAATATCTGGGCGGCACTTAAGGCTTATTCCGCCGCCTTGTCGGCGATGCCGAAGGCTTACTCCGCCGCCTTGTCGGCGATGCCGATATTGTCCGGCGCCAGCTCGCGCCAATCGGCGCCGGCGGGAATTTCCGTATCGGCGACGGCGCGAACTTTGGTCAGGTCCGGCAAGGGCGGTGCATCCTCGCCCGCCGCCACCGCCCGTGCCGCTTCCAGCAATATATGGCGCATATGGACAACGGCCGCGTCCGCCGGCACCAGATGTTCGCGCGTGCGGTCATAGATGGGACCCATGGAAAGCGCCACGGCTGCGTCTTCGGGCTCCAGCCCCTTAAATCCAGACCAGCTTTCCGTCATGGCCGCCCGGTCCTGGCCAAACCGGTTCTCCCAGGTGCCGCGCCATTTGAAATCTTCCTCCGAATAAAGACTGGGATCATCCAGGCCCGATTGCTTCAACTGGCGCGGCCGGTCATTGGTAAATTCACCGAATGCGACCAGATAGGTGGAGGTGTTTTCATCATCCAACGGCACCTCGAACAACGTAGCGGTGCGCACTTCGGCGGGAATGATGCGCGCCGACGGCATGATGAACGGCACGATGCGGATACTTTGTCCGCCGTTCTCGCCCTTGCGAACGGCGGCATAGTGAAAGCCGAAATTGGTGGTCTCGATGCTTAAAGTGGGCGCATCGTCGGCGACCGCAAGTCCACCAGGATTGTTGGTGTCGGCGTTGCGTTCGAATATGCCCGACGCCCAGCCGGGGTTGGCCATGTCGGCGTGCAGGATGCCGACGTGAGAGGAATCGAGCCCACCCTCCAGCAACTGCGAGTAATTGCAATTGAGATCGACCCGAGCCACATAAAGATTGTCCACCGGCGGCTCAAAAAACGCGAAATGGGGAAACGGCGGCTCTTTGTCGGCGGGTCCGAAATAGCCCCAGATCAGGCCGCCGGCTTCGCGCACCGGATAGGACGACGTCTTGAAGCTGGCGCAAAATTCCGGATCGGAATGGTTGGGCGCATCCAAAAGCTGGCCGCTCACATCGTACTTCCAGCCGTGATAGATGCAGCGCAGCCCATTTTCCTCGTTGCGGCCCAGCGCCAGGGACGCGCCCCGGTGCGCACAATTTTCGTCCAGCAGACCGAGGGCGCCGTCTGTCCCCCGAAAGGCCACAAAATCTTCGCCGCAGAAGCGCACCCGCACCGGATCGCCGTCCGGCTCGGATAACTGCTTGGCGTCGGCGATGGGGTTCCAATAGGCGCGGAAGACCTTGCCCATGGGCGTATCGGGCCCGACCCGGCACAGCATTTCATTTTCTTCCTGGCGCATGGCTGGCTCCTTTTAGTTGCTCAAGCTCTAGGATCATGAAACGGCAGGCCAAAGCGGGCGCGCCCGTAATTGATGGCTTGGGTGTCCCAATTGATGGCCACCTGCGAGGCGGCGGCATGCACATCCCGCCAGCAGCGCTGCACGTGGCTGGAAGGCTGCATGCCGCGCATACCGGCCAGGCCATAGAGCCGGTCGGTGGCGCGCAATGACAGGACAACCGCATAGGCGTTGTTGCGCCGCCACGAGGTGCGTTGCAGCAATGTCGGTATTTCGCCGGCTTCGGTCATCGCCTCGGCGGCGCGGCAGTCGCGCACCAACATCGCCCAGGCGGCTTCGATCTCGGCTCCAGATTCCGCTATGCGCAAGAAAATCGCCGGCTGCTCGGCCAGCTTGACGCCGAACACCGAGGAGCGGGTTTCGATATCCTCTTCGGTCAGTTCCAGCGCGCCCCTTGCCATGCCCAGCGGCGGTGCCGTGAACAGCTTGGCGCCGACGCCCCAAAACGGAAGTTTATAAAGATTGCCCGGATTGACGGCGCTGCCCGCCGTCGGCCCGCCATGCATCTTTAAAGAACTGATCATGCGGTAATCGGGGATGAAGACTTTCTTCATGGCGATCGAACGGCTGCCGGTGCCGGCGAGACCGGTAACGAACCAATCGTCGATAACCTCATATTCGGATTTCGGCACCAGGGCGAAGCGATGCTCCGCCGGGCCGTCTTCGGGGCGCAGGAATATTTGCAGATTGACCCAGCTGGCGAAATCGACGCCGCTGGAGTAGTTCCAGATGCCGTCCACGACAATGCCGCCGTCGACTTCTTCCACATGGGCGTCCTTGCCGGGATGGGCCGAGGCGATCACCGTCCGCGGATCGTCGCCCCACAACTCTTGCTGACATTTGGGATCCTTCATGCCGTTGACCAGACCGTGGACGGCGATGTTGGTAAAGATCCAGGCGCTGGAGCCGCAGCCGCGGCCAATCTCGGCGGCCAGATCGACCATCAGCCCGACATCCATCTCCAGCCCGCCGAAGGCTTCCGGCTGGAAGATACGGTAAAATCCGGCTTCCTGGAATTCCGCGTGGGTCTCGGCAGGAACCGCCCGGTTGTTTTCGGCCGCCTCGGCCCGTTCGCGCAAGACAGGCACCAAACTTTGAGCCCGCTCGATCATTTCCCGGCGCAAATCTGATTTGTCGGTCACGGCAATGCCCCTCGCCTATTGGCGCAATCATAAGCATCTTGGCGCGCCATGGCGAACAATGTCTGGCTCCGGTGCGGCCCGGCATTTAGATTGTTGCCATGAGCCCGGACAACCGCATCTCGGTCACCCATGTGGGCAGCCTGATCCGCCCGCCGGCGCTGGTCCAATATCTGAGCGCCATGGAGGCCGGCGAAAGCGTCGATGCTGCCGGCTTCCGGAACTGCCTCCGCCAATCGGTCGCCGATGTGGTGCAAACCCAGGCCGATCACGGCATCGATATCGTCAGCGACGGCGAGTTCGGCAAATCCCATTCCTGGTCCCGCTATGTACTCGACCGATTGTCCGGGTTCGAGCTGCACAGACACGAAAGCGCCAGCAAACTGAAATCCGGCGAGGTCATTTCCGCCGGCAACGACCGCCGCCTGTTTCCCGATTTCTACGCCGAGTATGACAAGTCCCAAGGCTTTTCCGGGCTCATGGGCACCTGGGTCTGCACCGGCCCGATCTCTTACACGGGCGGCGATGATCTGCAGCGCGACATCGCCAACTTGAAAGCGGCCATGGCCAAGGCCGGCGTAGGCGGCGGATTCTTGCCGGTGGTTGCGCCGGCCAGCGTGGCGCCTGAACGCCGCGACGAATACTATGCCAGCGAGGAAGAATTCGTGTTCGCCATCGCCGAGGCCATGGCGGAGGAATATGCAGCCATCGTCGAAGCCGGATTGACGGTGCAGATCGACGATGCCCATCTGCCCTTCATGTATGACCGCATGGTGCCGCCGGCCAGCCTCGCCGAATACCGGGCCTGGGCGGAACTGCGCATCGATGCCCTCAACCACGCGCTTCGGGGCATTCCCGAAGACCGCGTCCGCTATCATATTTGCTGGGGCAGCTTCAATTCGCCCCACCTCGGCGACGTCGCCTTGGCAGATATTATTGATCTGGTCCTCAAAGTGCGCGCCGGCGCCTACGCGATCGAGGCCGCGAATCCGCGCCACGCCCACGAATGGCGCATCTGGGAAGACGTCCAATTGCCCGATGGCAAGACGCTGATCCCCGGCGTCGTCACCCACTCTACCAACATCGTCGAGCATCCCGAATTGGTGGCCGAGCGTTTGGCCCAGTTTGCCGGACTGGTCGGCCCTGAAAATCTGATGGCCGGCACCGATTGCGGATTTGCGCAAGGGCCGCTGGTGCGCCGGGTGCACCCATCGGTGCAATGGGCCAAACTCGAAGCCCTGGCCGAGGGCGCCGCGATTGCCAGCGGACGCTTGTGGTAACATAATCCAAGTCCAGCAGAGGAGGACGCAATGGACGCCATGAATTACCCGATCATCGACGCCGACGCTCATGTCATTGAAAGCGACGACACCTGGGATTTCCTGGAACCGGCGGAAGCCAAATACCGGCCCAAGCTGGTCGATGATCCAGACAATCCCGGCGTCGCGTATTGGCAGGTCAACGGCCAACGCGGCCCCATGGCGCTGCAGGTGGAGAGCGAGGACGACCTGGAATCCCGCGCGCAATTGTCCAAACGCCGGACCGGCACGCCCCGGGAATCCCGGCGCATGCAGGACACCCAAAAGCGCGTCGCGCATATGGATGATCTCGGCATCGACGTGCAGGTGCTGCATGCGACCATGTGGCTCTTGAACCTCACGCCGGAGCCGGACGCCGAGGCGGCGCTGGCCCGGTCCTGGAACAAGTGGCTGGCGGCAACCACCAAGGAAAGCAACGGACGGCTGCGCTGGTCGTGCCTGGTGCCGTCTTCCATGCCGGACGAGGCGATCAGCCAGATGCGCTGGTCCAAGGACCACGGCGCCTGCGCCGTTTTCCTGCGCCCCATGGAAGGCGAAAAATGGGTGACCGACCCGGCCTTTTATCCGATCCTGGCCGAGGCGGAATCTCTGAACCTTCCGATCGCCATCCATATCGCCAACGCCAATCCGGCCAACGTCTCCATGTACGACAATCTCGCCGCCGGCGGCCAGACCAAGGCGTGGGGCATCTTCCGGGTGCCCACCGTGCAAAGCTGCATGTTCCTGATCATGAGCGAAATTCCGAAACTGTTTCCCGAACTGCGCTGGGGCTTTATCGAGTCCGCCGCCCAGTGGATGCCGTGGGTGCACAACGAGAGCGTCCGCCGCATGGAAACGTTGGGGCTGGCCGTGCCGGACAATGTGTTCGAGGCTTCGAACGCCTACATCACCTGCCAGAGCGACGACGATCTGCCCTGGGTGTTGAAATATGCCGGCGAGAACAGCCTGATGATCGGCACCGATTACGGCCATTCGGACCCGTCGTCGGATATCGATTCCATCAACTTCATTCGCGAGAGCAGCGAGCTTAGCGAAGACACCAAGGCGCGCATCCTTTATCACAACCCGGCCAAGCTCTACGGGCTGGATTGAGCCATAAACCATACCAAGCGGGGGAAACCATCGATGAAAATCAAGGCAGCCGTGTTCCGTGACGATAGCGGCGTCCCGACCATCGAAGAGCTGGATTTGACCGGCCCCGGCCCCGGCGAGGTATTGGTGCGCATCACCGCCACCGGCGTCTGCCATACGGATCTGAAATCCGCCGGCGCCGGCAGCCCGGTGCCGAAGCCCACCGTGCTCGGCCACGAAGGCGCCGGTGTGGTCGAAGAGGTCGGCGCCGGTGTATCCAAAGTAGCGCCCGGCGATCCTGTTGTCATGACCTTCGATAGCTGCGGCGCCTGCCCCAGTTGCCGGGACGCGCAGCCGTCCTATTGCCACAACACCAACCATTTCATCTCGTCCCGCCCGGAAGGCGAATATTATCTGAAGGCGGACGGCGAGCCGGTGCACGGGGACTTCTTTGCCCAATCGTCGTTCGCCACTTACGCCATCGGCACGGCACGCAGCGTCGTCAAGGTGCGCGAAGACGCCCCGTTGGAACAGCTCGGCCCCTTGGGCTGCGGCGTGCAGACCGGCGCCGGTGCGGTGCTCAACGAATTTAAAATGAAGCCCGGCCAGACCTTGGCGGTATTCGGCTCCGGCACCCTCGGCCTTTCGGCGATCATGGCGGCGCGCATTTCGGGTGCGGCCCGCATCATCGCCATCGACCGGCACGCGCACCGGCTGGAACTGGCCGCCGAGCTGGGCGCCGACGACACCATCTTGGCCGGCAACGAAGCCATCGACGAGCAGGTGCTGGACCTGACCGGCGGCGGCGTCGATTTTACCCTGGATACCACCAGCGTGCCGGAAGTCATGAGCCAGGCGATCCAGGTTCTGGCGCCGCGCGGCACCTGCGCGTTCGTTACCGGCGCCTGGGACGGAACGCCCTTGCCAGTGCCGATACGCCACCTGGTCGGCGGCGGGCGCATCATTCGCGGCATCGGCGAAGGCGGCAGCAACCCCGATGTGTTTATCCCGCGGCTGGTGGATTTCTTCATGGACGGCCGTCTTCCCATCGACCGGTTGTCCAAGAAATACAAATTCGAAGACATCGCCCAGGCCTTCCACGATTCCCATGAAGGCGATACCATAAAACCGCTTTTGATGATGGCCTGATCCGGGAGAACCCATGTGGCCGAGCAAATACCAAGCGTAATCGACGACCAAGCAGATTGGCGCGGGCCGGATTTGGCGGCGCGCGGCGACTGGCTGCGCCCGTTCAAGGCGGACCAGATCGCCGAGATTGCCGCGGCGCTGGCGAGGTTCGAGGCGACCGGAAAATCCATCGGCGCGATGACGCTTGAAGATTTTCCATTGCCCGAATTTGCCGCCGATCTGGCCCAAATGAGCGCCCTCTTGCAGAACGGTCCCGGCATTCAGATGTATCGCGGCTTTCCGGTGCGGGATTTCACCAAGCCGCAATTGCGGCTGATCTATTGGGGCATCGGGCTGCATCTGGGAACGGCCCGCGCGCAAAGCCGCCACGGCGACGTGATCGGCGATGTGCGCCAGATCGTCGCACACGGCAAAAGCTTCCAGGGGCGCTCCTACACGTCCAGCGACGATCTGCATTTCCATTGCGACAGCTCCGATGTGGCAGGCCTCTTTTGCCTCCGTATTGCGAAACAAGGCGGCATCAGCCGCGCCGTTTCCATTGTCGCCATCCACAACGAAATGGCGCGCGTGGCGCCCGATCTTTTGGCCGCCCTCTACCGGCCCCTGGTCTATTCCTGGCGCGACCGGCAACCGCCCGGCGCCGCCCCCGATTATGAGCAACCCATGTTCGCCGTCGAAGATGGGCGCTTCGTTTCCCGCGTCTCGCCGGCCTATATCCGCTATGGATACGAAAAACGCGGCACCGAAATGCCGGCGGACCAGAAAGAGGCCATGGATATGTTCATGGGCCTGACCGAAAATTCCGCCTTTTTCATGGAGAAGGAATTCGAAGAAGGCGATATCCAGTTCGTCAATAATTTGCGTCTGCTGCACGCCCGCTCCGAGTTTACCGACCACGCCGACCCGGACGAAAAGCGCCATCTTTTGCGTATCTGGCTGGCCACGCCGGATAGCCCCAGGCTGCCGCAATCGTTCGCGCCCTACTACGGCGATGTCTCGGCGGGCGCTGTCCGCGGCGGCTACTGGTCCGACCAGGAGCCGGTGTTCGAAACCAAGTTCGCCCAATAGAAAGCAACACCCATGAAAATCTCCACCGAAGAAGCCTTTGCGACGCCATTGCTGATGGCGGAATGGAAAAAGCTGATCGATGACGGCAACCCCAACGAGGCCGGCCTCGAGCAAATGATCGGCGCTGTCCTCGATCCGGTCAGCGATTGGGAGGCGATGCTCCAGGAGCGCCTGCCCGAGCTTGGCCCCTTGCGCATCCAGGCGATGGACGAAAGCGGCGTCGATATGCAGCTCATATTTATTACCGCCCCCGGCGTTCAGCCGTTCACCGCCGATCTGGCGAACGCGCTGGCGATTGATGCCAACGACGTCTTGATCGAAGCGGTGAACGCCCACCCGGCGCGCTTCGCCGGCCTTGCGGCGATCGCGCCGCAGGCGCCGGAAGCGGCGGCCAAGGAATTGCAGCGCGCCGTCGGCCTCGGCCTCAAGGGGGCGGCGATCAATTCCCACACCAAGGGCGAATATCTGGACGCGCCCGGCTTCCGGCCGATCCTGGAGGCGGCGGTGGACCTGGATGTGCCCATCTACCTGCATCCCCGCACGGTGCCGCCGGCGATGGCCGCGCTTTACGCCGAGCGCCATATGGAAGGCGCCTTCTGGGGCTTTCAGACCGACACCGGGTTTCATATGCTGCGCCTCATGGTGTCGGGCGTGTTCGACGATCTGCCGGATTTGCAAATCGTCGTGGGCCATCTCGGCGAAGGCATCCCCTTCTGGCTCGACCGGCTCGACCGCCAATACCACCGGGGCCAGCCGGTGCGGGAACGGGTACCCCATTGGCATGCCAAGCGGCTGCCCTCGGAATACCTGGCGGACAATTTCCATATCACCTCGTCGGGCCACAACTGGGACCCGGCGGTGCGCTTTGTCGAGGAGGTCGTCGGCGAGGACCGGCTTATGTTCGCCATCGACTACCCTTACGCCAACTGCAATCAGCAGGTCGACCAAGCCGCCGCCATAACATTGGCCAACCCGGAAAAGTTCTATCACCTGAACGCCAAGAAAGTGTTCAAACTCGACTGACAGATTGCCTTCAAAGCACCGGAAAATCGGCCTCGCGACCATCGGGGACCTGGGCGTCGATGGTGGCGATGAACACCGCCAGCGACACGTAATTGCCGATCAGGAAAGCTAAGTCAGTCACGCCCCTGGAGCCGTACGCAGCGTTCAGCTGCGCAAACATTTCCGGGCTCACCCGGCGGTCGGTTAAGGCCTGGCGGCCGAATTCGATAATGAGCGCATATTCCTCGGCCAGCCCGTCTGTGGGCCGGCGGTGGCGGACGGCGTCGATGACATCGCCGGGCACGCCCTCCGCCACGGCCTCTGCTTCGTGCGCCGCCCATTCGAAACGGCTGTCCATTTCCCTTGCCGCGACCAGGATCGCCAGTTCCCGGACCGCCGGGGCGAACCCGGCCTGAAAGCGGAGATAGTTATTGAGCGCCGTCTGGTATTTGCTCACTCCGGGGCTGTGCAGGCTCATGGCGGTGGGACCGCGAAGACCGAACAGCGCGCCGTCCTCGAAATTGGCGAGCCGGTCGTAGGCTGCCTTGCCGTCATCATCGAGGTCATCACGGCCGGGCGCCGGTAGCCGGCAGCCGGTCTCGGGTAGGATATCGGGCGGAGTATCGGTCATGGTGGAACTCCTAGGATGTTGCAATTTGAACGGACGGGCAACGAGCCCCGTCAGGCACGTTTACCCCGCCAGCTCTTTCGCCGCCGCATCTTCCACCGTTGTGCCTTTGAAGAAATCGGGATTGGCGTCGGTGAAGAAGCTCATGGGATTTTCGAAGATGAAGGCGCGGAAATCGTCTTCGTTGATCAAACCCTTTTCCACCAGCGAATAGGCGTCCGGCACGCATTGGTTCATGTCGGTCACGTCCCAATGGCCGATGTCGGAGCCGAACATGGCTTTCAATTTCACGCCCTCGTGGTTGAGGCGCGTATCGAATGCGATGGCGGTCAGCCGGTCGTCGGCTTCACAGCCGAAATAGAACGGCTTGGCGAACAATTCGGCGATGTCGGATTCTTGGGCGATCTCCAGCGCCTTGAATTCGTCGATTTCCAAATCGCCGTCGACGACGCCGCCCATGCGATTGCCCTTGGGCTGGGCGCGCACCGCCTCCGGGGTCAGGATATCGCCGCCATATTTGGCCGCCAGTTCGCCCAACAAATCCAGGTCCAGACTGGCCGGGTCCAGATTTTCGCGCAAGCTGGCGGCGTTGCGCTTCTCCCAATGCTCGAACAGATCGTTGTAGAGCTGGGTCGCAAAGCCAACGCCGCCTTCGAGAAACGCGAAGTTGAGGCCCGGAAAACGGCGCGTCACCCCGCCCATGAACAAACACCGGCAGAAATATTCGCCGCCCTGGGCAAAGTCGCCCAGATGGTTGAACACATAGTTGGATGGCGAGCGCCGCCGCCCGCCGATGGTGCCGCGCGCCGAGGTATGGCTGGCGACGGCCAGCTTCAAGTCCAGACATTTCTGCCAAACCGGGTCGTAATCGAACAACGAATCCATGGCCACCGGATAGACCTCGTGGATATGTTCGCGCAAATGCGGCGCCTCTTTTTCGATGATCGGCGGCGCGATCTGAACCTCGGTGCCGACGGTAATCGCCTTCATGCCCAATTGGCCGGTGACAAACTCGATCTCGGCAATGGCTTCTTCGGGGGAAAACATCGGAATGCCCATGGACGGGATCAGCCGGTCTTTCACGCCGGAAAATGTGTCGGCGAGCATGGTATTCAACGCCCGGTGGCCGACCTGGCGGAACTCGTCATTGCGCTCGTGCATCAATTGCAGGATGGCAGTGGAATAGCAGACGCCGAAATCGATGCCGGCATCGGCGAGCCGCTCCGCATAGAGGTTCGGCAGAATTGCCGTCGCCCGGTCGAGGGTATTGGGGCCTGAGGGCTGGCCCCAGAAGATCTGCTTCATGCCGGAATTCTGGAACGGCTTGATGCGGCCTTCGTAGGCTTCGGCGAATTCGGGCCCGGCGATCTGCTTGATGTAGTCGAGCAAGACCATGCCCGGCTCCAGCACATGGCCATCGCCGTCGATGACCGGATGGCCGAGGCTGGCGCGAATATCGGCTGCCCGTGATTTGGTCGTGGCGTCCATAAATTTATGCCCTCTAATTTTTTTTTAATCTTCCTGTTTGATGCCGGTTGCCTCTTCGAAGGCTTTTTTGATGTGATCGGGCTGGCCCACTTGGAAGACAAAGCGCTTCATGATGCCGGCATGGGGGCCCTCGCCTGTTTCGATCTCTTCGGTGGTCATGCCATTGAGAAAAATATCGCGGCCGATGAT
>CAUZTZ010000049.1:0-17439 GCA_963582805.1 Alphaproteobacteria bacterium
TTTGCATATGGAGAGACTTTCGTTGATCTGAGAATCTCAAAATATGAATCACTTCAGGTGTTTATCCCGTTAAGTCGGGTACTGTGGGCCGCGACTCACTAGAACTTCTAAAAGAGAGTGCAGAATGGGTGGAAGCTAGAATATTCGGCGCCATTCGCAATGCTGGGTTCGATCCAGAGGAGAACAAAAACGTAGTAAACTTCTAGAATCTCCTCATTCCGCCGCAGCCTCTCGCTCGCCGCGCCCCGCATCGAACTGCAACGCCGCCAGATGCGCATACAACGGGCTCGTCTCCAACAATTCCGCATGCGTCCCACTCGCCACCAGCCGGCCGCCGTCGATGACCAGAATGCGGTCGGCGCCGATGACCGTCGCCAAGCGGTGGGCGATGACCAATGTGGTGCGGCCCGCCTTCAATTTCTCCAATGCCGCCTGCACCAGCCGTTCACTTTCCGCATCCAGGGCGCTGGTGGCTTCGTCCAATAACAAGACTGCCGGATCGCGCAATAAGGCGCGGGCGAGGGACAGGCGCTGGCGCTGGCCGCCGGATAGGCGCACGCCTTTTTCGCCCAGGAATGTGGCGAAGCCGTCCGGCAGCTGGTCCAGGAATTCCGCCACTTCCGCCGCTTCCGCCGCCCGGCGCACCGCCCCGTCGTCGGCGTCCGGGTTGCCGTAGCGGATGTTTTCGGCGCCGTCGGTGGAGAAAATCACCGGGTCTTGGGGCACCAGGGCGAAACGGGCGCGCACCGCCTTGGTGTCGGCCAGGCGCACATCGATGCCGTCGACAGTGACGGCGCCTTGGACGGGATCGTAAAAGCGCAGCAGGAGCTGGAAGACGGTGGACTTGCCGGCCCCCGACGGGCCCACCAGGGCGACGGTTTCGCCGGGCTCCACTTGAAGTGAGAAATCGGTGAGCGCCGCCTGATCGGGGCGCGATGGGTAGTGGAAGGTGACGTTCTCGAAGGCGACGCGCCCCATGGCCGGCTCCGGCAATGGCTCAGGTGCGGCCGGGGGCGCGATTTCGGGCTCGGTCTCCAACAGCTCGATCAGCCGTTCGGTGGCGCCGGCGGCGCGTAAAAGCTCGCCGTAAACTTCCGATATGACACCGACCGAAAAGGCGACGATGGTGGCGTAATAGATGAACGCCGCCAGCTCGCCCCCGGAAATCTCGCCGGCCAGCATATCGCGCCCGCCGATCCAGAGGATCACGCCGATGGCGCCGAACACCAAAAGGATCACCACCGAAGTCAGCGCAGCACGCATGCGGATGCGGGCGATGGCCGTTGTGAACGCGCCGGTAACCTCGCCGAAAAAGCGGCGGTTGTCCTCGGCCTCGTGGGTGAAGGCCTGGACGGTGCGCATGGCGTTGATGGTTTCCTCGGCAAAGGCGCCCACGTCGGCCACCCGGTCCTGGCTGGCGCGGCTGAGCCGGCGCACCCTTCGCCCGAAGATCATGATCGGCGCCACCACCACCGGCACCACCAGAAATACCAGGCCGGTGAGTACCGGATTGGTGACGAACAACATGATGATGCCGCCCACCAGATTGAGGGCGTTGCGCAGCGCGATGGACGCCGACGAGCCGATCACCGTCTGCAACAACGTCGTGTCGGTGGTCAGGCGCGACAAAACCTCGCCGGTCTTGGTGGTTTCGAAGAAGCCCGCATGCAAGGTCATCACCCGCTCGAACACCGCTTGGCGCAAATCGGCCACCACCCGCTCGCCGAGCCAGGAGACCAGGTAAAAGCGCGCCGCCGTGCCCAGCGCCATGATCACCGACAGCGATAGCAACAGGATCAACGCTTGATCGAGGGCCGCCGCGTCACCGCCGGCAAAGCCGCCATCGATCAATTGGCGAAGACCTTGTCCCAACGCCAATATGGCCAGCGCGGTTACCGTCAACGCGATCACCGCCAGAATACCGCGCCGCCAATAGGGCTTCAGGAACCCTGCCGTCCGCGACAGGTATTGAAGGTTCTTGGCCCTCGGGCGGTCAATATCGATGCTGCTTCCGGCCACGGTCGGGTCCCTCGGGATGGAAAAAATAAGAAGAAGAAGGTTTTAACACAGAGGACACAGAGGGCACAGAGGGCACAGAGAAAGAGGAAGAGGAAGGCGCTGCGCTCCGGGTGATTATAAAATCTTCTCTGTGTTCTCTGTGTCCTCTGTGTTTCAAAACTTTTTTCTTTTTCTTCTTCTTCTCACTGCCTCTGTGGTTCAAGCATTTTTAAGCCGCAGGCGCGACCGACAGGCGGCCCGTTACACCGTGCTTTTCGATCAGCCCCTTCACCATGCCGCTGGCTTTGGCTTCCTCGGCGAAGGCGGCGAGGAATTTGGCGCCGGCAGCGTTGGCGATGGGCGTGCCGATGGCCTGCTGCACGGTGGTGAAATAGCCATCCAGGATGCGCGAGCCTTGCAGCTTTGCCGCCACGCCTATAAGCGCCGGGCGGAGGCCGGCCAAGGCATCGAAATTGCCCAACGTGAACAGCTCAAATGTGGCGTCAGCGCCGGTGGCGCGCTCCAACGCCGCGTGCTGCAGGGAGCGGGTCAGGTACAGGTCATAGGCGCTGCGCCCCGATACGGCGATGCGCACGCCGTCCTTGTCGACCTCGTCCACGGACCCAATGGCGGAGCCGGCGGGCACCAGATAGGTGGCCTCGATCTCCACATAGGCGGCGCTAAAGGCGATGGCTTCGGCGCGGCTGGGTTCCGCCGCGATCAGACCGATATCCCATTCCCCGGCCGCCGCCGCATCGGCGAGGACGCCCGGCGATGGGTAGGGCACGTAAGATACTTCGGCGCCCAATGCCTCGGCGATGGCGCGCGCCATTCCGGGGGAAACGCCGACCGGATCGCCGTTATCAGCCTTGCCGGTAACCAGCAGGGCGTTGCCGAGATTGATGCCGGCGCGCAGCACGCCGTCCTTGGTGAGTTGGGATATGGCTTCGTCAGACATGGGTTTTTTCCGGCCAATGATTGATGGCGGCAAGTTTATTCCGGTGATCCCCAACTCTGCAAGCGGGCGATGTTAACCGGCGCCTGCCATCATGTTCGCCATCACCGCCCGCTGCCCGCATTGACCATTGCCAAAATTGCGCGCCGCCACCGCAAAGGTCTGTTCCGGGGGAATTCTGTTCGGTATAACATCGGGCAGCGGGAACGAATTTAGGAATAGGAAACCACATGGCTTTGGAAAAACCCTATAGCGACGTGCCCGGCACCACCATTTTTGATGCCGACATGCTGCGCAAGGGCTACCATCTCAATCAATTTTGCATGTCCTTGATGAAGGCCGAAAACCGGGATCGGTTCGCCGCCGGCGAGCGCGCCTATCTGGACGAATGGAAAATGACCGAAGAGCAGAAAGACGCGGTGCTGGCCCGCGATTACAACCGCATGATCTGGTCCGGCGGCAACGTCTATTTCCTGTCGAAAATATTTTCCAGTGACGGCTTTAGTTTCCAATACGCTGCTGGTTCCATGACCGGCATGACGCAAGAAGAATATGCAGAAATGATGATCAATGGCGGCCGCTCCATCGAGGGCAACCGCTATAAGGACGAGGCGGACAATGGCTAGAGTAACCGCCGGCGTCACCACGTCGCACATTCCCGCCGTAGGCGCCGCCATCGATCTGGGCAAAACCCGGGAAGATTATTGGGCGCCGATGTTCGATGGCTACGAGTTTTCCAAAAAATGGATTGCCGAAACCAAGCCGGACGTAATTTTCCTCTGCTATAACGATCATGCGACGGCATTCGATCTGAAATCCATTCCCACCTTCGCCATTGGCTGCGCCGATGCGTTCCAACCCGCCGACGAAGGTTGGGGGCCAAGACCAGTGCCGGCCCTCGAAGGCCACCCGGAATTGGCCTCGCACATCGCTCAATCGGTTATTCAATCGGATTTTGATCTCACCGTGGTCAACGAAATGGAAGTGGATCATGGATTGACGGTGCCATTGTCGCTGATGTTCGGCCAGCCCGATGCGTGGCCCTGCAAGGTCATTCCGTTTGCCGTAAACGTGGTGGTCTACCCGCCGCCGTCGGGAAGCCGCTGTTACAACCTGGGCAAGGCTTTGCGCCAGGCGATCGAAACCTTCGATGAGGATTTGAGCGTCCAGGTCTGGGGTACCGGCGGCATGAGCCACCAGCTCCAGGGGCCGCGCGCCGGCTTGATCAACAAAGAATTCGACGCCGATTTTTTGGACCGGCTAATTGCCGATCCCGCCGCGTTGGCCCAGATGCCGCATATTGATTATATGCGCGAAGCCGGGTCCGAAGGCATCGAACTGGTGATGTGGCTGATCATGCGCGGCGCCCTTGATGAGGCTATCGATGTGGTTCACCGCTTCTATCATGTCCCGGGTTCGAACACCGCCGTGGGCCATCTAATTTTGCAAAATCAGACTTAAATTTACGCGGAGACAAACCCTATGAAAGTAGCACTCGCCGGGGCCGGCGCATTCGGCCAAAAGCATCTTGACGGCATCGCCCGCATCGACGGCGTTGAGGTGGTATCCATCGTCGGGCGGCGCCTGGAACAGGCCCAGGAGATCGCCGCCAAATACGGCGTCGGCCATGTGACCACGGATCTGGCCGAAGCCATCGATCAGCCCGGCGTTGAGGCGGTGATCCTGGCAACGCCCACCCAGATGCATGCCGCCCAGGCGATCCAATGCATGGACGCGGGCAAACATGTGGAAGTGGAAATCCCGCTCGCCGATACTTGGGCCGATTCGGAAGCGGTCAACGAAAAGCAGAAGCAGACCGGCCTCACCTGCATGGTCGGCCATACCAGGCGCTTCAATCCGTCGCACCAATGGATGAACCAGAAAATCCGCGCCGGCGAATTGGCGATCCAGCAGATGGATATCCAGACCTATTTTTTCCGCCGCAAAAACATCAACGCCGCCGGCGGGCCGCGGTCGTGGACCGATCATTTATTGTGGCACCACGCCGCCCACAGCATCGATCTGTTCCGCTATCAGTGCGGCGAGGAGATTGTCTTCGCCGAGGCCGTCCAGGGCCCGATGCATCCCGAATTGGGCATCGCCATGGATATGGGTATTTTGCTGCGCACGACGAGCGGCAAGATGTGCACCCTGTCGCTATCGTTCAACAATGACGGGCCCATAGGCTCGTTCTTCCGCTATATCTGCGACAACGGCACCTACAACGCCCTTTATGATGATCTCGAAGACGGCAAGGGCGAGCCTATCGATGTGTCCCAAGTAGCGGTATCGTTCGACGGCATCGAATTACAGGACCGGGATTTCTTCCAGTCCATCGAGGCCGGCACCGAACCCATTTCCAGCGTCGGCAATGTGCTGCCCTGTTATAAGACGCTCCATGATCTGGAAGTGTCGATGAATAAGCAGGGGGTGCTTTAGCCGACCCGCTTCGCCTTCGCACCCCGCGCCGCCGTGTAGCGGTTGGCGGGCACGGCGAGGCCGAGATTTTCGCGCAAAGTCGCCCCCGCATATTCGGTGCGGAACAGCCCGCGCGCCTGCAGGATGGGAATGACGCCGCGGATAAAATCATCGATGCCGCCCGGATAGGTCAGGAACAGGATATTGAAGCCGTCCGCGGCGCCGGAGCTTTGCCAATTCTCCATATCGTCGGCGATATCTTCGGCCGTTCCGGCGATCACCCGGTGGGCGCGGATGCCGACGACGCGCTCGTAAAGCTGGCGGATGGTCAGGTTTTCGCGCCTGGCCATATCGATCACCACCTGCTGGCGGCCCGCCTGCTCCAGACTTGCAGGCAGTTCCGGGAGCGGGCCATCCAGATCGAAACCGGATAGATCGCTGCCCAACATGGAGGACAGGCGCTTGATGCCGAGATCGGGATGGATGAAATCCTGAATGCGTTGCAGCTTGTCTTCGGCCTCGGCTCGGGTCGCGCCAACCACCGGCATCAATCCCGGCATGACTTTGATGGCGCCGGGATCGCGCCCGTGTCGGGCCGCGCGGGCTTTGATGTCCTGGTAATAGGCCTGCGCATCACCCAAATCCTGTTGCACCGAAAACACCA
This sequence comes from Alphaproteobacteria bacterium, assembly GCA_963582805.1. GTDB lineage: Bacteria > Pseudomonadota > Alphaproteobacteria > Rhodospirillales > UBA2165. Next base: position 6,036 of record CAUZTZ010000049.1, read on the forward strand.
CCTCGGCGGTGGCACCGGCCAAATCGCGCCCCTCTTCGGACTGGCCGGCCGCGACGATGATTGGGCGGCCTTGGGCCGAGCGGCCAATGGTCATCGGCCCGCGCACCTGGAAATGTTCACCCTTGTGATCCAGCCGGTGCAGCTTGTCGGGATCGAAATAGAGGCCGCTTTCCTTGTCGGCGGTGACGGCGCCGTCTTCCCATGAATCCCAGAGCCCCAGCACCACGTCGGCGAATTCTCTGGCGCGGGCGTAGCGTTCGGTCGCCGGCGGATGGGCGGGCGCCGAAAAATTGGCGGCTTCGGCGGGCGCCGAGGAGGTCACCAGGTTCCAGCCCGCGCGGCCGTGGCTGATCTGGTCCAAGGACGCGAACAGGCGCGCCACGTGAAACGGATCGAGATAGGTGGTGGTGGCGGTACAGACCAGGCCGATGCGTTCCGTCGCCACCGCCAAGGCCGAAAGCAATGTCAGCGGCTCCAGGCGCAAGGCCTGGGTGGTCTGGCACCAGTCAGCGATTTGGTCGCCATAGAAGACGGCGTTGGTATCGGCGGTGAACAGGAAATCGAACTTGGCGGCCTCGCCCTTCCGCGCCAGCTCGATGTAGTGATCGATATCCTGATTGGCGACGCCGCCGGGCGCACCCGGATCGCGCCAGGCGGCGATATGGTGTCCTTCGCCGGCGATAAACAGGCCGAGATGCATCATCGAAGCTGCTTCCTTGCCGCTACACTGCGCGCAGGGAAACTACGGTGTAATCGGCCCCCTGGAAACCATTAATTGGCTGTTTGGGTCTGGCTCATGCGGGTTTGGCGGCGGCGGATTTTGGGCGGCCAGCGGCTTTTGATATAGGACAAAACCGCCCAAATCTCGCCGTCGGAAAGGCTGTCTTCGAAGCCCGGCATGTTGCTTTTGAAGCTCGGCGGCGCAAGTTTCTCGCCGCCGAGCTTGGTATAGCGGAACAGCAACGCGTCCGGATGGTGCCAGGTGTGCCCGCTTGCATCGTGGGGCGGCGCCGGCAGACCGCCACTGCCAAGCGGCGTCCGCCAGTTTTTCTGGCCTTCCAAATTGGCCCCATGACAGGCGGCGCAGTTCCCGGCGTAGAGGCTCTTGCCCATGGCCACTTGCGCAGCATTGGCGGGATCGGACTTAAGCGGAAGCCCGTCGCCGCGAAGGAAATAGACACCGGCGCCGATCACGGCGGCGGTCACCACGCCGGCCAGCAGAATAGTTTTGATCATGGCGCGCAGCCGTTATGTTTGCGCCACATTTCGGCGCTGTGCCCTTCGGGAACCGTGGCGCAGGGGTTGGCATCGGAATAGCCGCGCAAAGTATTATATTGCCGGATCTGATGGGGCGACAGGATACCGGGCGTTTTCAAGTGGGTGGCCAGATGAATATAACGCAATTCCATGCGCGCCTCGGAGATCGCCGCCAGCGACGTTCGCAACAGAGCATCGGTGATCGTTGCTTTGCGGAAGTGATCTTCCAGCGCCCGCTCAAGATCCATGAGCCGCTTGCCCTGGCCGATGGCGCGCCCCTTCATGGCCGCATAGATTTCGGTGAGGGCCGCCACCTGGGCGCGGCTCAAGGGAATTTTGTCCTTCATTTCCAAAAGATGCGCCGGTCCCGGCACCCCGTTCAGCTCAGCCGCCTTGGCCAGCCCCCAGCCGCCGCCGCGCCGTAGCTCGGCAATATCATCGGGCGACAAGCTCTTGATGGCGCGCGTCTCCTGGCCGGCATATTTCGACTTGGGCGAGTTGGGCGGCTTTGGCGCATGGCCTGTCTCAGCCGCCTGGGCGGAAAGGGCAAAGGCCCCGATGAGCAGGATTTGCAGAAATATCTTCATGTCAGTCTTTTCCGTTGGCGGTAAATTTATGGCCGGAGCTTGCCACAAAGCGCCCGCAGCATACATGATGCAGATCATGTTGGAACAAATAATTGAACGGCTGATGGCCTTGGCGGTTGATTCCCGCCAGCTGCCCGAGGGCGCCTATCTTTTCCATCGGGGCGATACGGTGCGCGCGATCTTTGTTGTCGAGGCGGGGCGGCTCGAACTGGTCCGCCGCCAGCGCAACGGCGCGGCGATTGTGCTGCAGCGGGGCGGCGCAGGCACGGTGTTGGCGGAAGTGTCGATCTATTCGGACCGCTATCATTGCGACGCGCTGGCGGCGGTGGCGTCGAGCCTGTTGGTGGTTCCCAAATCGGCCTTCCTTGGCGCCTTGCGAGCGGATGCGGTCTTTGCCGATCTTTGGGCGGCGCATCTGGCCCATGCGGTGCAATCGGCGCGCACCCGGGCCGAAATATTGTCGCTCCGGACGGTGGCCGAGCGGCTCGACGGCTGGCTGGCCTGGCGGACAGGGGTTGTGCCGGCCAAGGGCGCATGGAAATCCATCGCCGCCGAGATCGGGGTCAGCCCGGAAGCCTTGTACCGGGAGATGGCGAAAAGACGATCCTGACGGGCGCCGGCGCGGCGTTAATGCAGGGCCGGCTCCATAGCGCGCTCCGGCACCGGCATCATGGTCGGCGGCCGGGTGCGAAACTCGTCATGGCCGAAATCCATCACCCGCCGGCGCCGGTCGGGGCCGAAAAACATTTCGGTCTCGATGAAATTGCGGGGATGTTCAACCATGGAACATATGCGCCGGTAGATCATCTCGCCCGACACCGGCCTGGCCAGATATTCGGTCATGCCGGCGTCGCGCGCCTGGCACACATGCTCCAAATCCGTATAGGACGAGACCACCACCACCGGGACAAAGCGGTCAAGATTGGCCTGGTTCCGGCGGATCGATTTGATCAGGTCGACGCCGTCCATGGATGGCGACCAGTCGGTAAATATCATGTCCGGGCAAAAGTCCAAATCCGTGGCGTCAAATAGATCATCGGCGTAGGAAGCCGTCACGTTGACGATACCCAGGGCATGCAGCACATCGCGCATGAGCTGTCTGGAGAACAATTGGTGCTCAACCACCAGGACATTCACCTGGGATAAATTGAAATTTTTCATCGCTCGAACCTCCCGGCCAGCGCCGCATTCCGCCACCATCAATGGCTGACGGCATATCTATATAGAGGTATTCGATAGGTGTGACTAGGGTAATTACCTATTATCAGAAATATTACTATTACGTGTTATTTTCCGAGACATACGGTTTGCCTGATTTCAAATGCTCAGGGCCATGATGCCGGTGGCGATCAGGATTGCGTAGGTGACTTTTTTGAACCAGGCGGCGGGCGCCATTTGGAAGATGCGGCGGCCGATCCAGATGCCGGCCAGGAACAAGGGCGCGATTATGGCGCCGCGTATTAGGTTTGGCTGATCGTAGACTCCCTCTGCGATCAGCCCGATGATCAGGAACGACATGCCGATGGTGCTGGTTACGATAATGTTGGCTCGCTGCACGGGCGGCGGGGCGGGCGCAGACAGGTAATAGACGATCATGAACGGCCCGCCGGGAATACCGAAGCCGCCGGTGATGCCGCCGGTCAGCGCCCCGGCTGCGAGGCTGGTGAAAACGCTGCGCCGGCCGCGAAACATCCATCCGGTCATCAGCACGGCGGCGGCGGCCAGGATGAACACCCCCATGCCGCGCCGGATCAAGACCGGATCGGCGGAGATCAAAAAATTCAGGGCGAGGGGAATGGCGACGGCGAGGGCGATCGAAACCGGCGCCGCTTCCCGCCAGTTGGCAGCTCGGGCGGCGCCCGGCATGAGCATGATATTGCCGGCGACTGCTCCGATGGCGGCGATGGCGACGGCCTCCAACGGGCTGAACAGGACCGCCAGGATGGGCACGATCACCAGCCCGCCGCCGAAGCCCGAATAGCCCTGGATCATGGCGCTGACCAGGGCCGCGATGGCGCCCAGCAAAAGCGTCAGATCAAGAATTTCGTTGAACAAGCGTCAGGCATCCCTTTATTCGCGGCCGCCCCGCCATTGCCCAAGTATGGCGGCTGGCGATGGCGCAGGCCGTCTCATTAACCGCCGCCGGCAAAATTGCGGATGGCTTCGATAAATTCGCCGCCGTATTTTTCCAACTTGACCGCGCCGACACCGTGAACGCCGCTCATTTCATTCAAGCTTTGCGGGCGCACTGCCGCCAGCTCCATCAGCGTCCGGTCGGGGAATATCACATAGGCGGGCACGTTCCTGGCTGCCGCCATTTCCCGGCGCAGGCTCTTGAGGCTCACCAGCAGTTCCTGATCGGCCTCGCCCAGCTCGATATCGGCGGCGGCTGACGATTTGCTTCGGGATTTGCCTTTCGGCTGCAAAACGTCTTTGCGCATCTGAAAATCGCCATTGCCCTTCAAGATATCCTGGCCCGTTGGGCTCAGCGCCCAGCTTCCATAGGCGGAGATGTCCTGGGATATATGGCCGGCGGCATAAAGCTGGCGGATGATGGAGCGCCATTCGTTGCGGTTGTGGTCAGCGCCGACGCCGAAAGTGGGCAGTTTGTCGTGGCCGAATTGCAGAACCCGGTCATTGGCCTCGCCCAACAGGATGGAAACCAGATGTTCGGTGCCGAAGCGCTGGCCGGTGCGCGCCATGGCCGACATGGCCTTTTGCGCTTCGGTGGTGCCGTCGATCACCTCGGCGCCGCCGGCGCAAAGATCGCAATTACCGCAAGGCTCGGCGCTTTCGCCGAAATAGGCGAGCAAAGTCTGGCGGCGGCAGCTTGGCGCTTCGCAGAGCGCAATGAGGGCGTTGAGGCGCTGGCGCTCAATTCGTTTTTGCTCGTCCGAGCCGTCGCCGTCTTCGATCTGCATGCGGCGCATGCGAATATCGTCGAGCCCATAGAGGGTCAGCGTGTCGGCGGGCAATCCGTCGCGCCCGGCGCGCCCGATCTCCTGGTAATAGCTTTCGATATTGCTGGGCAGATCGGCGTGGGCGACGAAGCGTACATCGGGTTTGTCGATGCCCATGCCGAAGGCGATGGTGGCGCAGACAATGACCCCGTCTTCGCGCAAAAACTCATCCTGGGCGGCGGCGCGCACATCTGCTGCCAGCCCGGCGTGATAGACCACGGCCCGGTGGCCGGCGTCCCGAAGATGGCCGGCGAACGTCTCGCAGCGTTTCCGCGACAGGCAATAAAGGATGCCGCTCATGCCCTTGTGGCCTTCGGTGAATTTCAGAAGTTGGCGGCGCGCATTGTCCTTGGGCGCCATGGCGAGGGCGATGTTGGGCCGATCGAAGCCATGCACGATCATGCGCGGCTCTGCCGCGAACAATTTGTCGACAATGTCGGCGCGGGTGGCGGTATCGGCGGTGGCGGTCACGGCGATCAGCGGCACGCCCCCGATGGCTTCGCGCAAAGCGCCGATCTCCATATATTCGGGCCGGAAATCGTGGCCCCATTGGGAGACGCAATGGGCTTCGTCGACGGCCAGGCGCGTGGTGCGGCCCGAGCCCAACAATGCGCGGGTGTTGCTGCGCGCCAGCCGTTCCGGCGCCGCGTATAGGATGCGCAAGGCTCCGGCCTTGACAGCGTCCTCGATGCGCCGGTTTTCTTCCGGCGCGTTGGCCGAGTTAAGGCAACCCGCCGCAACGCCGAGGGCGTCCAACGCCTTGACCTGATCCCGCATCAGCGCGATCAAGGGCGAGACCACCACCGTCAGCCCGCCATCGACAATGGCCGGCAATTGATAACAAAGGGATTTGCCCGAACCCGTGGGCATCACGGCGAACACGTTCTCGCCGGCCAGAATGGCGCTGATAATCTCTTCCTGGCCGGCCCGGAATTCAGAGAACCCGAAGACCGATTGCAACTTCTCGCGGGCGTCGTCAATAAGGCCCATATCAAATCAGCGCGGTTTGACCGGGTATTTGGGCTCTTCTCCGGTGAGCACCTTTGCAACGTCGCTGGCCACCGTGGTCTGCAGATCCAAAAGCGCGTCTTCGGAATAAAAACCTGTATGCGGGGTCAGGATCACGTCGGCGCGGCCAACCACCGGATTATCGCTACCCGGCGGCTCCGACGGCAACACATCGAGGGCGGCGCCGGCAATCTCGCCCGCATCCAATGCGGCGGCCAGATCGTCAATATCGACCAGCGGGCCGCGCGCCGTATTAATCAAAAAGGCATTCGATTTCATTTTCTTGAAGGCCTCGGCGTTGAACATCTTTTCCGTTTCCGGCGTCAACGGCGCGTGCACCGAGACATAATCGGAGCGCGCCAGCATATCGTCCAGTTCCACCTTTTCCACATCCATGCGCTGGAACACCTCGTCCGCACAATAGGGATCGGCGGCGATGATTTTAATGCCGAAGGCCTGCGCCTTGGGCACCAGCGCTTGCGGGATATTGCCGAGCCCGACGAGGCCGAGGGTGCGCCCGCGAAGCCGGTGGATGGGCACCACCGCCGGCATCTCCCAGCGCCCGCCACTGACCAGATTGGCGCCGAACGTGACTTTGCGCGCCAGCGACAGCAATAACGCCATGGCATGATCGGACACTTCGTCCAGGCAATAGACCGGCGCGTAGGTAACCGTGATGCCTTTTGCGGTGGCCGCTTGGATATCGATATTGTCGATGCCGATGCCAAAGCGGCCAATGACCTTGCAGTTGTTGAGCCCGGCGATCACATCGGCAGTGATCTGCCCGTAAGTGACCAGCAACGCCTCGGCGTCGGCGGCGACGGCGAGGATGGCATCGACGCTGGCATCCGCGGCGATCTTCAATTCGGGCTCGACGGCGGCCAAGGCTTCCAGGGCCGGATCAAGGCTCGGGAATACGGTATCGGCGACGGCAATGAGGGTGCTGGACATTTGCATGGTCTCCACCGGTGGCAGGCAATAATAATAGACTTAATCGCCGCTGCTTAGCATTCGGGGCGCAACGTGGCCAGACTTGAATGGAGCGCCGGTGCGCTGGCTTGACTCTGCAAAACCGGGTCAATAGATTCAAGTCTTATATAAGACCAAATCATGCGCGCCTTTCTGGCCCGGCAGACGGAACCTCATCACCATGAAGCAAATCAATGTAGGCATTATCGGCACCGGCTGGTGCGGCGGCATCCGGGCGAATACCTGCGCCCATTACCCCTCCGTGGCGGAGCTGCATATCGCCGAAACCAATGACGAACGGCGCGCCGAAGTGCTGGCAGAGACCGGCGCCAACAGCGCTGTCGCCGATTATCAGATATTGCTGAAAGACGACAGCATCGATGCCATCATCATTTCGGCAACCCCGGAAACCGTGCATTACCCGATGGCCAGGGACTCACTTTCCGCCGGCAAGCATGTGTTCCTGGAAAAGCCGATCTCGCTGACCTTGGAGGAAGCCGACGAGCTGGTCGAATTGGCGCGCCAAAACAACCTCAAATTCTCCATCGGTTATTCCCAGCGCTTCAATCCCAAATTCGCCTATGTGAAGAAAAGCCTGAACGACGGCACCCTCGGCGCGCCGGTGGCCGCCGTGGTATCGCGCCATCTCACCCGCTCGCTGGGCACCAAGATATCGGGCCGTATCAAATTATCGCCGGCCGCCATGGAAGCCACCCACGATCTGGATTTTGTGCTCTGGTGCCTGGAGCCGGCGAAACCGATCCGCGTCTATTCGCAATCGGCCTATGGCGTCATGAAAGACCTCACCGGCGTCGAGGATGCGCAATGGATCATGGTGACCCTCGATAACGGCGTCGTGGTCACCGTCGGGGCGGGCTGGACCATGCCGCCGGGCTATCACAACTATTCCGGCACCTGGATCGAATTTACCGGCACCGAGGGCATGCTGGTGGTCGATGACACGCACCGGGACGTCATTCTCAACACCATGAAAGACGGCATCCGCCTGCCCATGTCGACCATGCCCGGCGAGCCCGTAGACCATGTGTTCGCCGGCCCCATGCATAACGAGACCATCCATTTTCTGGACGCCGTCACCAACGACACGCCTGTCATGGTAACGCCCGAACAGGCGCGCCAGGTGATGGAGGTTTATGTGGCCGCCGATATTTCATCGGCGCGCAACGAGCCGGTCACCCTGCCGCTGAATTCCAGGGATTTGTCGTCCCTGACCGGGCTCGGCTAGCGGCCAAGGCCGGACATGGCCAGCGATAGCGCAACCGGGGAGGAGACCGCACCAGGCGGGCGCTATAATTTCAATACGGTGGCGGCGGTGGTGTTCATCGTGCTGGCGGCGGCCTTGTTTTTCATCATCCCGGGTCAGATCGATACGCCGCTGATCAATCTCGGCGGCGCCGGGCAATCCAACCTCGAAGCCGAAACCTTTCCGCAGATCATCGCCGTCGCTTTTTTCCTGCTTGGCATCTGGTACCTGTTCGTCAGTTTCCGCTTGCGCCAGCGCAACCAGCTCCGCGATCTGAATCTGGAGGCGATAACCAACGTGCTGGTGACCTTGGTAATCATGACCGCCTATGTGGGGCTGATCATCTTTTTGGGCTTTGTTGTCGGCAGCTTTATCATGGTCTTTGTGATGTCCACCTATTTCGGCAATCGCAATTTTATTTTGGGTTTCGTGGTCGCCCTGGCGGTCCCGACGCTGGTATTTGTGCTTTTTACCAAACCCCTGGTCACATCGCTGCCGCCATTTCCGATCGATGAAGTGATCCCCAATAGCTGGGTGATCTATCCGCCGCTGAAATATCTCAGCAACAAGTCCATATTCTGATGGAACCGGATCATGTTTGAATCATTTCTCGGCGGATTTGCGATCCTGTTCAACCCGGAAACGGTCGTGATGACCTTTGTGCTGATGTCCGCCGGTCTGTTCCTGGGCATGTTCGTGGGCGCCCTGCCCGGCTTCACCACGCTCATGGCGCTGGCCATCCTGTTGCCGATCTCGTTCTTCATCCATCCGTTGCTGGGCATTCCGTTCTTGCTCGGCGTCTATAAGGGCGGCATTTACGGCGGCTCGATCCCGGCCATATTGGTATCCATGCCGGGCACCGGGGCGGCGGTGGCAACCACCTTCGACGGCCCGGCGCTGACCAAAAAGGGCGAGGCGCGCAAGGCCCTGGAGATGGCTCTGTTCGCGTCCGTTTTCGGCGATCTTTCCAGCGATCTGATCACCATCGCGCTGATCGGGCCGATCGCCGCCGTTGCTTTGCTGCTCGGCCCGCCCGAATTGGCCGCCATCCTGATGATGGCGTTGATCGTTATCGCCGGCACCTCGTCGGGGGTGTTCGTCAAGGGCTTGTTGATGCTGGCGGTGGGTTTGTTCCTGGGCATGATTGGCCAGGACCCGATCGGCGCCCTGTCGCGCTTTTCCTTCGGCATCACGGAAATCGAGGCCGGCATCCCGATTCTGCCGATGTTGATCGGGTTGTTTGCGCTACCGGAAATTTTCGTCGCCATCGAGAAAAAAGCGACCGGGATTATCGACGCGGCCAACCTCAAAATCACCGGCGCGCGGCTGAAATGGGTGGAGTTCAAAAGCTGCCTGCGCACCATAATCCGGTCCACCGCTATCGGCACGACCATCGGCATGGTGCCCGGCGTCGGCCAGGTAGTCGCCGCCTTCATGGGCTACGCGGCGGCCAAAAGCGCCTCCAAGACGCCGGAGAAATTCGGCCAAGGGGAATTGGAAGGCGTCGCCGCCGCCGAGGCCGCCAACAACGCGGTGAACGGGCCGACATTGGTGCCGCTGCTGACCCTCGGCATCCCCGGCGACAATTTGACGGTCATTCTGGTCGGCGCCTTCATCGCCCATGGCCTCCGCCCCGGCCCGCAATTGATGGAGGAACAAGGCCCCCTGGTGTTCGCCATCCTGATCGCCATGGTGCTGGCCAATATCCTGTTTATATTCATCGGCTATCTCTGCATTCCGCTGTTCGCCAAGGTGGTGACCATCCGCAAATCGATTTTGCTGCCGCTGACCCTGGTATTCGCCTTTGCCGGCACCTGGGTGTTCCGCTCCAACCCATACGATCTGGCCATCCTGGTCATATTCGGCGCCCTCGGTTATTTGGCCAAGAAGCTGCAATTTGACGTGACGCCCCTGGCTATGGGTTTCATTCTCGGCGCGCCGCTGGAATATGCGTTCGGCCAGACCGTGATCCTGTCCGGCGGGCAGATATTCAGCTACGTCTTCGTTGAGCGCCCGATCACCGGCGCCATTATCGTTCTGACGCCGTTCATCACCTATTTGATGTGGCGGCGCTCGATGCGCCTCCGGCGCGAGTTCGGCGCCGAGGATTGAGCCGGCGACACAGCCCCCCGGGAGTTGGCTTTGGGGCTTGACGGCGCGTGGCGGGCTAGTCTTATATAAGACATCGGATTGAGGGCTGACCAAACGATAAGTGCGGCGGCTGGTAACGTTAAAAAATTTCAATTCAATCAGAGAGGAAATCCCATGCGCTTACACAATCTCATGAAATTGGCGATCGGCGCCGTGCTGGCGATCGGTCTTAGCGGCCTTACCGATGCCCGCGCCGAATATCCGGAAAAACCCATAACCTTGATTATTCCGCTGGGCGCCGGCGGCTCTCACGACCGCAACGCCCGCGTCTTCACCAGCGTGATCTCCGACATCATCGGCCAGCCGATCATCGTCAAATTGATGCCCGGCGCCTCTGGCGGCGTTGGCACCTCGGCCGCTGCCAAGGCCAAGGCCGACGGCTATACCCTTATTTTCACGCACAACTACTATGACCAGCTGCAAAAGCATGTAAAGAAACTGCCCTACGATACGGACAAGGCGTTCGTCACCGTCGGCTCGCTCAATTCCGGCGAGTTCTCGGTTATTGTCCACGCCAACAGCCCGCATAAGACCTGGCAGGATCTGGTCAAGTTCGCCAAAGCCAATCCCGGCAAGCTGAAATTCGCCCATTCGGGCAACTGGGGCGCCACCCATGCACCGGCGCTGCAATTGTTCACCGAAGCCGGTATCGCCGACAAAATCGTCATGGTGCCTTACAAGGGCGGCGGACCTTCGATGCGCGGATTCTTGGCCCGCGAAGCGGACTTCACCTTCCAGTTCATCTCCACCATCAAGGCCCAGGGCGACAGGGTTCGCGTCCTGATCAGCGCCGGCACTAAGTCCGAGTTCAAGGGCACGCCGACCTTCAAGGATCTGGGTTACTCAGCCGATATCGGCAAGATGTACCGGGTCATCCAGGCGCCGCGCGCCATTCCTGCCGACCGTCTGGCCACCTTGCAAAATGCGCTGGTGAAATTGCAAGGTCACAAGACCTACAAGCGCCTGATCAAGGCCATCGGCGAGAAGCTCGAATATATCAACGGGCCGGAATACGAAAAGATGCGCCCCATGCAGAGCGCCGCCTATAAGAAAATGATCGAAGGTTTGAAGAAGTAACCGGCCCGATCCATATCACGCCTGACCATGGCGCTCCCCAAACCGGGGGGCGCCATTTTCTTATTCCCGGAAGCGCTCTAGAGCGGTTCCGGGCAAATAGGAACCATTTGACCGGGATGATTTTGCCCCGT
>CAUZTZ010000050.1:0-17091 GCA_963582805.1 Alphaproteobacteria bacterium
CATATGGAGAGACTTTCGTTGATCTGAGAATCTCAAAATTTGAATCACTTCAGGTGTTTATCCCGTTAAGTCGGGTACTGTGTTATCAGCCTGCGGAAAGCTACGCCTATTGAGGAACAATATTATGCCGAAAACAGCGAAACCTCTGTCTGACAAAGATGGAAATGTTCCGGAACTTACGGCCACCGATTTGAAGCGTTTCAAGTCGGCAGTTGAGGTTGCGCCGCATATTGTGGAGCGCCATACCCGTGGAAGGCAAAAGGCTCCGACAAAGGTGCAAACCACTATTCGCCTCGATGCAGACGTTGTCGCCTATTTCAAGGGTTTGGGCAGGGGATGGCAGACGCGGATCAATGACGAACTGCGAAGGCTCATCAAGGCCTGAAATTCCTTGGGATCACATGATACCGGCGCGATATCTACCAGCCCGGCGGGCTCTTTATTTGCGGCTGTTCTGCGTCATTCCCGCTTGATCCCCGCCAAATCTTCGAGCAGTTCCACATAGGCGAAGAAATCGGCCTCGCCGCGCCCGGTTCCGATCATCGCGTTCCATTGCTGGCGCACCAAAGCGGTGACCGGCAAGGGAACGTTGGCGTCGGCGGCCGAGTTCAGAGCCAGATCGAAATCCTTGGCCATCTGGCGGGCGGTGAAGGCGGGACGGAAATCGCGGTCTTTCAAGGTGTCGGTCTTGTAATTGATGACCGGCGAGCCGGCCGCCGAGGAGGCGATGATATCGACCATCTCCGCCCAATCGAGGCCGCCGGCCTCGCCGAAAGCCAGCGCCTCGCCCATCATCGAGGCGGTGATGCCGATCATGATGTTAATGCTGAGTTTCAGATAGCGGGCCTGCTCATCGGCGCCGATATAGAATATCTTGCCGCCCATGATCTCGAACAGGGGCTTGGCGGTCTGAAAGGCATCCTCGGGCCCCGACGACAGGATCACCAGCCCGCCCGCTGCCGCCTGGATGACCGAGCCATTGACCGGTGAGCGTAAATATTGAACCCCGGCGGCTTCGGCGGCGGCGGCGACGCGCACCGATATGGCCGGTGAAACCGTGCTCATATCGATAAACAGCGCGCCCTTGGCCGCATTGGCAATGGCGCCGCCTTCGCCCAGCGCCACCGCTTCCAGGGCGGCATCGTCGGCGACCATGGAGATCACGATTTCATTGCCGGTTGCCGCCGCGCCGGCGGAGGCGGCGACCGAAGCGCCCTTATTTGTCAACTCGGCGCATTTGTCCATGCTCCGGTTGTGGACGGTGAGCTTGTATCCGGCGTCGGCCAGACGGTGCGCCATGGGCAGGCCCATTTTTCCGAGGCCGATCCAGGCTATGTTGGGCAAGGTGTTCATGGGCGTATCCAGTCTCAGGTGATTCGATAAATGTTGACGGCTGTTCACAATAAGGAAATTATTTCGCCCGACAATGCCTTTGCACTATCGCCATAAATAATGAACGCGCTGCCCGAGGGAGGAATACGTGGCCGACAGTTTCGAAGTACGATTTGAAGTTCACGTAGAAGAAGAAGGCCGCTGGACCATCTTCACCGACGCGCCGACCAAATTGCGCGCCATCGAGGAAGCCCAGAACCTGCTGGCCGCCGGCAAATACAGCGCCGCCAAGGTGACCGAGGACCGGGGCCAGTCCAAGGAAATCCTGGTCTGGCACGAAGAGGCCGCGGCGCGCGCCGACAAGGCGGTCACCATCACGCCGGTGGAGGATGCGCCGCTGTGCGAAGAGCTGGACGATTTCTACAAGCCCGAAGCGCGCCTCCTGCTGAGCCGGCTGTTGCGCCAATATCTGGATGAGCAGACGCTGACGCCCCTGGAGCTACTCCACGATCTGACCAATATTCGCACCCTAAAGCGCAACGACGATTTGCTCAATCAGGCCACCCAATGCATTGGCGGCATCTTTGCAAAAAAGAGCGGCAAGAAGCCCCTGGAATGCATGAAATTCCTGGACAAGATCGTCGATCAAATGGTCGGCCGCGCCGAAACCTATAAGGATTTCGACAGCTACCAGGCCCTGTTCAAGGACGGCGGCATCAAGAAAGTCATGGAAGCTGCCGCCAAGGAAAAAGATGAAGGCGTTCGCGACTTTATCATCCGGGGCGCCCTGGCGGCGCGCATCGCCAAGTCCGCCGATTGGGAAGGCAAACTTTTGGTGTCCGTCGGGCTTGCCGAAAAGACCCAGGACGCCGCCGGGCTTGCGTATCTGGACGAGGCCATGGCCGAGGTTCTGGACGGCTCCGAAGCGGTCCAGGAAATCTTCGGCTATCAGCGCAATCTGGCCGCTGCCTTGCAGACCATGGTGAAAATCTGCGCCGGCACCTATTCCATCAGCGACGATACCTCGGCGCCGCTCGAACGCTTAAGCGTCCTGATGGGGGCCAAGAATATGCCCTGGACCCAGACGGTGCTGATGGAAAAGGTCGCGCGTTCGCTGGTCGGCATATCGCCATTGACCAAGGGCGCCCGCGAGGACGAGCAGGATGCGTTCCGCGATTTGATGCGCGAAATGCTCGGCCACAAGCTGTTCGCCAATGCCGGGCCGCTCTGCGAAGCCGCCACCCAGCGCGCCAAAAGCGTGCTCCGCGAAGAATTCGAAGACGAAAGTTTTGAAATAGCCATCGACAACATGATTTTTCTTCTTCCGGCGATCGCCACCAAGCTCGGTTATCTTTTGGATCTGTGCGGCACCGATTACGGCGCCCGCTCGCAGGATCATATTATCGCCTGTCTCGCCAATCTCCTGGCTGGCGTGACCTCGGTTGGCCAGTTGGTGGAATATGGCGCCGGTCCGGAACAGATCATTACCGCCGCCGCCGGCATTCGCGATCGTTTGTTAAAGACCGGCCTGCCCGAAGAATGGCGCCAGCGTTTCGGCAAGCGTATCTATGATCTGTTGATCGCCTATCAGGAGACCAGCTCCAAAGCGCCGGCGGCGAAAAAGTCAGCCGACAATAAACCGGCCGCCGCCAAGGGCGAGCGCCCGGTGCCGGAAGGCAAAAAGGACGCCAAGGGCGTTTCCGATCAGCCTCTGGCGCGGGGCGAATATGGCGAAGGCGATGTGATATTCTCCGAGGGCGAGCCTGGCGACGCCGCCTATCTGATCCTGACCGGCAGCGTCGATATCATCAAAAAGGCCGGCGATGCGCATGTGGTTATCGCCCAGGTTGGCCAGGGCGCGATCATCGGCGAAATGGCGCTGATCGATTCGGAACCGCGCATGGCGACGGCGCGCGCCGCTTCCAAGACGGCGGTCACGGTCATTCCATCGAAAGAGCTGGCGATTCGTATGGAACGATTGCAGAAATTTGATCCGGTGCTGCGGCGTCTGGTCGGCATGATGGTGCAGCGCATGCGCGATGCAAAATTCACCGCCGCCGATTCTTAAATTCCTTAGAGGCGTTAAACGCCGATCATCTCCATGACCGCCGCGTGCAATGCGCCGCCGGTGTTGGCGAACTCCCGCGACATGGCAAAATGGTGGGCGCCCGGCACCTGAATCTCGGTAACACCGAGCCCGGCGTTCCGCCAGGCGGCGGCGAAGCTGCGCGATTGGCGTTTGAACTCGTCCAGCTCCGGCTCGCCGTAAGCGATGATCAGCGCCGGCGCCGGGTTCGGCTCCAGGCCGCTTTCGGGCACATGGCGGATCGGCGCGTTGGCGTTGGCTTCATCCAGATCCATCTTCAAGGCATCGTTGGGACCCGTCGCGGCGCAGACCAGGGCTTCCAGATCGAACACCCCGGACATGGCGCAGGCGCCCTTGACCGCATTGTCGGGAATACCGTATTTGCCGTGCCAGCCGGGCATCACGGTGGTGCCGGTGAGGTGCCCGCCGGCGGAGTTGCCCGAGACGAACAAGCGGTCCCGATCGCCGCCATATTGGGATATATTTTTATGCACCCAGGCCACCGCCTGGCGCACATGATCGACGATGCCGCTCATGGTGTAGTCGGGAGCCAGGCCGTAATCGATGGGCACCCAGATGATGCCGCGCTGGGTGATGGCCTGCGCCGGCAGGCTGCGCGTTTCCTTGGTGCCTTGGATCCAGCCGCCGCCGTGGATATCGATCAGCACCGGCGCCTGATCGGCGCCATCGGGGGCGTAGATATCCAGCTTCTGCACATCGTCGGCGCCATAGGCGATGCCGAATTGGCCGGCAACCTGATCTCGGGCCGCCGTCGCCAGGGCCGCGCTTTCCGCCATATAGTCGCCCAGATTTTCGACCGTGGCATGCACCGCCATTTGCGCCGTCAATTGCGCGGCGGTATAGGACTGATAGACGATCTCGCCGGATACCTCATCCATGGTGCCTCTCCCAATGTATTGTTCCTGTATTGCAGCCATAGAATGGCCCGGATGGCGTGACTCCACAATGCCCATTCGCTACAGTCAGGCGCGGCAAGGCTCAACCAGGGAGGGCGATCCATGCGCACCATATTAACCGATTTGGACGATCAGCTTGACCCCGCTCACACGGCGTTGCTGGTGGTCGATATGCAGAACGATTTCTGCGCCGAGGGCGGCTACCTCAACCGCACCCGCGGCGCCGATATGAGCGCGTCCAAGCCGATTGCCGACAATATCAACAAGCTGGTCGATCTGGCCCGCGATACCGGCATGACGGTGGTCTGGATTGTCGCCATCTATGACCACAAATATCTGTCCGACAGCCACGTGGCCAAGGTGCTGCCCGGCCTCAAAGAAGGCGCCAACGAGCCTGTCTTGTGCTCGGAAGGCACCTGGGGCGCGGACTTCTATGAAATGGAGCCGCAAGACGGCGAGATCATCATCCAAAAGCACCGTTACAGCGCCTTTCACGGCACCCGGCTTGATGACTACCTGCGCGGCCAGGGGGTGAAAACCGCCATCGTGACCGGCGTCGCCACCAATATTTGTGTCGACTCGACCATTCGCGACGGCTTTTTCAACGGCTATTACATCGTCGTGCCGGAAGAATGCGTCGGCGCGTCGGACGCCGAGTTGCACGCCGCGACCCTAAAAACCGTTGCCAACAATATCGGCACGGTCACCTCGGGCGACGAGATTATCCGCATCGCCGGCAAACACGCCGAAGCGGCGGAATGACGAATTTTATTTAAGGGGTGGGTTTATTGCCATGAGCGAACGGGTACAGATAGGCGGCCTTTCTGTCGCCAAGATTCTTGCCGATCTGGTGGCGGATGATATCACGCCCGGCACCGGCGTCGATGCGGCGGCTTTCTGGTTGGCGCTGGAAACGATCATCGCCGATCTCGGCCCCCGCAACCGGGAATTGCTGGCCAAGCGCGACGATCTGCAGGCCAAAATCGATGCTTGGCATTTGGAACGCAAAGGCCAGCCCCACGATGCGGACGCTTACAAGGCGTTCCTCGCAGAGATCGGCTATCTGGTCCCCGAAGGCCCTGATTTCCAGGTGAGCACTGAAAACGTGGACCCGGAAATTGCGATCATCGCCGGCGCCCAATTGGTTGTCCCCGTGACCAACGCCCGCTTCGCCCTCAACGCCGCCAACGCCCGCTGGGGCAGCCTTTATGACGCGCTCTATGGCACCGACGTCATCTCCGAAGACGATGGCGCCGCCCGCGCCGGCGCCTACAATCCCGTTCGCGGCGCCCGCGTCATCGCCTTCGCCGCCGATTTCCTGGATCAGGCGGTGCCTTTGGCCGATGCCAGCCACTCCGATGCTAGCCTCTACGCGATCAAGGACGGCGCGTTGTCGGTCAGGTTGGCGGGCGGCGCCGAGACCGGTCTGGCGGCTCCGGACCAGTTCGCCGGCTATGTGGGCGATACGGGCGCGCCGACCTCGGTGCTGCTCCGCCATCACGGGCTGCATGTGGAAATCCAGATCGATAGGACCGATGCCATCGGCCAGAGCCACGCCGCCGGGGTCAAGGACGTGGCCGTGGAAGCGGCGATCACCACCATCCAAGATTTGGAGGATTCGATCTCGGCGGTGGACGCCGAAGACAAGGCGCTGGCCTACGCCAACCTCTTGGGCCTGATGAAGGGCGATCTGGAGGATACGTTCGAGAAAGGCGGCGCCATGATGACCCGGCGCCTGTCGCCGGACCGGGACTATACCGCCCCGAATGGCGGCGCGCTTAACCTGCCGGGACGCAGCCTCCTTTTGATCCGCAATGTGGGCCATCATATGTTCACCGACGCGGTGACCGTGGACGGTGCCGACGTGCCGGAAGGATTGCTGGACGCCATGATGACCGGGCTCATCTGCAGCCATGATCTGAAACGCACCGGGCCCTATCAGAACAGCCGCACCGGCTCGATCTATGTGGTCAAGCCGAAGATGCACGGCCCCGAAGAAGCCGCCTTCACCGCCGAGATTTTCGGCCGCGTCGAAAGCGCGCTGGGATTGGCGGCGGGCGCCATGAAGATCGGCATCATGGACGAGGAACGGCGCACGACCCTCAATCTGAAGGAATGCGTGCGCGCTGCCGCGGCGCGGGTTGTGTTCATCAATACCGGCTTTTTGGACCGCACCGGCGATGAGATTCACACCTCCATGAGCGCCGGGCCATTTTTGCGCAAGAACGCCATCAAGGGCGAGCCGTGGATCGCGGCTTACGAAGACTGGAACGTGGATATCGGCCTCGCCACCGGCTTCAAGGGCCGCGCCCAGATCGGCAAGGGCATGTGGGCGATGCCCGATGAGATGGCGCAGATGATGGAGGCCAAGATCGGCCATCCCCGCGCCGGCGCCAACACCGCCTGGGTGCCGTCGCCGACCGCCGCCACCTTGCACGCCATGCATTATCATCGCATCGACGTGGCCGCCCGCCAGGATGAATTGATGAGCCGCGCCCGCGCCGATATCGGCGCCATCCTGACCATCCCACTATTGGGCGGCGCCAACTTGTCCGAGCAGGAAATCCAAGAAGAGCTGGACAACAACGCGCAAGGCATTTTGGGCTATGTGATCCGCTGGGTGGAACAAGGCGTCGGCTGTTCCAAGGTGCCCGATCTCACCGATGTGGGGCTAATGGAAGACCGCGCCACGCTGCGCATTTCCAGCCAGCATATTGCCAACTGGCTGCATCATGGCGTCTGCACCGAGGCCCAAGTGCGCGAGACCTTGGAACGCATGGCCGGTGTCGTTGACCGCCAGAACGCCGGCGATCCCGGCTACCGCCCGATGGCGCCGGATTTTGCGTCTTCGGTGGGATTCCAGGCGGCCTCGGATCTGGTGTTCCAGGGCTTGGCGCAGCCGAACGGCTATACCGAGCCGATCCTGCATGCGCGCCGCCGCGAAGCCAAGGCTGCCGCCCGATAATGGCTGCAATACGCATCGAATTCGGCCGCTACCAGGGCGACGCGTCCGTCCATACCAGGGCCGCCCGGCTGTTCGGCGAGGGCTTAAGCGGGCACGCCGCCTTCAATCTGCATGCCAACATCACCGAAACCGCCGGCGCCAAGGCGGCCGATCTTTTGGGGCTGGTGGAGCTGGGCGATCTGACCATGTGTTATTTCGCCGCCAGCTATCTGGCGGCGCGGGTGCCCGAAGTGGGCGTCTTCGACGTGCCGTTTTTGATCGAAAGCCGGGACGCGGCCTATGCCGCTCTTGACGGCGATCTGGGGGCATTGCTGAAAGACCGCTTCGCCGCCAATACCGGCTTTCAGGTGCTCGCCTTCTGGGACAACGGCTTTCGCCATTTCTCCAACAATGCGCATCCCTTGCGCAGCCCCGCCGACTGCGCCGGGCTGTCCATCCGCTCGATGAATTCGGAGCTGCACCAAAGCGCCTTTCGGGCGCTGGGGTTCGCGCCGCAGTTTATCGACGTCGCCGATTATCCGGCGGCGGTGGCGTCCGGCCAGGTGGACGCCCAGGAAAATCCGCTGACCAATTCGTTCCAGTTTTCGGTGCACGAGCATCACCCCTATTTCACCCTGTCCGGGCATCTGTTCGGGGTCTCGCTTTTGCTCTGCAACAAGGCGGCGTTCGATGGCTGGCCGGATGATGTGCGGGCTGCCGTGGAGGAGGCCGCCAGGGTGGCCACCAAGGCCCAGCGCGGCTTTGCGGTGGCCGAGGATGCGGACATGATGGCGCGCCTGAGCCAAGAGGGGATCGAGCCCGTTAGCCTGACCGGGCCTGAGCGCGCTGCGTTTAAAGAGGCCGTGCAGCCCGTCCTGGATGGCGCCCGCGCGGCGTTGGGCGAAGACATTTTCCGCATCCTCGGCTAAATCCTCTTTTCTTGTATCCTTGCTTGCGCGTAAGCTGGCCATCGACAGATGAGGAGGTTGCCATGAATTTCAAATCCACGGCCTTGTTGGCAGCGCTGCCGATTTTTTTGGCCATCGCGCCCGCCCACGCGGCGCCGCAGATATTGGGGCTGGTGGCGTCGGCGCAGCCGATTCCGCTGACTTGCGAGGCCGGAATCTGCCGGGCGGAGGTGTCCGCCGTCTGTCTGCAACAGCACCGGAAATCGCCGGCGCCGGGCACCGCGTACCTGCCAGCCCAAGGGACCGAGATTGCATTGACCGGCGCCGGCGGCAAATCGGTTCCGGTTCAAGGTCTGGTCAAGATGACATCGGTGCGCGGCTTTACCTCGGTGTCGGTCAGCCTGGCCGAAGCCACGGTGCGCGCCTTGGGCCTCGCGCCCGGACAGGTGCGCTTGCGCATCGGCGCCATGGCGTCGGCGCTGCCGGTGGCTGTGCCGGGCGATAACAACCCGTTGAGCGAGATCGAGATCGCCCGCTATACCGGCCCCCTCCGCCCCTCCGCCGAGGGCGCGATCAGAGGCGACGGCACCTTGCCGGCGTCCGATATCCTCAATCAGATGATCAACCGACTGCCCCATTCCAGGCCCGTCGGCGCCGCCGAAATCTCGCCAGCCCTGGCCGATGTGACCGGCCCGAATGGGCTGCGCAGCTCAGAAACCAAGCGGCTGTTAACCCGGGCTCTGGATGAATGCCGCGATCAGCTTCGCACGGAACGGACGCCGGGTTTGCGGTCCTGCCTCGGCAATCAGCATGACATCCTGATCAGCGATACCACGCAAAAAGTCTGGAAAGCGTTGCGGCCGGGCGGCTGACAATAATCACATCATAAGGGGAAATCATGGCTGAAGATCTGTTGTTGGTGGGGAGCCTTCCCTACGACACCGCCGAGGATGCGTTGCGCGCCGTCGGCCCCACCCTCGGGCCGCACATGGCATTCATGCCGGACGGCGAGATTGGCGAGCGCATATTCTGGATCAACCAGCTTGCCTACCGGGTCTTCCACGGCCATCCCGAAATCGAGACATTGGAACGCCCCATCGATGAAAATGGTGTCGAGGCTTGGCGCAGCCTGCAACTGGGGACCAATTCGCGCTGGAAATTCAAGGTCAAACCGGGTGTCAAACAGGTGCGGTTTGGCGATACCGGCTGGCGCCTCGGCTATGCCCGCGATGCCATCAGCTCCTATTTTGTGTTCAAGACTTTGCGCGCCGAGGGCGTCATTCCCGCCCAGGTTCGTTTCCAAGTTTCAATCCCGCTCACCGCCAGCGGCATCCGCCTGTTTTTCCCCGACGCGGAAGACTATCCCCTCATCCGCGATGGTTTCACCGAGGCCTTGCATCACGAGGTAACAAAAATCTTCGAAAACATCCCGCACGAAGACCTCGCCATCCAGTGGGACTGCGCCATCGAAGACACGATCATCGAGAAGGCCCTCACCGAAGCCGGCGGGATCACGCCCGAGGTGCAAAAAGTCGCCGATGAATTGTTCGCCCCGGCGAGGCAAGCCTCCGCCCACATCCCGGCCGAAGTGCAACTCGGCTACCATGCCTGTTACGGCACCGCCACCGGCTGGCCGGTGCGCGAGCCGCAGGATTTGAGCGGCTGCGTCCTGCTCTGCAACGCCGCCGTCGCGGCGTCCGGGCGCAGGGTGGATTTCCTGCATATGCCGACCGTGGCCGGCACTTCCGAAGCCTATGTGGCGCCGCTGGCCAATCTGGAAAGCGGTGGCGCCCGCGTCTATATGGGGCTGATCCACGCCATGCACGAAGACGGCGGCATGCGCCGCCAGATGGAGTTGATCAAAACCCATATTCCCGATTTCGGTGTCGCCGCGCCCTGCGGTTTCGGCCGCGGCCCGGCCAAGATGTCGGCACAAACCGGGCTGGCGAGCCCCAACGATTACATGGAAGGGCTGATCGCCGACCAGATTGCCGCGGTGGCGCTATTACACGACGTGCTCGGCTAAGCCAGCTCAATCATAGTTGGTTCCCGGATACCAATCGCTGCCGCGTCCCTCGGGTGTCAGATCGAAGAGGTTCCACATGGGCCAAAGCTGGTCCACATGCCGGTTGTGAAGGCCGTCTTCGGGGGGCGCCAAAAATAGTTCCGATCCCCAGCTATGGGTAACGGAACCGTTCGCGCCGCTCACAAACACATTCATCATCGGCCATTGGTTGCCGTCTTCGTCCTCGGCGAAATAGTCCACATTGTAGGAATTGCCGCCCGACGACAGGAGGCGGAGATTGCTCCAGCCGCGCTGCTTGGCCCAATCCTTCAGTTCTTTCGTGCTTGCCTTGGCGGCGACAGCGAAATTCATGCGGTCGCCAATATGGGTTGCCTGGCCGTCGAGCCCGTCCAGCAGCGATGTGCACATGGGGCAGGGCGCATCGGCGCCGGGCGCAAACATGAAGGAATAGATTGCGAGGCTGTTTTTGCCGTCCGCAAACAATTGGGACAGCTTGACCGGCTGGTCCGTGGCGCAATCGATGAAGGCGTAGTCTTCGCCCGGCGCGCCGCCTTGGGGCAGGGTGCGGCGCAAGGCGGCCACTTCCTCGGTCTTCAGGCGCAGCTCTTTTTCGGCGGCCAGCAATGCGTCGCGGGCGCCTCGGTAAGGTCATCTTCGCCGGGAAATTGTTTGTCGTGATGCGTGCCCATCGTCTCCTCCTCTGAAATTCCCCCCCCCCCCAGTATTATCAAGACGCGCGCAAGCCGACCATGCCAACCCTTGCGCGCTGCTCCGTTTACACCGCCATCGGCAAGCTCTCCAAACCCCGGAACTTGGCGCGGCCGTGATAGCGCTTGTCGCCGGTCTGGCGCATATTCGGGAAGCGTTGAACGAAGCGGCCGACGGCGATCTTCCCCTCGATGCGGCCCAAAGTATTGCCCAGGCAGATATGCTGGCCGGAGCCGAAGGCGATTTGCGGATTAGGATTGCGCCCGATATCCACATTCTCGGGATCATCGAAGACTTCCGGGTCCCGGTTGGCGCCGGCGATACAAAGATGGATGAAGGCGCCTTCGGGAATGACGCCGCTGGAAAACGGCACGTCTTTCGTCGCTTTGCGGTGGCCGATCTGCAAGGGGCTTTGCAGGCGCAGGAATTCTTCCACCGCCGGCTCTATCAGGGTGGGATCATCGCGAAGGCGCTGCAATTCGCCGGGATTTTCCAGCAATGTGGCGAGGCCGTGGCCGGTCATGCTGGCGGTGGTTTCGTGGCCGGCGTTCAGCAAGAATATGCAGTTCTGCACCAATTCCTCATCGGTCAATTTCTCACCATCCTCTTCGCCGAATATCAGCGCCGCCAATACTTCGCCGCGGGTCCCGTCATCCGGATTTTTGCGGCGGTGATTGATCAGGTCCAGCAACAGTGCGCCGAAGTCTTCCACCGCTTTGTTGCCCGCCGCCAGCTTGTCCGGCGGCACGATCGGATCGAGGGCGCCGAGGATCAGATTGGAATAAGGATGCATCAGATGCCGGTGCGCTTCCGGCACACCGAGCATATCGGCGATGATCTCTGTCGGCAGGCGCAAGGCGTAATCGTTGATCGCATCGAAGCTGCCCATCTCGGCCACATCGTCCAGCATTCTATCGATGATATCCTCGACCACCGGGGTCAGGGCCGCCAGCTGGCGCGGCGAAAAGGCTCCGGCCATAAGCTTGCGCACCCGCTTGTGATAGGGATCGTCGTTGAACACCACCGACGTGGTGTGGTGAGTGTAAAGGGGCCCGTCGCCGAATTTGGGTTTGAAGTCCACCTTCTTGTCGGAGCTTAAATCGCTGTGCCGATAGCCGGTCATCACATCGTCATAGCGGGTCAGGAAATAGGTGCCGTCCGGGTTGACGTGGATGGGCGCGTGTTCGCGCAAGGCCTTGTACATGGGGAACGGATTTTCCAGGAAATCTTCGCCGATGGCGTTGAGATCGAAGGCCTTCGCCTCTTCCGCGCCGGGGGTGAGTAGAATGTCCATGCCTTTATCCTTTTGCCGCCTCGATCACCGCCCGGCATTCGCCGAAGCCTATGCGTCCATAACCGCCGCCGCTACAATAGGCGGTCATAACCACTTCGTCACCGTCTTCCAGAAATGTGCGCGTCTCGCCGGTGGGCAATTCAAACGTTTCGCGGCCCGCTTGGGAGACCTCCTGCAGGCTGCCATAGGTGCCGGGTTTGGTGCCTGACGCGGTGCCCGAGCCCATGAGATCGCCGGGCCGTATGTCGCAGCCCCCGGACGTATGATGGGCCAGCATCTGAAAAATGGTCCAGTACATGTCCTTGAAATTGGCCGCGCCGATAATGTGCGGGGCGGTGCCGTGGCTGCGCATTTGTGCGCTGGCGATGGCGACGCTCATCTTGATGTCGAGGCCGCCCCATTTCTCGTTCTCCTCGGACGCCAAATAGGGCAGCGGTTCCGGATCACCGTCCGGGCGCCTATAGGCGCGGGCGCGAAAGGGGGCCAGCGCCTCCAGGCTCACCACCCAGGGCGAACACGTGGAAGCGAAGTTTTTGCCGAGAAATGGCCCGAGCGGCTGATACTCCCAGCCCTGAATATCGCGCGCCGACCAGTCGTTCAGGATGGAAAGCCCAAAGATATGATCGGCCGCCTCATCCAATTTGATCGGCTTGCCGAGGGTGCTGCCGGGGCCTGTATAAAAGGCCAGCTCCAATTCGTAATCGAGCCGTTTTGAGGGCCCAAACGCCGGCGCCTCGGCGTCCGCCGCCTTGGTCTGACCGTTGGGGCGCTGAACGCCCGTGCCCGAGACCCGGATCGACGACGCCCGTCCGTGATAGGCGATGGGCAGGTGCTTGTAATTGGGCAGCAAGGGATTGTCGGGCCGCATCAGCTTGCCGGCGTTGGTGGCGTGGTTGATGGAGGCGAAGAAATCCGTGTAATCGCCGATCGCCGCGGGCAGCTGCATTTGGGCATCTTGCATCGGCATCAGGGCTGGCCTGACGTCGGCTTCCGGGCCGTCGCTGCGTAACAATTCCGAGGCCCGCGCCCTGAGGGCCGACCAATGATCGGGGCCGAGGGCCATCAATGGATTGAGCGAGGACCCCGCCGCCGCTTCGGCGGCCTCGCCGGCCGTGCCCGCGAACAAACCGGCGCTGAGGGCTGCTTTGAGATGCAGAATTTGATCGCCGATGGCGATGCCGCCGCCATGGCTGGTAACCCCCAAGGCCAGATTCTGGATGGGGAAATCGCAATCCGCCGCGTTGGCGGCGGCCACATAGCTCCTTAGGTCCGGATCGTGGGTGCCGTTCAATTCGGCCATGTGCCAGCCTCTCAAGCGCCCTTGAAGTGTTTCTGCAAGCCCTGCCAGGTTTCGAAATATTTCTTCTGCAACATAGGTGTTTCCAGGGCGAAGCGGGTCGGCCGGTAGGCATAGTGGGTCTCGAACATGAAGGCCATGGTATCGGCCAAAAAGGTAGGCTCCAGCTTGGCGGTGCTGGCTTTCTCGTAAACCTCGGCGTCGTTGCCGTGCGGCGTCATGCGGTTGTGCAAGGATGAGCCGCCGGGCAAAAAGCCTTCTTCGCGGCCATCATAGGCGCCGGTGATGAGGCCCATATATTCGCTCATATAGTTGCGGTGGAACCAGGGCGGCCGGTAGGTATCTTCGCCCACCAGCCAGCGCGGCGGGAAGATGACGAAATCCAGATTGGCGGTGCCCGGCGTATTGGAGGCCGAGGACAGCACCGTGAAGATCGACGGATCGCAATGATCGAAGCTGACCGTGTTGATAACCATGAATTTTGACAGATCATATTTGTATGGGGCGAGGTTGCCGTGCCAGGCGACCACGTCGAGGGGCGAATGGCCAATCTCGGCGTCCCAGAGATTGCCCTCGAACTTGCAGGTGAGGGTGAAATCGCCGTCCCGGTCCTCGTAGGCGGCCACCGGCGTCTGAAAATCGCGCGGATTGGCGAGGCCGTTGGAGCCGATGGGCCCCAGATTGGGCAAGCGCAATGGTGCGCCGAAATTCTCCGCCACATAGCCGCGCGCCTCGCCATCGGGCAGCTCGATCCGGAACTTGACGCCGCGCGGCGCTACGGCGATCTCGCCGGGCCCGAATTCCAGATTGCCCATTTCGGTCAACAGCAAGATACGCCCGGCCTGGGGCACGACCAAAAACTCGCCGTCGGTGTTATAAAAATATCGGTCGGTCATGGCGGCGTTGGCGGCATAGAGATGCACCGCCAGACCGCCGCCGGCCATGGCATCGCCGCCGCCGCAAAGGGTGATTAGCCCATCGATAAAATCGGTGGGCGCGTCGGGCATCGGTGGAGGATTCCAGCGCATCTGGTTGGGGCTGGCCGGCGCATCATCGAACGGCGCGCCGCGCAAGAGTTTGGAATCTGTGGGGCGAAACGGCTGGTGCACCACGGACGGGCGCATGCGGTAGAACCAGGTGCGCAGATTATCGGCCCGGGGCGCGGTGAAGGCGGTGCCGGAAATAAGCTCCGCATAGAGGCCGAGAGGCGCTTTTTGCGGCGAGTTGCGCCCCTCCGGCAGGGCGCCGGTGATGGCTTCGGTCTGGAATTCATTGCCGAAGCCGGTCTGATAATCAAGCTTGGTCGTCGTGGACACATCCATGATGGTTCCTCCTGCCAGCGCGTTTGAGCAAATACTAAGCTGACCCAACTCAAAATTCAACGCGTCGCCGTTGCCTGAACCGCATGTTTGGCTACAATCACTCAAGAGCAATCAATAATACCGGGGAGATGGTCCATATGGCCGAGAAAACTATCCTGACCTGCGCTTTGACCGGATCGGTGACGCCGCCGAAGAAGCATCCGGGCCTGCCGATCACGCCGGTCGAGATCGCCAATTCCGGCATCGAGGCCGCCCATGCGGGCGCCGCCGTGGTCCATATCCATGTGCGCGATCCCGAAACCGGCGCGCCGTCGATGGAGCCGGAGCTTTACAAAGAAGTGGTCGGGCGTATCCGCGAAGACGGCACCGACGTGGTGATCAATCTCACCTGCGGCCATGGCGCCAGGTATACGCCGAGCGCCCCGGATGCCAACGACGCCACCGGCACTTCCGTTGTGCAGACTCCCGATATCCGCATGCAGCATGTGGAGGAGAACAAGCCCGAAATTTGCACCCTCGATTACGGCTCCATGAATTTCGGCGATTTCGTCATCATCAATACGCCCGAACATCTGAAACGCATGGCCGAGACCGCCAAGCGGATTGGTTCCAAGCCGGAGATCGAGGTCTTCGATACCGGCCATCTCCGCCTCGCCAACAAGATGGTCGCCGACGGCATCATCGACGAGCCGCCGCTCTTTCAGATTTGCCTCGGCATTCCCTGGGGGCTGGAACAGACGCCGGATCATATGATGTTCATGCGTGATCATTTGCCCGATGGCGCGCATTGGGCGTCCTTCGGCATCGGCGCCGGTGAATTTCCGATGCTTGCCCAGGCGGCGCTTTTGGGCGGTCATGTGCGCGTTGGCATGGAAGATAATCTCTATTTGGATAAGGGCGTGCCGGCGCCAAGCAACGCCGCGCTGGTGGAAAAAGGCGTTGGCGTGCTCCGCGCCCTCGGCAAGGAGCCGGCGACGGCGGCCGAGGCGCGCGAAATTCTGGGGCTGACAAAGTTGGTTTGAAATGAGACGCGGGGGATGAGCGAAGAACCTGTACAGAGACGCCTGGCCGCCATCCTGGCCGCCGATGTGGCCGGCTACACGCGCCTGATGGAGGAGGATTCCGAAGGCACCGTGACCGCCTGGCGGGCGGCGCGGGACGGCGTTATCGAGCCGGCCATCGATGCCGCCATGGGGCGCGTCGTCAAGCTGACCGGCGATGGCTTCCTGGCCGAGTTTCCAACCGTGCAGGATGCGGTCAATTGCGCCATCCAGTTGCAGGACGGGCTGGTGTCCAGCGCCCTCAAATTCCGCATCGGCGTCAATCTCGGCGATATCATCGATGATGGCCGCGACATCCATGGCGAAGGCGTCAACGTCGCCGCCCGCATCGAAGCCCTGGCCGAGCCCGGCGGCATCTGCATTTCCGGTATGGTTTATGATTCGGTACGCAACCGCATCGACGCCGATTATCGGGACATGGGCGAGAAAACGGTCAAGAACGTCTCCGCCCCGGTGCGCGTCTTTGCCTTGGGGCTTGCCGCCCAGCCCGTTGCGCCGCCGCCGGAAATTACAGACCGCCCCTCCATCGCCGTGTTGCCCTTCGATAATCTCTCCGGAGATGCCGAGCAGGAATATTTCTCCGACGGAATCTCCGAAGACATCATCACCGATCTGTCCAAAATCTCGACCCTGATGGTGGTCGCCCGGAATTCCAGCTTCACCTACAAGGGCCGCGCGGTCGATGTGCGCACCGTGGCCAAAGAGCTGGGCGTCGCCTATGTGCTGGAGGGCAGCGTGCGCAAGGCCGGCGGGCGGGTGCGCATCACGGCGCAGCTGGTGGACGGCGCCGACGGCGCGCATCTTTGGGCGGACCGCTACGACCGGGACCTGGAAGATATCTTCGCCGTCCAGGACGAGGTCGCCAAACATATCATCGAAGCGCTGCAAGTGACCCTCACCCCGGCAGAGGAGGCGCGGCTCGGCGGGCCGGGGACCGATAATATAGAGGCCTATGATTACCTCTTGAGAGGGCGCGAGCTTCTCTACCGGTTTACCGAGGATGCGACACAGGAAGCCGTGGCCATGCTCGAAAAGTCCATGCAGTTGGACCCGAATTTCGCGGCGCCGCGCTCGGAATTGGCCTTGGCGCACTATAACCGGTTCGTCAGCGGCTGGCGGGGCGCCGGGCCGGAAACACTACAGAAGGGCTGCCGGCTGGCCGAAGATGCGTTGGCCTTGGATGGCGGTGACTCAAA
>CAUZTZ010000051.1:0-16877 GCA_963582805.1 Alphaproteobacteria bacterium
TCTCAACGATCTCTACCGGCGCGTCATCAACCGCAACAACCGTCTGCGCCGGCTGATCGAATTACGGGCGCCGGAGATTATCGTCCGCAACGAAAAGCGCATGCTGCAGGAATCGGTTGACGCCTTGTTCGACAACGGCCGCCGCGGCCGCGCCATCACCGGCGCCAACAAGCGCCCGCTCAAATCTTTGTCCGACATGCTCAAGGGCAAGCAGGGCCGTTTCCGCCAGAACCTGTTGGGCAAGCGCGTCGATTATTCCGGACGTTCGGTGATCGTCGTCGGCCCGGAACTGCTATTGCATCAATGCGGTTTGCCAAAGAAAATGGCGTTGGAATTGTTCAAACCGTTTGTCTATTCGCGCCTGGAAAAATACGGCATGGCGACCACCATCAAGGCCGCCAAGCGCATGGTCGAAAAAGAACGGCCCGAGGTTTGGGACATTCTGGAAGAGGTCATCCGCGAACATCCGGTGCTCCTCAACCGCGCGCCGACCTTGCACCGTCTCGGCATCCAGGCGTTCGAGCCGGTGCTGATCGAAGGCAAGGCGATTCAACTGCATCCACTGGTCTGCGCCGCCTTCAACGCCGATTTCGATGGCGATCAAATGGCGGTTCACGTGCCGCTGTCGCTGGAAGCGCAACTGGAAGCCCGGGTTCTGATGATGTCTACCAACAACATCCTGAGCCCGGCCAACGGCAAGCCGATTATCGTCCCCTCGCAAGATATCGTTCTCGGTCTCTATTATATGACGCTGATGCGCGACGGCGAGCCGGGCGAGGGCATGGCCTTCGCCGATATCGACGAGATCGAACAGGCGCTGGGCAGTGGCGCGGTAACCGTTCACTCCAAGATCATGTGCCGCGTCTCGAAATTGGAGGAAGACGGCACCGAGACCACGGAGCGGGTGGAAACCACGCCGGGCCGCATGCTGCTTGGCGAATTGCTGCCGGTTCATCCGCGCCTGGGATTTGGGCTGATCAACAAGCTGGTGACCAAAAAGGAAATCTCGTCGGTGCTCGACGAGGTCTACCGCCATTGTGGCCAGAAAGAGACGGTGATCTTCGCCGATCATATCATGGGCCTGGGCTTCAAACATGCCTGCCGGGCCGGCATTTCCTTCGGCAAGGACGATCTCGTGGTGCCCAAGGAAAAGCAGAAGCTGGTCGATGCCACCGAAACCATGGTCGAAAGCTTCGAGCGCCAGTATCAAGATGGCCTGATCACCCTTGGCGAGAAATACAACAAAGCCATCGATGCCTGGTCGACCTGTACCGATCAGGTGGCCGACGCCATGATGGCCGAGATTTCCAAGATCGAACCTGGCAAGCCGGTCAATTCGGTCTTCATGATGTCCGATTCCGGCGCCCGTGGCTCGGCGGCGCAAATGAAGCAGCTTGCCGGCATGCGCGGTCTGATGGCCAAGCCGTCCGGCGAGATAATCGAGACGCCGATCATTTCCAACTTTAAAGAAGGCCTGTCGGTGCTCGAATATTTCAATTCGACTCACGGCGCCCGCAAGGGTTTGGCCGATACCGCTTTGAAGACGGCGAACTCCGGCTACCTGACCCGCCGGCTGGTCGATGTGGCGCAAGATTGCATCATCACCATCGAAGACTGCGGCACCGATGATTTCATCCATTGCAATGCGGTTATCGAGGGCGGCGAGACTATCTTGTCGTTGCCGGACCGGGTTCTTGGCCGCACGGTTGCCGAGGACGTGATCGCCGCGGAATCGAGCGAGGTGATCATTCCGAAGAATACGCTGCTCGATGAGGCCGCCTGTGAAGTGCTCGGCGTAGCCGATATCGAAATGGTCAAGATCCGCTCGGTGCTGACCTGCGAGGCCAAAACCGGTGTTTGCGGCGCTTGCTATGGCCGCGATCTGGCGCGCGGAACGACCGTCAATATCGGCGAGGCGGTTGGCGTCATAGCCGCCCAGTCGATTGGCGAGCCGGGAACCCAGTTGACCATGCGGACCTTCCATATTGGCGGCGCGGCGCAGCGCGGCGCCGAGCAGTCGAGCATCGAATCATCGGCCGATGCAAAGGTCGAACTGGTCAACTGCAACGTCGTCAAAAACTCGGCCGGCATCAATATCGTCATGAGCCGCAATACCGAGCTTTTGCTGATCGATGAACGTAAGCGCGAACGCGCCCGTCACCGCATTCCCTACGGCGCCAAACTTCTGGTTCAAAACGGCAAGAAAGTCAGCCGCGGCGACAAGTTGGCGGAATGGGATCCCTATACATTGCCGATCATCACTGAAAAAGAGGGGACCGCCGATTACGTCGATCTGGACGACGGCGTGACCATGCGCGAATCGGTGGACGATGCGACCGGCATCTCGTCCAAGGTGGTGATTGACTGGAAGCAGCAGCCGAGGGCCGCCGATTTGCGGCCGCGCATCACCTTGCGCGACGGCCGCAGCCGGGTGGTCAAGCTGCCGAACGGGTTGGAGGCACGCTATTTCATGTCGGTGGACGCCATCTTGAGCGTCGAAAACGGCCAAAAGGTTAATGCCGGCGACGTGCTCGCGCGGATCCCGCGCGAATCCTCCAAGACTCGCGATATCACCGGCGGTCTGCCCCGGGTCGCGGAACTGTTCGAAGCCCGCAAGCCCAAGGATCACGCCATCATCGCGGAGAATGAGGGCCGCATCGAGTTCGGCAAGGACTATAAAAACAAACGGCGTATCGTCGTCGTGCCCGATGACAAAGAGCTCGAGCCGACCGACTATCTGATCCCCAAGGGCAAGCATATCAGTGTCCAGGAAGGCGATTATGTGGAGCGCGGCGATCCGTTGATGGATGGCAATCCGGTGCCCCATGATATTTTGAAAGTATTGGGCATCGAGGCCCTGGCGGAATATCTGATCGACGAGATCCAGGACGTCTACCGGCTGCAGGGCGTGCGCATCGATGACAAACATATCGAAGTGATCGTGCGCCAGATGTTGCAGAAGGTCGAGATTGTCGATGGCGGCGATACCACCTTCCTGGTCGGTGAATTGATCGACCGGTTCGAATACGACCGCCACAATGAAGAGGTCAAGGCGCGCAAGGGCCAGATCGCCACGTCGGTGCCCATGCTGCAGGGCATCACCAAGGCGTCCTTGCAGACCACGTCCTTTATTTCGGCGGCGTCGTTCCAGGAAACCACCCGGGTGCTGACCGAGGCATCGGTTTCGGGCAAGCGAGACAATCTGATCGGGCTTAAGGAAAACGTCATCGTCGGGCGCTTGATTCCGGCGGGCACGGGAGCGGTAATGAAACGCCTGCGCGCTGTTGCCGCCGACCGCGACGACGTGCTCGAAGCCGAAAGCGCGAAAGTTCAGGCCCTGGCCGATGCATCCGCCGAGGCCAGCGAAGAGGCGGCCGCCGAACCAGCCGCCGAATAGGCCGCGCTTTGATTCTCTAACGGGCAAACCCCGCCGCACCCGCGGCGGGGTTTTGCTTTGCCAAACCGCCTCGGAGCACCATAAAACCGGAAAAATGGCGGGCAAAATCCAGCCAGAATCGAAAATTTCGGATAATTCGCGCAAAATCAGCCATTTGCTCAAGAATTCTGCCGTTCTTTTGCTTGACGGGGAATTTTCCCATGCATAATATGCGCGCCTTCCCGGGAGTGTTGGTGGTAGGTGTCCATCCTAGACGCTGCGCTACCCGTAAAATGAAACATACGCGCCCTCGTGGGGCATGTCCGACCCGCCGAGAGCAGGGTATTCCTGCTCTGCGAGCGGTTTTGTCGCGTTGATGAATGACCCCTTCGGGCATTCGGCGGCGGTTAAGAGGAGTTGAAACAGGCTGATGCCAACGATCAATCAACTGATCCGCAAACCGCGGAAACCACCGGTGTCGAGGAACAAGGTTCCCGCCATGGAAGCCTGTCCGCAAAAGCGCGGCGTGTGCACGCGGGTTTATACAACGACGCCGAAAAAGCCGAACTCTGCCCTCAGGAAAGTGGCTCGTGTCCGCCTGACCAACGGCTTCGAGGTGATTTCCTACATTCCGGGCGAAGGCCATAATCTGCAGGAACACTCGGTGGTCCTCATTCGCGGCGGCCGGGTCAAGGATTTGCCCGGTGTTCGTTATCATATCATCCGCGGCGTTCTCGATACCCAAGGTGTCGATGACCGCCGCCAGCGCCGTTCCAAATACGGCGCCAAGCGTCCGAAATAGGGGATCCACATGTCGCGCAGGCACGCAGCGGAAAAACGCGAAATCTTTCCCGATCCCAAGTTCGGCGATCTGGTGATCACCCGGTTGATGAACGCCATCATGCTCGATGGCAAGAAGTCCACGGCCGAGCGGATTGTCTATGGCGCCTTCGACGATATGGAAGGCAAGACCAAGAATGATCCAGTCAAGACCTTCCACGAAGCGCTCGAAAACGTGAAGCCGCAGATCGAGGTTCGGTCACGCCGGGTCGGCGGCGCCACCTATCAGGTGCCGGTTGAGGTTCGCTCCGAACGGGCGCAGGCGCTGGCCATTCGCTGGATCATCGACGTGGCCCGGGTCAGATCCGAGAACACCATGGTTGACCGTCTTTCGGGCGAGCTGCTCGACGCCGCCGGCAATCGCGGCAACGCGGTGAAAAAGCGCGAAGACACCCATAAAATGGCCGAAGCCAACAAAGCCTTCTCCCATTATCGCTGGTAAGCGGGGAGCGGGGTTTAAAAGAAAAAATAGAGAAGAAGAACAAAAACATGGCACGCACCACCCCACTCGAACGCTATCGCAATATCGGCATCATGGCCCATATTGACGCCGGCAAAACGACGACCACCGAACGGGTGCTGTTCTATACCGGACGCTCCTACAAGATCGGTGAGGTCCATGACGGCAATGCCACCATGGACTGGATGGAGCAGGAGCAGGAGCGCGGCATTACCATCACCTCGGCGGCGACCACGTGTGAGTGGAAAGACCACCGGATCAATATCATCGATACCCCCGGTCACGTGGATTTCACCATCGAAGTGGAACGGAGTTTACGCGTCCTGGATGGCGCGGTTGCGGTTTTTGACAGCGTCGCCGGCGTCGAGCCGCAGTCGGAAACGGTCTGGCGGCAGGCCGATAAGTACGAAGTGCCGCGCATATGTTTCGTCAACAAGATGGACCGCGTGGGCGCCGATTTCTTCCGCTGCGTTGACATGATCAAGGACCGTTTGGGCGCTAATGCGCTGGTGACCCAGCTTCCCATCGGATCCGAAGCCGAATTTGTCGGCATTGTCGATCTGATCAAGAACAAGGCGGTGATCTGGAAAGACGAAACCCTCGGCGCCGAATTTGAATATACCGATATCCCGGCCGATCTGGCCGATCTGGCCGCCCAATACCGTGAAATGCTGATGGAGACCGCGGTCGAGCAGGACGACACCGTGCTGGAAGCCTATCTCGAAGGCAACGAGCCGGACGAGGACACGCTCAACAAATGCATCCGCGCCGGCACCGTCAGCGGTGAGTATGTTCCGGTGCTTTGCGGCTCGGCGTTCAAGAACAAGGGTGTGCAGCCGCTTCTGGACGCGGTTGTCGATTACCTTCCCGGTCCCACCGACGTCGCCACCATCAAGGGCATCGACGCCAAATCGGATGCCGTGATCGAACGCTCCAATTCCGATGACGAGCCGTTCTCGGCTTTGGCGTTCAAAATCATGAACGATCCGTTCGTCGGCTCGCTGACATTTGCGCGCATCTATTCCGGCGTCCTCGAAAGCGGCTCCTATATAATGAATACGGTGAAGGGCAAGCGCGAGCGGGTTGGCCGCATGCTTTTGATGCATGCCAACAGCCGCGAAGACATCAAGGAAGCCCGCGCCGGCGATATTA
This sequence comes from Alphaproteobacteria bacterium, assembly GCA_963582805.1. Taxonomy (GTDB): domain Bacteria; phylum Pseudomonadota; class Alphaproteobacteria; order Rhodospirillales; family UBA2165. The sequence goes on from CAUZTZ010000051.1 coordinate 5,829, forward strand.
TTGCGCTCGCCGGTCTCAAGGAAACCACCACCGGCGATACCCTGTCCGATATCAACAATCAGGTTATATTGGAACGCATGGAGTTCCCCGATCCGGTGATTGAAGTTGCGGTCGAACCCAAGACCAAGGCCGATCAGGAAAAAATGAGCCAGGCTTTGGCGCGCCTCGCCGCCGAGGACCCTTCGTTCCGGGTGACCAGCGATCCGGAAAGCGGCCAGACCGTGATCAAGGGCATGGGCGAGTTGCATCTGGAAATTCTGGTCGACCGCATGCGGCGCGAGTTTGCCGTTGAAGCCGGCGTCGGCCAGCCGCAAGTGGCCTACCGCGAAACCATCACGGTGCCGTCGAACGTGGATTACATTCACAAGAAACAGACCGGCGGCTCCGGCCAGTACGCGCGCATCAAGGTCAGGTTCGAGCCGCTGCCGGCGGGATCGGGCTTCGAGTTTACCTCCTCCGTGGTCGGCGGCAATGTGCCGAGAGAATTTATCCCGGGCGTGCAAAAAGGCTTTAAATCAGCGTTAGATTCCGGGCCGTTGTCCGGCTTCCCGGTTACCGACTTAAAGGCCGAGCTTTATGACGGCGATTCCCACGACGTGGATTCCAGCGTCATGGCTTTCGAGATCGCCGCCCGCGCCGCCTTCCGCGAAGGCATGCTAAAGGCAGGTCCGGTCATGCTCGAGCCGATCATGCGGGTCGAGGTGGTGACGCCGGACGAATATATGGGCGACATCATCGGCGATCTGAACAGCCGCCGGGGCAGCATCTCGTCGATGGACCAACGCGGCAACGCGCGCGTCATTTCGGCCATGGTGCCGCTCGCCAATATGTTCGGCTACGTCAATACCTTGCGCTCCCAAAGTCAGGGACGCGCCCAGTTCACCATGCATTTCGATCATTATGCGCAACTTCCCGCGGCCGTGTCCGAGGAAGTGCGCGAACGGCTCGCCGGTTAAGGTTGGTCATGTTTACCCGGGTTTTAATAGAGTTCGCTGGAGGCAGTTAAGATGGCAAAAGAGAAATTTGAGCGCACCAAGCCGCACTGCAACGTTGGCACGATTGGCCATGTTGATCACGGCAAGACGACGTTGACGGCGGCGATCACGCGGGTTCTGGCGTTGACCGGCGGCGCCGAGTTCACCGAGTTTGACCAGATCGACAAGGCGCCCGAAGAGCGCGAGCGCGGCATCACCATTTCGACGGCGCATGTGGAGTACGAGACCGAGAACCGTCACTACGCGCATGTGGATTGCCCGGGGCACGCGGACTACGTAAAGAACATGATCACCGGCGCGGCGCAGATGGACGGCGCCATTTTGGTCGTGTCGGCGGCCGACGGTCCGATGCCGCAGACCCGCGAGCATATCCTTTTGGCGCGCCAGGTCGGCGTTCCGGCGATTGTTGTGTACCTGAACAAGGTCGATCAGGTGGATGACGAGGAGCTTTTGGAGCTGGTCGAGCTGGAAGTGCGCGAGCTTTTGTCGAAATACGATTTCCCGGGCGACGATATCCCGATTGTCATGGGCTCGGCGCTGGCGGCGCTGGAGGACCGAGACGCGGAGACCGGCGCCGATTCGGTGACCAAGCTGATGGAAGCCGTGGACAGCTATATTCCGCAGCCGGAACGGGCGATCGATCAGCCATTCTTGATGCCGATCGAAGACGTGTTCTCGATTTCCGGGCGCGGCACGGTGGTTACGGGGCGTGTCGAGAGCGGCGTTTTGAACACCGGCGACAATGTTGAGATCGTCGGTATTCGGGACACCCAGACGACGGTTTGCACGGGCGTTGAGATGTTCCGCAAGATATTGGATCAGGGCGAGGCGGGCGACAATATCGGTTGTCTGCTCCGCGGCACCAAGCGCGAAGAGGTTGAGCGCGGCCAGGTTGTGGCGGCGCCGGGCTCGATCACGCCGCACCGCAAGTTCTCTTGCGAGGCTTATATCCTGACCAAGGAAGAGGGCGGCCGGCACACGCCGTTTTTCGGCAACTACCGTCCGCAATTTTATTTCCGGACCACGGACGTGACCGGCACGGTGGAATTGCCGTCGGGCACGGAGATGGTAATGCCGGGCGATAATATCTCGATGAATGTGGAATTGATCACGCCGATCGCCATGGACCAGGGCCTGCGCTTCGCCATTCGCGAAGGCGGCCGGACCGTTGGCGCTGGTGTCGTCGCCGACATATTGGAAGATTAAACCAAGGCTGCGAAATAGGGGTATAGCTCAGCTGGTAGAGCGGCGGTCTCCAAAACCGCAGGTCGAGGGTTCGAATCCTTCTGCCCCTGCCAGATTTGAGATGATTATTAAGACCTGTGACGAAGCAAATTTGTAGCGTGCCGAAAGCGGCAAACCAGTAAAGTGAAGCAACCGATGGCCAAAGCTAACCCATTTCAATTTCTCCAGCAGGTGCGCCAGGAAGCGTCGAAAGTCGTGTGGCCGTCGCGCCGGGAAACCTTGATCTCGACCGGCATGGTGTTCGTGATGGTTATTTTGGCGGCGTTGTTCTTTTTCCTGGTCGATCAGGTGCTTTCGTCCGGCGTCAAATTGATATTCGGGCTGGGGGCCTGATTTATGGCAATGCGCTGGTACGTCATTCACGTCTATTCGGGCTTTGAGAAAAAGGTCGCCGAATCGATCGAAGAGCAGGCGGTGCAATCGCACCTCTCCGATATGATCGAACAGGTTTTGGTGCCCCTCGAAGAGGTGGTGGAAATGCGGCGCGGCGCCAAGGTGGCTGCCGAGCGCAAGTTTTTCCCAGGCTATGTCCTGATCAAGATGGAGATGTCCGACGAGACCTGGCATCTGGTCAAAAATACACCGAAGGTGACGGATTTCCTTGGCGGGCGCGGACGCCCGATCCCGATTTCCGACGCCGAGGCAATGCAAATCCTCAGCCAGGTCGAGGAAGGCGTCGAGCGGCCCAGGCCATCGATCACGTTTGACATTGGCGAGCAGGTCCGGGTTTGCGACGGGCCGTTCAATTCCTTCAACGGATTGGTTGAGGAAGTCGATGAAGAGAAAGCGCGGGTTAAAGTTTCGGTTTCCATCTTCGGGCGTTCGACGCCGGTGGAACTGGAATATTCGCAAGTGGAAAAATTATAGAATTTGAGACCGCGCGTGCGGGAGGCCGGCCATGGCCGTACCGCGCACCCAGTGAACTAGGAACTGAGGGAAGATAATGGCAAAAAAGATTGAAGGTTATATCCGCCTGCAGATACCGGCGGGACAGGCCAATCCGGCGCCGCCGGTTGGTCCGGCGCTCGGCCAGGCCGGGCTCTCCATTCCCGATTTCTGCAAATCGTTCAATGCGACCACCCAGAATCTTGAACCGGGCATGCCGATCCCGGTGCGCATCACGGTCTATCAAGACAAAACCTATTCGTTCGAGACCAAGTCGCCGCCGGCGAGCTACTATATAAAGAAGGCGGCGCGCGTCGAAAAAGGCTCGGAGACGCCGGGCATTGAGGTTATCGCATCGATCTCCCTGAGGCAGGTGCGCGAGATCGCCGAGATCAAGATGATCGATTTGAATGCCAATGATATCGACGCCGCCTGCAAGATCATTGCCGGCTCGGCGCGTTCCATGGGCATCAATGTGGAGGGGATGTAATATGGCTAAAGGCAAACGCTTGAAGAGCGCTTACGAAAGCTTCGACCGGCTCGCCGAACATGGTGTCAGCGACGCGGTCAAGCTGGTGCTCGACAACAAAAAGACCAAGTTTGACGAAACCGTCGAAGTGGCGCTCAATCTTGGCGTTGATCCGCGCCATGCGGACCAGATGGTGCGCGGCGTCGTCTCGTTGCCCAACGGCACCGGCAAGGACGTCCGCGTCGCCGTGTTCGCCAAGGGCGACAAGGCCGATGAGGCCACCGCCGCCGGCGCCGATCTGGTTGGCGCCGAGGATCTGGCGGAAAAAATTCAAAACGGCGAGGTCGAGTTCGACCGCTGCATCGCGACCCCCGATATGATGGCCGTGGTCGGCAAGCTCGGTAAAATCCTGGGCCCCAAGGGGCTGATGCCGAACCCGAAGCTGGGCACGGTCACGCCGAACGTCGCCGAGGCGATCAAATCGTCGAAGGGCGGCGAGATTGAATTCCGTGTCGAGAAGGCCGGTATTATCCATGCCGGCGTCGGCAAAACGAGTTTCACGCAAGACGCATTGGTGGAAAACGTGACCGCGTTCGTGGACGCGATCAAGAGGGCGAAACCGAGCGGCGCTAAAGGTATCTATTTAAAGCGCGCCAGCCTGTCGTCCACCATGGGTCCCGGCGTGCGTATGAATGTTTCGGGCTAGGTCTGTTTGATCTGGTCTGAGATTGCTGGGACGGCCCCGGCGTAATGGATATGGGGCTGGACCGGCGGCGGGGGATGTTCCCCCGACCTGTCCGAGACTGTAGGCGCCGCTAAGGCTTCGGCCGGCGCGGCTTAAAAGCAAGTCGCCTGCACAGACAGTGCAAAACCGTTTTTGGAATTGGCCTTTGGCTGGTTTTTGAATACGGCTTGAACTGAATGCTTGGACGGGGCGAGTTGGTTTCGCCGCTGTTGGCGGGGCCGAATGCAACCGTTCCGGTTTGCCGATTTTTAAGGCGCCGGAACATATTTGGAGACGATTCGTGGATCGAAGCCAAAAAGAAGAGATGGTTGCCCAGTTGAAGCAGCTTTTCCAGGAGCAGACCCTAGTGGTGGTTACCCACTATTCGGGTCTGACGGTCGCCAATATGACCGAACTTCGGGGAAAAATGCGTGACGCCGGCGCCAGCTACAAGGTTACGAAGAATCGCCTCTCCCGTCTCGCCCTGGACGACATGGATTTCAAGGAGCTTGGAGAATTATTCAACGGGCCGATCGGATTAGCGTATTCCGAAGACCCGGTGGCGGCCGCCAAAGTGACGGTCGAATTCGCCAAGGGAAATGAAAAACTCGTTGTCTTAGGGGGTGTCTTTAACGGGCAAATTCTGGATGTTGCCGCCATCGACAGCTTGGCCAAATTGCCGTCGCTCGACGCGCTTAGGGCCGGACTTGTCGGCATGATCCAGACGCCAGCAACCCGCATCGCCGGCATCTTGCAGGCACCGGCGGCGCAGGTGGCCCGTGTTATTGGCGCCTATAGCGAAAAGGAAGAGGCGGCCTGAGTGCCGAATGTCCGGCCGGTCTGATGACCGGTCATCAATCAGTTTAAGCCAATGGAGTGAATATCATGGCAGACCTAGAGAAAATTGCCGAAGATTTATCAAGCCTGACGGTCATCGAGGCCGCCGATTTGTCGAAATTGCTCGAAGAGAAGTGGGGCGTTTCGGCGGCCGCGCCGGTCGCAGCCGCGGCCGCCGCGCCGGGCGCCGGCGAGGAGGCGGAGGAGGAACAAACGTCCTTCAGCGTTATCCTCGCGGCCTTTGGCGAGAAGAAGATCAACGTCATCAAGGAAGTCCGCGCGATTACCGGTCTTGGCCTGAAAGAAGCCAAGGACCTGGTCGAAGCGGCGCCGAGCGCGGTCAAGGAAGAGGTGACCAAGGACGAGGCGGACGCGATCAAGACCAAGCTCGAAGAGGCGGGAGCCACCGTCGAGCTGAAGTAGCGGACTTAGAGCGCCGGGCGGTTTTATCCCGGGGTTTGCGATTATTACCGGCCCCGGCGGCATCGCTTGCCGCCGGGAGGCGGCGATTGAGAACAGAGACGCATCTTACACGGATTGGCCACGCCGAGGCCGGGAACGTGGATGTGCAGTTCCGGGAACGCTGATTAAGGCGTTTCCTCATGTCCGGATACGCCAATCCGGGCGGATACAGTCTGGGCTTCAGAGGCAGGTCGGCGCCTGTTTCGAAGTCTGGAACTTAAATTCGGACCTCCATATTTGAGGTCCAAGAGGAGCTGCAATGGCAAATCTATCTTTCACTGGACGCAAGCGTATTCGTAAAGACTTTGGACGAATTCCCACGGTTGCGCCCATGCCGAACCTGATCGAGGTTCAAAAAATTTCCTACGACACGTTCCTTCAGCGCGGCGTCCTCAAGCCGGACCGCACCGATTCGGGCCTCCAGGAAGTCTTCAAATCGGTATTCCCGATTCAGGATTTTTCCGAGCGCGGCACCTTGGAATTCGTCGATTATGAATTCGAAGAGCCGAAATATGATGTCGAGGAATGTCAGCAGCGCGGCATGACCTACGCGGCGCCGCTGAAAGTGACCCTGCGCCTCGTGGTTTGGGATATCGACGAAGAAACCGGATCGCGCTCGGTGCGCGATATCAAGGAGCAGGTCGTCTATATGGGCGAATTGCCGCTGATGACCGACAACGGCACCTTCGTTGTCAACGGCACCGAGCGGGTTATTGTCTCGCAGATGCACCGCTCGCCCGGCGTGTTCTTCGATCATGACAAGGGCAAGACCCATTCGTCGGGCAAGTTCCTGTTTGCGGCAAGGGTCATTCCGTACCGCGGCTCGTGGCTGGATTTTGAATTTGACGCCAAGGATTTGGTTTATGTGCGCATCGATCGGCGCCGCAAATTGCCGGTAACGACGCTGCTGTTGGGCCTGGATTCCGACGATACCCAAAAACTGCGCGCCCGCCGGGCTGCGCAAGGCAAGAAGGTTGATCCGATTGAGGCAACCGGCATGACGTCGGAAGAAATTCTCGGCTATTTCTATGACCGGGTTAACTATACGCGCACCAAAAAAGGCTGGCGCGCGCCGGTCGATTTCGAAAGCTTGCGCGGCATCAAGATGGAATATGATTTCGTCAACGCCAAATCGGGCCGCGTCGTGCACAAGGCCGGCACCAAGCTGACGCCGCGCATGTTGCGCGAAATGGAAAGCAAGGGCATCAACGAATATGTTGTGCAGTCCGAGGAAATCATCGGCCGCTATGCCGCCGCTGATATCGTCAACCAGAAAACCGGATTGGTTTATCTCGAAGCCGGCGACGAGATAACCGAAGAATTGTACGCCCAACTCGAAGAAGACAAGATCGAGGAAATCACCACCCTGGCCATCGATCATGTCAATGTCGGGCCCTATATCCGCAACACCCTGGCCGCCGACAAAAACTCGAACCGGGAAGAGGCGCTGATCGACATCTACCGGGTCATGCGCCCCGGCGAGCCGCCGATCCTGAATACCGCCGATGCGTTGTTCAAGGGCTTGTTCTTTGATTCCGACCGTTATGATCTGTCTTCGGTGGGCCGCGTGAAAATGAATTCCCGGCTCGGCTTCGAAACCGAAGATACGGTGCGCACGCTGCGCCGCGAAGACATCATGGAGGTGGTAAAAATCCTGGTCGAGCTGAAGGACGGCAAGGGCGATATTGACGATATCGACCATCTCGGCAACCGCCGCGTCCGTTCGGTCGGCGAATTGATGGAAAATCAATATCGCATCGGACTTTTGCGCATGGAGCGCGCCATCCGCGAACGCATGAGCTCGGTCGATATCGACACCGTCATGCCGCACGATCTGATCAACGCCAAGCCGGCGGTGGCGGCGGTCCGCGAATTCTTCGGCTCGTCGCAATTGAGCCAGTTCATGGATCAGACCAATCCCTTGTCGGAGATCACCCACAAGCGCCGCCTGTCGGCGTTGGGACCGGGCGGTCTCACCCGCGAGCGGGCCGGCTTCGAGGTGCGCGACGTGCACCCCACCCATTATGGCCGCATCTGCCCGATCGAAACCCCGGAAGGGCCGAACATCGGCTTGATCAACAGCCTCGCGACCTACGCGCGGGTCAACAAATACGGCTTCATCGAAAGCCCCTACCGGCGGGTCAAGGACGCCAAGGTTTCGGACGACGTGGTCTATCTTTCGGCCATGGATGAGAGCCGTTACACCATTGCCCAGGCCAATGCGGAGCTGGATAAATCGGGCAAGTTCGTGCAAGAGCTTATCAGTTGCCGCCAGGCCGGCGAATTTGCCATGGCCATGCGCGATGACATTGATTTGATCGACGTCTCGCCCAAGCAATTGGTCTCGGTCGCCGCCGCGTTGATCCCGTTCCTGGAGAACGATGACGCCAACCGGGCGCTCATGGGCTCGAACATGCAACGCCAGGCGGTGCCGCTGATCCGCTCCGAGGCGCCGCTGGTGGGCACCGGCATGGAAGAAACCGTGGCCCGGGATTCGGGCGCCACGATCATTGCCCGGCGCGCCGGCGTTGTAGATCAGATCGACGGCACGCGCATCGTCATCCACGCCGACGAGAACCAGGACGACGATCAGGGCCCCGGCGTCGATATCTATACGCTGCAAAAGTTCCAGCGTTCCAACCAGAACACCTGCATCAACCAGCGTCCGCTGGCCAAGGTCGGCGATGTCGTTGCCAAGGGCGATATCATCGCCGACGGCCCGTCGACCAATCTCGGCGAGCTGGCTCTGGGGCGTAATGTGCTGGTCGCCTTCATGCCTTGGAACGGCTACAACTTCGAGGATTCGATCCTGATATCGGAGCGTATCGTGCGCGACGATGTGTTTACCTCAATCCATATAGAAGAGTTCGAAGTGATGGCCCGCGATACCAAGCTGGGCCAGGAAGAAGTCACCCGCGATATTCCCAATGTCGGCGAAGAGGCCTTAAAAAACCTCGACGAAGCGGGCATTGTCTATATCGGCGCCGAGATCGAGCCGGGCGATATTCTGGTCGGCAAGGTGACGCCGAAGGGCGAATCGCCGATGACGCCGGAAGAGAAATTGCTGCGCGCCATCTTCGGCGAGAAGGCATCCGACGTGCGCGACACGTCGCTGCGTCTGCCGCCCGGCGTCGCCGGAACGGTGGTCGAGGTGCGCGTCTTCTCGCGGCGCGGCATCGATAAGGACGAACGCGCTCTGGCCATCGACCGGGCCGAGATCGAACGTCTGGCCAAGGACCGGGACGACGAGATTGCCATCCTGGAGCGCAGCTTCCACGGCCGCATCCGCGACCGGCTGGTCAATCGCAAGCTGGTCTCGGGCCCCAAGGGCCTGACCGCCGGCACCAAGATCGTGCCCGAGATGCTGGAGAAACTGACCGCCGGTCAGATGATGCAGATCACCGTCGCCAACGACAAGGTGATGTCCGAGATCGAAACCCTCAAAAAGCAGCTGGAAGAGGGCAGCGCCGAATTCCAGCGCCGTTTCGACGACAAGGTCGAAAAGCTGGAGCGCGGCGACGAATTGGCACCGGGCGTGATGAAGCTGGTGAAGGTGTTTGTCGCCGTGAAGCGCAAATTGCAGCCCGGCGACAAGATGGCCGGCCGCCACGGCAACAAGGGCGTGATATCCAAAATCGTTCCGATCGAGGATATGCCGTCCCTGGAAGATGGAACGCCGGTGGATATCGTGCTCAACCCCTTGGGCGTGCCGTCCCGAATGAACGTGGGTCAAATTCTCGAGACCCATCTCGGCTGGGCCTGCGCCGGCCTTGGCCTGCAAATCGGCGAGGCCCTGGATGCCATGGCCCAGAACGGCCAGGAATCCAAGGACCTCCGCGAGAAGCTGAAATTCTCCTACGGCGACGATATCTATAAGCAGGATATCCAGTCCATGGACGATAAAGCGGTGGTCGAACTGGCCGGCAACCTGCGCGGCGGCATACCCATATCGACGCCGGTATTCGACGGCGCCCACGAGGCGGATATCGTCGAGATGCTCGAAAAGGCCGGGTTCGATACCTCCGGTCAGGTGCGTCTGTTCGATGGCCGCACCGGCGAGCATTTCGACCGCATGGTCACCGTCGGCTATATCTACATGCTGAAATTGCATCATTTGGTCGATGACAAAATCCATGCCCGCTCGATCGGCCCCTACAGCCTTGTGACCCAGCAGCCGCTCGGCGGCAAGGCGCAGTTTGGCGGCCAGCGCTTCGGCGAGATGGAGGTCTGGGCGCTCGAAGCCTACGGCGCCGCCTACTCGTTGCAGGAAATGCTGACCGTCAAATCCGATGATGTGTCCGGGCGTACCAAGGTCTATGAGGCCGTGGTCCGCGGTGACGATTCGTTCGAAGCCGGTATCCCCGAAAGCTTCAACGTACTTGTCAAGGAATTGCATTCACTTGGGCTCAATGTCGAGCTTAAACAGACCAGCACTTGATCGGCGCTGTGTGAAACCGGTAAATAGGAGAATATAGATGAATGAACTAACCCGGATTTTTGAGCCCCAAGCCGGCAATCAGCAGTTCGATCAAATACAGATCAGCATTGCCAGCCCGGAGCGTATCCGCTCCTGGTCCTTCGGCGAGATCAAGAAGCCCGAAACCATCAATTACCGGACCTTCAAGCCGGAACGGGACGGGCTTTTCTGTGCCCGTATCTTTGGCCCGATCAAGGATTATGAATGTTTGTGCGGCAAATATAAGCGCATGAAATATAAGGGCATCGTTTGCGAGAAATGCGGCGTCGAGGTGACCCTTTCCAAGGTCCGCCGCGACCGCATGGGCCATATCGAACTGGCCGCGCCGGTGTCCCATATCTGGTTCATGAAATCGCTGCCGTCGCGCATCGGGCTAATGGTCGACATGACGCTCAAAGATCTGGAACGGGTGCTTTATTTCGAAAACTACGTGGTGACCGAACCCGGCCTGACGCCGCTGGCCGAGAATCAATTATTGTCCGAAGACGAGTTCCAGGACGCCGTCGACGAGTATGGCGAAGATGCCTTCCAGGCCGGTATCGGCGCCGAGGCCTTGCGCGATATGCTCAAGACCATCGATCTGGAAGAAGAGGCCGAGTCGCTGCGTGTCGATCTCAAGGAAACCAATTCGGAAGCCAAGCGCAAAAAATTCATCAAACGCTTGAAGTTGGTCGAAGCGTTCATCGCATCGGGCGCCCGTCCGGAATGGATGATCCTGGAAGTGGTCCCGGTCATTCCGCCTGAGTTGCGCCCCCTGGTGCCGCTCGACGGCGGCCGCTTCGCCACGTCCGATCTCAACGATCTCTACCGGCGCGTCATCAACCGCAACAACCGTCTGCGCCGGCTGATCGAATTACGGGCGCCGGAGATTATCGTCCGCAACGAAAAGCGCATGCTGCAGGAATCGGTTGACGCCTTATTCGACAACGGCCGCCGCGGCCGCGCCATCACCGGC